>CALXDT010000066.1 GCA_944387125.1 uncultured Oscillospiraceae bacterium | reverse complement strand
GAGATTTTGCCTCAGCCGAACCTTCAAAAAGTGGAGAAATCCTGTATGTATTTCCCACTTTTTGAACTGCACGGATGTGGTAAAAGATCCGGCATTCCGCCGAAGACGATTGATTCAGAGGTTCCTTAGGTTTGGCTTTTAAAAGAACGAACCTTGTCAGCCCTGCGGGGCGTTCCTTTCTTGCCGGAGCAAGAAAGGAACGCCCCCGGCAGGGATGACCAGCGAAACCCTTGCTGAAGCTGAACCATACCGAAATAAGCCCCCGGCAGGGTACCGCAGTTCGTCTCACGAAAAAGCCAAACCAAAAACGCACCATTCCCAAAAACCGCCCCCGCAGGGAAATGCTCAGATTTTTACAAACACCGATACAGCGGTTCCTTCGGGTCAAAGCTCTGGGGACGATAGGTAACGGAGGAAATGGCCTTGCCCCCAATGCCGTATTTGGCATTGTATCCAAATAAGTTTACATAATTCAAAAGATCGTCCCGCTCCCGATCCATCTCCACCATGACCGCCAGCGTGGCCAGCACGTCGTCCACCGCCCGGTGGGAGTTGACCACCCGGCCGGTGAGGCCGTAGGCGGCAATGGCGTTGCTTAGCCGGTGGGGATAGGGCTTCCGATCCCGGTAGACCGTGAGCAGATCCAGCTTGTCCTTGCCCTTGAGCACGGTGCAGTCCCCATAGCCCAGGAGCAGATAGTACAAAAAGCTCAGGTCGAAGTGGGCGTTGTAGGCCAGCAGCAGGGTGTTCCCCGCGATCATCCCGGACACGTCCTGACAGATGCGGGTCTTGGGCAGCCCCCGCTCCAGAAGATCCTGGGTGGAGATGCCGGTGAGCTGCTGAATCCTGGGGGGCACAAAGCCCCCGGGGGACAGTGCCACCAGTTCATCATACTCCCGGACAACCCGGTAGCCGCCGGGAGCAGGCTCCACCACCACCGCGGCCAGCTGAATGATCTCGTCTCTTGAAAAGTTCAGTCCGGTGGTCTCGGTGTCAAAGAGCATCAGCCGGTCATAGTTTGAAAACAGGGATTCCAGATTTGCCATATGTTTCTCTCCTGGGCAGTGTTGTCAGCGGCCGGCCAGCGCCAGCGCCCGCTGGGCCTTGCTTTTTTCCTCCGGCTCCAGGCCGTAGGCCAGCGCCAGCGCCTGGCCGAAGGCGGCGGCGGCTTCCCGGGCGCCTTCCTTCAGCTCCACCCCCACCTCACAGAAGGGCAGGGATCTGCCGCCGCCCAGCAGCTCCCCCTGATCCAGCGCCAGCTCCACCACCGCGGCCTCCAGGGCAATCCGCCCTGCCAGCCGGGTGAACCGGGCGCCGCACACCGGCTCCACCCCCGGAGCCGTGAGGGTCAGCAATTCCGCCGGGGCGCCGAGGTTACATAATGCTTCTATGGCCTGGGACAGGGTCTGCCCATGGGTTTCCCATTCTCCCCGGGCGCCCCCTTCTCCGGGGGTTTTGCAGGTATAGACCGCCCTGCCGTTTTCCAGACGGCGGCGGAGGATCCACCGGCGGCGGGACAGATCCCCCTGCCGGGTGTCAAAATAAGCGGTCTCCATCTGGATGGGGGAGAGCGCCGGATATCTCCGGGCCAGGGCGCCGAGGCGCTCCGGATCCGCCCGGTATTTCAGTTCAAATTCCACAGCCATGGCCGATCCTCCCGCTGCCGGGGTTTCCCGGCGATATAGCACCCATTATACACCCGCTGCCTCCGGGATGCAAGAAACTTTCCGCCGATTCTCATTCCGACGGATTATTTTTCCCCTCCGTGGTAGGATTTGTCCATGAAGCCTCCCGCGGGGAGGATCGGAAGCCCGCCTGAATCCAAGCAAAAGCGGCGGAAGACCCGGAAACTGCCGGCATTCCGGATCTTTCCCCTTTCCGGGAAGTGTTTCCCCAAGGGCGGATGCGTCCCAACTTTTACGAAAGGCAGTGGTACGAATGATGGTGTCCGTGGAAACCTATCTGCGCCGGGGGCAGCGAAGTCTGCACCGGCTGCTGCTGGATCCCAGGCTTCGCGCCGGAGGGCGGGTGCTGGCCTTTCTGGGCAGCGGCTTTCTTCTCAGCGCTGCCAGCCTGAAAAACAGTCCCCTGCCCCTGTGCCTGGGGCTGATCTGCGCCGCCTCAGGCAGCGGCGCGGTGCTCATCTGCCTGGGGGCCATGGCGGGCTATCCCTTTTTCTGGGGACAGGCCGGGATGCCGGGGGTGGTTTGGTCGGCGGCGGGACTGGCGCTGGCGCTGCTGCTGGGGGGACAGGAGGAGGCCCGGGAGCATCCCCTGATGATTCCCATGATCGCCGCCCTGCTCACCGCCGCCACAGCCCTGACCTTTGGGCTTGTGCTTCACAGAACCGTTTCCATGGGGGTGTACGGGCTGTGGGTGGCCCTGGCGCTGCTGTCCGGGATGCTGTTCACCCAGGCCTTTGCCTGCCGGGATCCGGTGACGGATTGGCTGGTGGGGGCGGTGGGGGTGCTGGCGCTGGCCCAGGTGGAGCTTCCGCCCGGGCTGGTGCTGGGATACGTGGCGGCGGGGCTGATGACCGTGGCCGGCGCCTTTCCCGAGGCGGCGCTGGCGGGGGCGGCGCTGGATCTGGCGCAGATCACCCCCTTGCCCATGACGGCGGTTCTGTCCGTGGCCTGGCTGGGACGGATGATTCCCTTTGGAAAAACCTGGCAGCGCCTGGCGGTGCCGGGAGGGGTGTGCCTGCTGGTGATGGCGCTGCTGCGGACAGAGGATCTGTTCGCGGCGGGAGGGCTGTTTTTGGGCGGCGCCCTGGGGGCGCTGGCGCCGCCCCGGCCCACGCCGGTTCAGCGGCGCAGCGCCTCGGGCATGGCGCAGGTGCGGCTGGAGCTGGGCGCCCAGGTGCTCCAGAGCACGGCGCGGCTGTTTCAGGAGCTGGAGCCGCCGCCCATTGACCGGGAGGCATTGACGGAAAAGGTGCGTCTGCGGGCCTGCGGCAGCTGCTCCGCCCGGGGCGGCTGCACCCAAAAGGACCGGATCACCCCGGAGCTGCTGGAGGGTCCTCTGGATGCCCAGTGCCGGAAGGCCGGGCGGCTGATCCCGGAGCTGCGCCGTGCCCAGGAGCAGCTGCGGGCCATGAAGGCTCAGCGGGCCCGGCAGCAGGAATACCGGGGGGCGGTGGTGCAGCAGTATCGGTTTCTGGGCGCCTATCTGCGGCTTCTGGCGGACAGCCTGCCCCGGCGGCGGGAGGGGACCGCCCCGGGGTTCCGGGTGGAGGTATCCGCCCGGGTCTGGGGGAAGGACGGAACCGGGGGCGACCGATGCCTGGCCTTCCCCGGAACGGATCTTGGGTATTTTGTGCTGCTGTGCGACGGCATGGGCACCGGACTGGGGGCGGCCCGGGAGGCGGATTCCGCCGCCGGGCTGCTTCGGCAGATGCTGACCGCCGGATTTCCCCCGGAGCACGCCCTGGGGACGCTGAACAGCCTGCTGGTGCTTCGGGGCGCGGCAGGGGCCGTGGCGGTGGATCTTGTCCACCTGCATCTGGACACAGGGCTTCTGACCCTGTATAAATGGGGCGCCGCCCCTTCCTATCTCATGACCCGGGGACGGGCAGAAAAAATCGGGACAGCCGCCCCACCGCCGGGGATTTCCCTGGGGGAAACCCAAGAGGCGGTGCGGAAGCTGTCCCTTCGCCGGGGGGAGGTACTGGTGCTGCTCAGCGACGGAGTGGACGGAGAGGTTGCCCAAATCCTGCCTGAGCTGACTCCTGACGCGCCGCCTGGGGAGTTGGCGGCGAGAATTCTGGAGAGAGGCCGCGGCGGAGAGGATGACGCGCTGGTTGCGGTGATCCGTCTGCGCCCCACCGGCCTGTGTACATCCTAGCACATGGGGGGAATAAAATTTGTCGAAATCCCGGAAGTGCCGGAAAAAAACCGGAAAAAGCCCCCGGGAACCGGCGAAATCCGGGGTGCTGTTTCATGTCTGCTGAATCAGTCGTTATCACCACTGATTCACACACCTTCGGTGTGTCATTCCATAAAAGCGGCTCTTTTTAACCGCTTTTATGGAATTCAGGCAGAAATCAATGGGTATCTGATCCGGCATGGCGCAGTGCCGGATCAGCAGGTGCACGGTTTTTGCTCGTTTTAGAGCAAAAACCTTGCACCCGAATCACACAAAAGCAAGGGGAAAGCCTTGGCTTTCAAGCTGTTTTGTGTGATTCAGTACCCATTATTTTCCCGGGCGGCCTGTGTAGACCCGTACCGGGATCCCCCGGAGCCTGCACTGGTCAATGACGAACTTGGTGCCCCGGGACTCCATGTCCCAAAAGGCCACCACCAGATCGGCGTTTTCGATGATGGTGATGTTCCGGCGCAGCGGCGCGGAACGGCCGTAGGTTCGGTAGTCCGGCAGGAATTCCCGCAGAGGGATCCCGTGGGACAGTGCGTACTCCCTGGCGCAGGCGTCCACCCCCCGGGCGCCGCCGGAGATGATCTCCGTAACATGCTCCGGAAGATACTTTTCCATGTTGTTTACCAGCAAGGTTCTGGAACCGACAATTGCAACGCGCATAATGCTCCCTCCTGCGTGATCCTGTTTCGGCTGTGAAGCCCCTGGAGAAGGGCTTTCTCTTCCATGATACAGCGAAAATTTTCTTTCGCAAGGATTTTTTGTAACGAAGCGGAAGGTTTTTTCCGTGGGTTTTTGGCCGGAGACTTTTTTCCCCGATTCGTTGACTTTCTTCCTTGGCCGTGGTAAATTGAACAGAAGATGAACCAAAACCGGGAGGAAACGAGATGGAAAAGAAAAATCCCTGGGCGCTGCTGCCCATCGGCGTGTTTCTGGTGCTGTATCTGGGGCTGGGGATCCTGTTTGAGTACGGGATGAAGATTCCCATGGGCTTTTACAACGTGCCGATTGTCATCGCCTTTCTGGCGGCGATTCTGGTGGCCTGTTTGCAGAACAGGGCGCTGCCCTTTGAGGACAAGCTGGAAGGGATGGCTCAGGGGCTGGGGGACAAGAACATCATCACCATGCTGCTGATCTTCCTCACCGCCGGCGCCTTTGTGGGGGTGGTGGGGCGCAGCTCCGCCCAGAGCGTCGCCTACTTTCTGCTGGAGCTGATCCCGCCCCGGTTTGCCGTGGCGGTGCTGTTCCTGGTGGCCTGCTTCGTGTCCACCGCCATGGGCACCTCCGTGGGCACCATTACCCTGATTGTGCCCATTGCCGTGGAGGTCTCCCAGGCCTCGGGCTTTGACGGCGCCCTGTGCGTAGGCACCGTGGTGGGCGGCGCCATGTTCGGGGACAACCTGTCCTTTATCTCCGATACCACCATCGCCGCCTGCAACGGCCAGGGCTGCGCCATGAAGGATAAATTCCGGGGAAACTTCCGCATCGCCCTTCCCGCGGCCCTGGCCACCCTGGCGCTGATCCTGCTGCTTACCGGCGGCCGGGAGACCGTTCCCATCAACCATGAATACAGTCTGGTGCAGATCATCCCCTACGTGCTGGTGCTGGCCGGAGGCGTGGCGGGAATCAACGTATTTGTGGTGCTCATCGCAGGCATTGCCGCCGGAAGCCTGATTATGCTCCTTACCGGCCAGACCCCGCCTACGGAGCTGCTGGCCAACATGGGCGCCGGCGCCGCGGGAATGTTTGAGACCAGCATGGTGGCCATTCTGGTGGCCGCCCTGTGCGCCCTGATCCGGGTATACGGCGGCTTCGCGGCGCTGCTGAGCCTGATCCGGCGGCTGTTCAAAGGCCCCCGGGGCGGTCAGCTGGGCATGGGCCTGCTGGTGGGGGCCATGGACATTGCCACCGCCAACAACACCGTGGCCATTGTCATGGCCAACCCCATTGCCAGGGAGATGTGCCGGGACTACGGCATCACCCCCCAGCGGGCGGCCTGCATTCTGGATACCTTCTCCTGCATCTTCCAGGGGATCATCCCCTACGGCGCCCAGATGCTTCTGGCCATTTCCGCCGCCTCGGAAATGGGCTGCACCCTCTCGGCCTTCCAGGTGATGGGGAACCTGTTCTACCCCTATCTGCTGCTGGTCACTTCCCTGATCGCCATCGCCCTGAACAAGGAAGGAAAGTAAATCCCGGGCGCGGTTCCCGTTGCAGATACAGCGGTGCGTTTCCCCCAAAGGGGGAAACGCACCGCTGTTTTGCGCATCAGACCGTCGAAAACGTTCCCAGAATTTGCCGCCGAAGCGGCAATTCTGGGAAGATTTCCGGTGAAAGCTGCACATTTTATATGCTTATCGACGTTACGCAGCAAGGGATATTTCTGTGCCCCATATTGGTACAGCGTTCCCCATCCAAACGGTTGGTCTTACGGCCATGGTCTGAAATCCAATCCAAACAATCTTCTGTCTAGGGAACCTCTGAATCAATCGTCTTCGGCGGAATGCCGGATCTTTTGCCCCGTTCGTGCCCTTCAAAAAGTGGGAAATCCATACAGGATTCCTCCACTTTTTGAAGGTTCGGCTGAGGCAAAATCTCTCGGCATCCGCGCTTGCCGATTTCATCAGAGCTTCCCCAGCCTTCAGCGCCTCCCCGGTGGGCTTCTTTGCTTCCTTTCTTGCCGAGACAAGAAAGGAAGGCCCCCGGCAGGGGTCGGGGAGCACTT
>CALXDT010000065.1 GCA_944387125.1 uncultured Oscillospiraceae bacterium | reverse complement strand
AAAAAATCCCCGGCCAGCGGTATGGCCGAGGATGCTCCCAGAATTGGATTTGCCAATGCAAACAAAATATTCATTTTGCCGGCCTGGTTTTGCAGGCTTCGGCATTGCGTATTTGCGGAAAGCGCTTTTTCTGCCGCTTCATAAATGGCACAAATCCCTTTAGCAACAAGGCCGGTGCGATAAGATTCACTTTGATGCATTCTTCCAAGTCGTGTTCTTCCACGTTTTCAATCCAATTGATTGGATTTATTCCCGCGTTGTTGATAACTGCCGTAAAGCCTTCATCTGCATACCGGTTTACAAACATATGAATCGACTCAGTTGATGTCAAATCCAATTGGATGAACTGCTGAAGCAATCAAAAAAACCCTGATGGGATTGCCGCATGTTTGTCCGCATTTTGACCGTATCCTTGCGCTGGTGACGGAGATGATCCGCCGGGATTCCGAGCCAATCGCGCGAACCCGAATGCTGCTGGAGATTTTGGAGGTGCTTTCCGAACAGATGCCCACTGCATCCGGCAGCGATACTTATGAAGGAAACGACGCCCTTCATCAAATCCTGCGCTGGACGCAGAAGCATTTTACTGAGGAGATCAGCCTGGCGGATGCGGCTGCCGTTGTGGGGTTTACAAAAAATTATTTTTGCACATGGTTTCGCCGGAATACCGGCTCCACTTATCTGCGCTATTTAAACGAAGTGCGGCTTCAGAATGCCTGCCGTTTACTGGTGCACGGAGGCAGTGTTTCTTCTGCCTGCTACGAAAGCGGTTTCCGGGATATGAGTTATTTCATTCAGCTCTTCCGAAAAGTTCATGGCTGTACTCCCAAAAAATATATTCGGAATTTTATAGAGCAAAGGGCGGATTGTTCTTAATGAAATGCCCAGGGCTTTCGCAGTGTGCCACCATACAGGAAGGACTTCGGATCATGGGTATGGATATGCTTGCGCATCGGTTGTCCCGCAAGGGGCGAGATGCTGGCATTTATTTAAGATTTACTGTGAATGGGGAGCCCGTTCCGGAACCTGCCGATTCGTCTCGGGGACGATGCGTTTCCATGGGTAAAAAACAACGCCGAACCCCTTGGCTCCCAAGGCGTTCGGCGTTGTTTCGTACGCATTCATGTAGTGCCTGCGGAATCAGCCCCTTTTCCGGGATTCGGGCAGCAGTCAATGGATATCTTTCTTTGTGTATTTCACATAAGCGATGATGATTCCGCCGATTCCTATGGCCGCGCCCAGGGAAGCCATTCTGGCGTCCAGCGTGCCATTGGATACAATGTCGGCGCCTTCGCAATATCCAAAGGGCGTTATGTACTTCAAAAACCCGGCGGAATCGGAAATGTTTGCAATCAGATTCAGAAAATACAGCATGGCGGCAATGCCAAGACCTGCGCCGGCGCTGCCTCTGGGAAGGAATGCCGAAAGGCCGAAGCAGATTCCGGCCAGCTCAATCTGAAGCAGATAATAGGCAAGATGCAAAAGATGGATTTCTTTCCAGGGGATTTCCTCGCCGATGGCGGCCACAGAGCCAACGGCCAGGGCATAGAGGATCAGGTTCATGGCGGTGATCTGAAGCAGCACGGCAATCAGCTTTTCCGTAAGAATCCTTTTGCGGCTGACAGGATGGGTCAGCAGAAATTCCGCGGTTTTGTCCTTTTCTTCTTTGCTGAGAATGGCGGCTCCGCAAAGAGAACCGTAAAACGCGCCGCCCAGCCCCAAAATGTTGCCGCACTCAACGGCGTAAAACCCGATGAGCGTTCCGAAGTTCAAACGATCCATGCCGAAGGCCTGGGTAAAAGAACCCATGGAGGCAAACACATCGCTCACGCCTTCCATCTGCCCTTTCATTTCCGGGAACAGAAAAACGCAGATGACAAGTAGAAATCCAATGGAAGCCGTCCAGATCAAAAAGGAGGTTTTGCCCTGACGCAGTTCGTGCTTGACAAGGGTCATACCGTCTCACCGCCCTTTTCATAATAGTGCAGAAAAATCTCTTCCAGATCCGGCTCCGTTACCGTAAGATCATGTACCTGACCGGAAGCCAGCGCCCGCAGCAACCTGCCCATGTCTCCGCTGTAAAGGAAACTGACCGATTCTTTCGATTCTTTTTTGTCACGGATGCCGCTGAGGCGGGAAAGGTCTGCCGCGCCGTGAACCGTTACCCGCTTCGCGCTTGTTTTGGACAGAACCTCCACACTGTCGCAGGCAATGATTCTGCCGTCCCGGATAATTGCCGCGCGGGTGCAGCTGCGCTGAATTTCCGAGAGAATGTGGCTGGACAGGAGAATCGTCGCGCCCTCCCTGTTCCGTTCCCGCAGAATGTCGAAAAATTCCTTTTGCATCAGCGGATCCAGTCCGCTGGTGGGTTCGTCCAGCACCAGCAGGCTCGGCCGATGCTGCAAAGCGCAGACGATGGCGGCCTTTTTTCTGTTGCCGAAGGACAGATCCCCGATCCTCCGGGAGGGATCCAGCCGCAAGCGCTCACAGAGCAGGTTCGCTTCCCCGCCGCAATCCCGTTTCCGCAAATCCGCGGACAGCTTCAATAGCTCCTTCACCTTCATTCCCGGGTAAAACATCGCCTCGGAAGGAAGGTAGCCGATGTCCTGCAAAATGGACGTCCTCTCTTTGGCGACATCTTTCCCGAATACCCTGGCGCGGCCGGATGTGGGGGAAATCAGCCCAAGCAATGTGCGGATTGTGGTGGACTTTCCGGCGCCGTTGGGCCCGATGAAGCCAAAGAATTCCCCCTGTGCCACCGTCAGGTTCAGACCAAGGATGCCCCTTGTCTTGCCGTAGTATTTGGTAAGCCGTGTGGTTTTAATGATCTCCACATTCCGTCACTCCTTCCGAAGATAGATGCTCTTCCAAAAATCAATGAGCCTTGAAAAGTCCTGCTCCAGCTGATCCATATCCACATCGCCCCGCTGAACCATCTCCCAAAGATACCCCTCCGACGCCCAATACATTTCACGGTACATCATGGGAATATCCAGCCCCGGAATAAACTGCTCCGGATCCAGGTTCAGCCGTGTTTGATCCGCTTTCAGGTGAAAGTATTTGCGGTAGCTCTCCTGAATGGCGGCGGAAATGTCCGGATCCTTTTCGTAAAAAGCCTTGATGGTGAAGTTCGCCATATGGGGATAGAGGCGTATGATTTCCATCTTAGCCCGCATGCCTCTTTCCATGCTTTCAAACAGGCTGGTTTGCCCGTAGCAGCCGTACTTTGTCAGATACGCGATGGTCGTTTCCGCGCATTTGTCCCACAGGAACAGATACAGCTCTTTTTTATTGTGAAAGTAGTGAAAGAGCAGGGATTTGCTGATGCCGGCAGCTTCCGCGATCTGGCTCATGGGGCTGTTTTGATAGGCGTTCTGGGAAAACACCCGATAGCCCGCGTTTATAATCGCCTGCTGCTTCTCCGCGGGCAGGGAAAAGAATCGTTCGTTCATACCGTTACCTCCGCAAACCGATTCGGTCAATATCATTTTAATGCCATTGACCGATTTTGAGAAGCCCCCTTTCTGAAAATCTGCTTAAAACTCCATCCAATGCTCCGGGACATTTCTCTGCCGGGGATGGAACAAGGGCAAAAGGCGGCGTTCCCGGGGAAACGCCCCTTTCCTTTTTCCGGAAAAAGTGGTATGATGATAGATACGGAACAAGGCCGTTTCTCAGGTTGTTCCGGGCGCTGCCGAAAATCGGGGCGCGCGTTCGCGCCTTTGACGGCGGGGGTTCTCCGCCGCCGATGTTTCCTTTGGAAAGAAGGTCGTTACCATGGATGCACCAATCAAACTGCTGGTGATCAACCCCGGCTCAACCTCCACCAAGGTGAGCTATTTTGAAGATGAGAAAAACGTATATACCGACAGTATTTTTCATGACGCCCCGGAGCTGCTGAAATATCCCACCACCAATGACCAGATGCCGCTGCGCAAGCAGGTGGTGCTGGACTTTTTGCAGTCCCATGGCATGACCCCGGCCCACATGGACGCGTTTGTGGGCCGGGGCGGCTGCGCCTATTCCCAGAAATCCGGGGTGATGGAAATCGATTCCCGGCTGACACGGGACACCGCCGCCGACCTGGGCGGAAGCGACCACCCGGCGAAGCTGGGCGTTATGCTGGCCTATGATCTGGGAACCGCTTACGGAAAGCCCGCCTATACCGTCAACCCCACCAATGTGGACGAGCTGTGCGACTATGCCCGGCTTACGGGGATTGCGGGGCTTTACCGCCGGGCGCAGACCCATGTGCTGAACCAGAAGGGCATTGCCGCCATCCATGCCGGGAAGCTGGGCAAGGACTATGGGGATCTGAACCTGATCGTCTGCCATGTGGACGGGGGCATCACCGCCACCGCCCACCGAAAGGGGCGCATGATCGACAGCACGGAGGGCGCCGGCGGCGACGGCCCCTTTACCCCCACCCGCCTGGGCTCCATACCGGTGATGGAAGTGCTGCAATACCTGGATCAGGGGCATACCACCGGGGAAATGCGCGCCATGCTCTCCCGTTCCGGCGGCTTTGTCAGCCACTTCGGCACCTCCGACGCGTCGAAGATCCACGCAATGGTGGAGGCAGGAGACAGGAAAGCCGTCACCGTCTGGAACGCCATGATTTATCAGCTGT
This sequence comes from uncultured Oscillospiraceae bacterium, assembly GCA_944387125.1. Lineage (GTDB taxonomy): Bacteria > Bacillota > Clostridia > Oscillospirales > Oscillospiraceae > Faecousia. The sequence continues at coordinate 1,850 of CALXDT010000065.1, read as the reverse complement.
GCAAATCCATCGGCGCCATGGCCGCGGTGCTGGAGGGAAAGACAGACGCCATCCTCCTGACCGGCGGCCTGATGCGCTACGAGGATATTCTGGAGGGGGTGCAGGCCCGGTGCGGCTGGATCGCGCCCATATCCGTCTACCCCGGCGAGTGCGAGCAGGAAGCCATGGCGGAGGCCGTTCTGGAGGTTCTCCGAGGAAAGCGGAAGGCCGGCCGGTACACCGGCGCTCCGGTTTTTCAGGGCTTTGACTGGGAAAAATGAGCCCCGGGCTTCCGGTAGCCGCCCCGGGGGCGCTTTTTCGGGCGGCAAGCGCTTTCAAAAATTATTTCGATTCAGGAAAGCGGTTGCCTTATGGGAATTTCCAGGATTTAGAAAAATAATTTCCGGAAGTTCAAATTAGGGCTTTCCTTTTCCCACGCCCCTATGTATAATAAGGGCGTAGGAATCAGCTGCCGCGGCTCGGCGGCGGTGAATATATCATTTGGGAGGATCCATCTATGTCTGTAGCAACACTGTACCTGTCTGCTCAGGAGCGGCAGACCCTGGATGCGGGCTTTGCCGCCGCTTTCGGCGGAAGTCCGGAACGTTATTTCTCCGCCCCCGGCAGAACGGAAATCGGCGGCAACCACACGGATCACCAGCGGGGACGGGTGCTGGCCGCCGCGGTGAACCTGGATACCAAGGCGGCGGTGCGTCGCAACGGCACCGATACCATCCGCATCCTTTCCCAGGGCTACCCCATGAGCGTGGTGGAGCTTTCCAGCCTGACCCCTGTGGACTGGGAGATCAACACCACCCCCGCCCTGATCCGGGGCGTGGCCGCCCGGTTTGTCCAGATGGGCTGCCAGGTGCAGGGCTTCGACGCGTACTGCGTTTCCTCGGTGCTGCCCGGCTCCGGCCTGAGCTCCTCCGCCGCCTATGAGGTGCTCATCGGCACCATTTTGAACCACCTGTTTTTTGACGGGAAGGTCTCCCAGCCGGAGATTGCCAAAATCGGCCAGTACGCGGAAAATGTGTTCTTCGGCAAGCCCTGCGGCCTGATGGATCAGATGGCCTCCGCTGTGGGCAATTTGGTGACAATCGACTTCCTGGACAGGGAAAACCCGGTGATCGAGCCGGTGGACTTCGACTTTGCCGCCTGCGGACACGCCCTGTGCATCATTGACAGTCAGGCCAGCCACGCGGATCTTACCGACGAGTACGCGGCCATTCCCGGAGAGATGAAGGCCGTCTGCGCCCAGTTCGGCAAGGAAGTGCTTACCCAGATCCCCCAGGACAGCTTCTATGCCCGGATTCCTCAGCTGCGGAAAACCTGCGGCGACCGGGCGGTGCTCCGGGCCATCCACTTCTATCAGGATAACCAGCGGGTGCCCCTGCAGGTAGCCGCCTTGAAGGAAGGAAACTTTGACCGGTTCCTGGAGCTGATCCGGGAAAGCGGCCATTCCTCCTATATGTATTTACAGAACGTCATCCCCGCGGGGTACACCGCCCACCAGGACGTGGCGGTGGCGCTGGCGCTGTGCGAGCACTACCTGGCCGGCCGGGGCGCCTGCCGGGTGCACGGGGGCGGCTTTGCGGGCACGGTGCAGGCCTTTGTCCCCTTTGATCTTCTGGAAGCCTTCCGAACCGGGATTGACGCGGTGCTTGGAGAAGGCGCCTGCCATGTGCTCTCCATCCGTCCCCAGGGGGGCGTGGAGATGGCGGTGGAATAAGTCTAATGGTGAGATGTCAAGAGAGAAATAGAGAAGTATTTGTAATATTTTTGTATCAGTAGGGGCCGATTCAGCGAAAAAAGCGTACACCAACCAAAGCCCTGCCTGTAGAATTTTTTCGACAGGGCCTGTTTCACCT
>CALXDT010000064.1 GCA_944387125.1 uncultured Oscillospiraceae bacterium | reverse complement strand
ACAGGAACATGGAAATCGTGCCGGAGGCGCCGGAGACCCCTTCCATCTGTTCCAAAGGCGAGCGGTCAAAGAGATTCAGGATCGCCTCCAGCAGCTACACCCACAGGCCGTTGACCATCTGCGCGCCGAGAATCAGGCTCAAAAGCGCCAGCGCCGTTTTCCCGGTCATGGGCGCCGTTTTTGCGTAAACGTTCCGATACCGGTACCCGCCCCCTTTCCAGGCGTGGAGGATCACCCACCCTGTGCCGATGGCCAGCAGGTAGCCCCAGCCGTTATCCAGGAGACTGCCGGGATCCATCCCTGTGAACACAGTCTCCCAGGGATGCTTCCCGATCCAGGCAACCATATCCACAACCATGGCCAGGATCACCAGAACATTCAGAATTCCGTAATAGGCCAAAAGTCCCCAGCCAATGGGACGGAACTGCCGCCGCAGCTGTCGGTTAATTTGTTTCTCTTCCATAGGCACCTCCCAAAATGGCTTCCGCTGTCAAAATCCCGTCCACAGCCGCGGACATAATGCCCCCGGCGTAGCCCGCCCCTTCGCCGGCAGGATACAGCCCAAGGATGGCTGACTGACGGCTTTCATCCCGGAGGATTCGCACCGGGGAAGAGCTGCGGGTCTCCGGGGCGGTCAGCACCGCGTCCGGATGGTCGAAGCCCTGGAGCTTTTTCCCCAGTCTGGGCAGCGCTTCCTCTATGGGGGCGGTCAGCGCTTCCGGAAGAACCTGGTGCAGGTCGCACCACACCACCCCGGGACGGTAGGTGGGCTTCACCCCGCCGGCTTCCGTGCTGGGGCGGCGGTTCAGAAAGTCGCCCACCCTCTGGGCAGGGGCACGGTAGCCGCCCCCGGCCTGAAACGCCTGCTCCTCAATGTCCCGCTGCCAGTACATTCCCCCCAGCGGCCCTTCGTAAGGAAAGTCCCTGGGATTCACTGTCACCAGCAGCGCCGCGTTGGCGTTTTCCCCGTCCCGGCGGGAGGTACTCATTCCGTTTGTGACCACCCGGCCTTCCTCCGAGGCCGCCGCCACCACGTATCCCCCGGGACACATGCAGAAGGTGTACACCGCGGCGTCCGCCAGATGCTCCACCAGCTTGTAGTCCGCCGGAGGCAGCGCCGGATTCTCCCTGCCGTACTGCGCCAGATCCACACTGCTCTGGCTGTGCTCAATCCGCACGCCCATGGCAAAGGGCTTCGGCTCCATGGGCACTCCCGCGGCTTCCAGCATTTGGAAGGTATCCCGGGCACTGTGACCAATGGCCAGCACCGCCTGACCGCAGGGGATCACCTCCCCCGCAGCGGTTTTTACCCCGGTGAGCCGTCCTTCTTCCAGGCACAGCCCCGTCACCTGGGTGCGGAAACGGATCTCGCCTCCCAGGTCCTGGATCCGCCTGCGCAGATTCTGCACCACCGTCAGCAGTACGTCGGTGCCTACATGGGGCTTGGCGTCGTAGAGAATGTCCTCCCCCGCCCCGGCTTTTACAAACTGCTCCAGCACCCAGCCGATCCGGGGGTTGTTTACGCCTGTGTTCAGCTTTCCGTCGGAGAAGGTGCCGGCGCCCCCTTCCCCGAACTGCACATTGCTGGCGGTGTCCAGCCGCCCGGTTTGGAAGAAGGCCTCCACCTTTTCATGGCGGGAAACCGCGTCCTCTCCCCGTTCCAGCACCAGCGGCTTCCACCCGGCCTGGGCCAGAATCAGCGCCGCAAACATCCCCGCCGGGCCGAAGCCGATGACCACCGGCCGCTGCGCCGGCGGCCGGATCCCCTTGGGCGGGGCATAAAAGCGCACCGGCGCCGGGGCGGCGCGCTTGCAGCCGCATTGCTTTAAAATCTGCTTTTCGCTGCCCTCCACCGCCACATCAATGGTATAGATGATCTTCACATCCGGCTTTTTCCGGGCGTCGATGCTGCGGCGGACGATTTGCAGCTTTCGGATTTTCGAGTTGGAAATCCGCAGCATCCGCGCCGCTTCAAACTGCAGCTGGTGGGCATTGTGCTCCGGCGGCAGGGCGATCTCTCTGAGTCTGATCATGCTTCTGTCCTTCCCGCGTGGCTGCCCGCCAGAAGGCCGGAGCTCCACGCCCATTGGAGATTGTAACCGCCGCAGTCGCCGTCGATGTCCAGCACCTCGCCGCAGGCGTACAGCCCCGGCACCAGCTTGCTCTGCATGGTGGTTTCGTCAAATTCTTCGGTGCGGATCCCCCCGGCAGTGACCTGGGCGGCATCCATGCCCATGGCCTCTGTCAGGGACACATCCAGGCCCTTCACCAGCTCCGCCGCCTGCCCCAGCTCCCGGTGGGACAACTGAGCAATGGGGCGGTTCAGGCCGATTCCCGCCTCCTGCACGATCACCCGTCCCAGGCGGTTGTGCAGGATCCCTGTAAGCAGTTCCCCGGCGGGAAGGGCGGTGCTCTTCCGCCGGATCAGCGCCTCGGTCAGCGTCTGCTGATCGCTCTGGGGCAGCAGATCCAGGCGGCATATCCATTCCCCCGGCTCCCGGCATACATCCCGGGAGATTTCAAAAATTACCGGCCCGGAAAGGCCGTATTCGGTAAACTGCAATTCCCCGGCGCCTTCCCGGTACAGCCGGCCATCGTGCAGGATCCGGGCGCGGCAGTTTGCCCGCACGCCCTTCAGTCCCGGCAGGGCTTTCCAGGAGGATCTGATCTGCACCAGGGCAGGGCGCAGCTTGGTGCACCGGTGCCCCAGGGCGCGCAGCAGCTGATAGCCGGACATGCCGCCCCCCAGCTTCGTCCCCGCCAGGCCGCCGCAGGCCGCGATCAGCCGCTGGACAACCAGCCCTTCTTCCCGGCTTTCCACCAGAAAGCCCTCGGGGGTTTTCCGCACACGGTTTACCTCAAAGCCCAGCTTCACCTGAATATTGGGCTTGTCCAGCGCGAAGCGCAGCACATCCACCACGGAATTGGCCTGGTCGGAATAAGGATAGACCCGGCCGGAGGGTTCCGCCAGGGTAAACAGCCCCAGCTGGTAAAACCAGTCCAATGTCTTCTCCGGGGCAAAGCGCTCCAGAGCAAACCGGGCAAAGGCGGGATCCTCCCCGTGATAACCCCCCTGGGCGGCATGGAGGTTGGTCAGATTGCACCGTCCGTTGCCCGTAGCCTGGAGCTTCCGCCCCACCCGGCTCTGGCGCTCCAAGAGAATGACCTGCGCTTCCGGATTCTCCGCGGCGGCCAAAGCCGCGGCCATTCCCGAGGCTCCGGCGCCAATAATCCCAATGGTCATACCGTTTCTCCTTTTTCATAGATGGGAATATTATACTCCACAATCCCCACGGGTACAAGAAAAACTTCTTTTCACCGGAAGAAAGATGTGATACAATACCACAAGAAGAACTGCTGTTGGTGATAACATGGATCGTAAAGCAATCGAAAAAATCGCCCATACCCCGGAAGACCGGCTGCTGCTGGCAAAGCTGTGGGACAAGATTCAGGCGGGGATGACCCGAAGCGTTCCCGCCAATACCTGCTTTCTGTCCCCCCGGGAGCTGAATATGGCCGCCTGTCTCTTCGGCCGGCCGGAGGGGCTGTACCCCTTTGGGGGGTATCCGGAGGCGGAGCGGAATATGCTCATCTATCTGCCCCCTTATCTGGAGGAAACCGCCCTTTGGGAGGCGGACAGTCCCTGCTGCTGCCTCCGGGCAGAATTTTTCCAGGGGGATCCCCTGAGCCACCGGGATTTTCTGGGGGCGCTGATGGGCGCCGGAATCGCCCGGGAGGCGGTGGGCGACATCTGCGTCGGGGCAGGAAGCTGCGACTTTTTTGTCACCCGGGAAATCGTCCCCTACCTGCTGCAAAACTTCACCGCCGCCGGCCGTACCAAGCTGCGTCTGACCCAAATCGCTTTGACAGCGGCGCGGATCCCGGCGCCGGAAGTAAAGGAAATCCGGGACACCCTGGCCTCCCTGCGGCTGGACAGCGTCATTGCAGCGGGTTTCCGCATCGGCCGGAGCCTGGCGGGGCAGTATATCTCCGCGGGAAAGGCTGCCATCAACGGCCTGCCCTGTGAAAAAGCGGACAAGCCGGTGCCGGAAGGCGCCAAAATTTCCGTCCGGGGGCTGGGAAAGATCCAGCTGCACCAGATCAACGGAAAAACCAGAAAAGATCGAATTTCGGTGGTCATCCACCGGTATGTGTGAGGAATTGTCATGAACATGAATGAAGTCATCGCCCGGATCAACCGCCTGGCAAAGAAGGCAAAGGAAGAAGGCCTCACCGCCGAAGAGCTGGCGGAGCGGGACAAGCTGCGCCGGATCTACATCGATTCCGTAAAAGCCAACCTGGTAGGGCAGCTGGAGAATACCTACATTCTCACGCCCGACGGCAAGAAGAAAAAGCTGGAACACAAGTAACGCCAGGAGGTAGCGCTATGCCATTTCTCCCCATCAACGCCCAGCAGATGCAGGAGCGGGGCTGGAGCCAGTGCGACTTTGTCTACGTCATCGGCGACGCCTATGTGGATCACCCGTCCTTCGGCCATGCCATTATCAGCCGGGTTTTGGAAAGCCGGGGATACTCCGTAGGGATCATTTCCCAGCCGGATTGGAAAAAACCCAAGTCCATTGATGTGTTCGGCCGTCCCCGGCTGGGGTTTTTGGTCTCCGGCGGAAACATGGACTCCATGGTCAACCACTACTCCGTCACCAAGCATCGGCGGAAAACCGACGCCTTTACCCCCGGCGGCGTTATGGGCCGGCGGCCGGACTATGCCGCCATTGTCTACTGTAACCTGATCCGCCAGACCTACCGGGATGTGCCCATTCTGCTGGGGGGCATTGAAGCCAGCCTCCGGCGGCTGGGGCATTACGACTACTGGTCGGAGACCATGCGGCGCTCCATCCTGCTGGATTCCCAGGCGGATCTTGTAATGTACGGCATGGGCGAAAGAAGCATCGTTGAAATTGCCGACGCGCTGAATTCCGGCCTGGATGTGAAAGACATCACCTATGTGGACGGCACCGTGTACAAAACCACCCAGCTGGATGAAAGCCTGCCCACCATTCTGCTGCCGGATTTTTCGGTTTTGAAAACCAGCAAGCGCGCCTACGCCGAATCCTTCCGGATCCAGTACGGCAACTGTGATCCCTTCACCGCCAAGCGTCTGGCAGAGCCTTACGGAAAGACCTTTGTTGTGCAGAATCCCCCTCAGAAGCCCCTGACCACCCAGGAGATGGACGCGGTATACGACCTGCCCTATATGCACGCCTGGCATCCCAGCTATGCCAAAGCCGGAGGCGTCCCTGCCATTGAAGAGGTAAAGTTCAGCCTGGTGAGCAACCGGGGCTGCTTCGGCGCCTGCTCCTTCTGCGCCCTGACCTTCCACCAGGGGCGGATCATCCAGACCCGCAGCCACGAATCCATCCTGAAAGAGGCTCAGCAGATGACTCAGGACAAGGATTTCAAAGGCTATATTCACGACGTAGGGGGACCCACCGCCAATTTCCGCCACCCCGCCTGCCAGAAGCAGCTGACCAAAGGCGCCTGCGGCGGCCGCCAATGCCTCTACCCCACCCCCTGCAAAAACATAAACGCCGACCACAGCGACTATGTCGCCCTGCTGCGGAAGCTGCGCAAGCTCCCCGGGGTGAAAAAGGTATTTGTCCGCAGCGGTATCCGGTTTGACTACCTGCTGGCGGATAAAAAGGACACCTTTTTCAAAGAGCTGGTGCAGTACCACATCTCCGGTCAGCTGAAGGTGGCGCCGGAGCATGTGTCGGACGCGGTGCTCAGCCGCATGGGCAAGCCCCGGAATGGGGTTTACAACCGATTCGTGGAGAAATACTTCGCTCTGAATCAGCTTTACGGCATGAACCAGTATCTGGTGCCCTCCCTGATGTCCAGCCATCCCGGCTCCACCATGAAGGAGGCGGTAGAGCTGGCGGAGTATATCCGGGACATGGGCTACAACCCGGAGCAGGTTCAGGATTTTTATCCCACCCCCTCCACCCTGTCCACAGTGATGTACTGCACCGGTCTGGATCCCAGAACCATGGAAACCGTCTATGTTCCCACGGATCCCCATGAAAAGGCCATGCAGCGGGCGCTGATCCAGTACCGCAATCCCAAAAACTACTACCTGGTGCGGGAAGCGCTGCTGAAAGCCCACCGGGAGGATCTCATCGGCTCCGGCCCCAAATGCCTGATCCGGGCGGTTCCCCCCAGATCCGGCGGCTCTGCCCCGCCGCCGCCAAAGCCAAAGGGCAGAACCGGCGCCAAAAAGCCGGGAATTCCCTCCCGGCCGCCCAAGTCCGCCGGTTCCAAAGTCCGCCCCCGTAGAAAGGGATAATACGGCGCCGCCCTCTGCTGAAAGCAGAGGGCGGCTTTCCTTAGGGCCGATTCCCCGCCTTTGGCGGAGAATCGGCCGCTTTATCAAGACTCTTCCGGCAATAACCGCTTGTAAAGCACCATCTCATAGGCGATGCCCTGCTCCACGCCGGTTTGCAAAACCTCCGCCCGGCGCCACCCCTGCTGTTCCTCCAAATTGGGAAAGAAGGTATCGGATCCCGGATTGGCGTGGATCCTGGTTACATAGGCGGCGGTGCAGTAGGGCAGCATTTGCCGGTAGATACTGCCGCCGCCAATGACGAAGGCTTTGGGCGCGTTCTTCGCCAGGGCAGCCGCCTCCTGCGGACTCGCGCAAACGGTGAACCCGGGATACGCCCGGCCGCTGCGGGTCAGCAGCACATTTTCCCGTCCGGGCAGGGGCTTGCCCCCGGGAAAATCCTCCACGGTGCGCCTGCCCACGATTACCATTGCCCCCCGGGTGGTCTCCCGGAAGAATTTCCGGTCGGCAGACAACGCAATGGGCTGCGTTCCGTCCCGGCCGATGCCCCAGTCATCATAGACAGCGACAATCAGTTCCATCGGCTTACCTCAGATGGCCACGGGAATTTCAAAGTCAAAGGGATGGAACCGATAGTCCTCCATTCGGAAGCTGTCCTTGGTGAAGGCGTAGAAGTCGGTGATGCTTTCATCCATAATAAACTTCGGCGCGGGATACCCCTCCCGCTCCAGCATGGCCTTTACCGCCGGGATGTGCCGGTCGTAAATATGGCAGTCGGCGATCACATGGACAAATTCCCCCGGTTCCAGACCGGACACCTGGGCCATCATATGGGTCAGCACCGCGTACTGCACCACGTTCCAGTTGTTGGCGGTAAGCATGTCCTGGCTGCGCTGGTTCAAAATGGCGTTGAGCTTGTTCCCGGTGACGTTGAAGGTCATGGAATAGGCGCAGGGATACAGGTTCATCTCATGCAGATCCTGGAAGTTATACAGGTTGGTCAAAATCCGCCGGGAGGCGGGATTGTGCTTCAGGTCGTAAAGCACCCGATCCACCTGGTCAAACATCCCTTCCGCATACCGGTGCTTGATCCCCAGCTGGTAGCCGTAGGCCTTGCCGATGGTGCCGTCCTCCCCGGCCCACTGATCCCACACATGGCTGCCCAGCTCACAGATCCGGTTGGACTTTTTCTGCCAGATCCACAGCAGCTCGTCCACGGCGCTTTTCCAATAGGTGCGGCGCAGGGTCATAATGGGAAATTCCTCCGCCAGATTGTACCGGTTTACCACGCCGAATTTTTTGATGGTATGGGCAGGGGTTCCGTCCGCCCAATGGGGGCGCACCTGCATTCCCTGGTCGGAAAAGCCGTTGTTCAGGATATCCAGGCACGTAGCCTTGTAAATCTCGTCTGCTCTGCTCATGTCTGACCTCCATTTGCTTTTTTCGCCATTGTACCACATTCCCCAAGGAGTATCAAGCAAAAATCACCCCGCAGCGTTAAGCTGCGGGGTGATTCGATATCCAGGAGCTTCTCAGCTCAGCAGGTTGTCGGTGCTGACCCAGCCAAGATCGGTGCGAGCCATCTTGCCGACCACTTCATAAATGTCGATTACGGACATTCTGCTGTAGGTGCCCACGGTGGAGCTGCATTCGCTGTCGGAGTAGATGATGGTGTTGTCATTGTACACCACCCGGGCGTCAATGGCATTCCCGCTGCTGGGAGACAGATCCACGTAGTACAGGTAGACCCAGCCGGCATCGCAGCGTCCCCAGGCCATGTTCTCCGCAATGGTCGTCTCGTAAATCACCAGAGACTGACCGCCCTTCAGCGTGGTGGTCTTGGCCGCACCCGTAGAAGCCGTAGCCCGGACATTCAGCTCGTTGGTATTGGTCACGGTGCCGGTGTACTTGTAGCCGCCGGTGTTGGTTACAAAGCCGCCGGTGCCGGTGTTGCCGGTGTCGCCGATGACCAGATTGTTTCCGGTTCCACTATTATTGGTATCATCGCTGCTCTCGTTCTTGACGTTTACCGCGCCGGCGGTCATGTAAGCCAGGCTGACCCAGCCTTCCAGCTCATGATCCACTTCCGCGTATCCCCAAACGCTGCCCTTGATGATCTTCACCTGGGTGATTGTCACCTGGTCGCCCTTCTCCAGAACATCCAGAATCTCCCCATCGGGGGCGCTGGCGCGGATCTTCAGAGCGTCCGTCTCGGTAACAGTGTAGGTCTTTTCATCCAGAGTGTGCAGAACCAGGTGGTCGCCGGGATTCCGGATGTAGCCGTCGTTGACCCGTGCCCAGTAGTACGTCTTGGTAGTAACGGTGCTGCTGGAGCCAGCGTTGTCGTCATCTTCGGTGGTGATGGTTTCTTCCTCCGTGACCGTGAGAACCTCATGAATGGTCACAGGATCACCAGCGGTAAGGGTTCTGACCACGTCCGCGGTTTCATAGGTGTCCTTACGGATATTGACAACCTCGACGCCTTCCTTCACATAACCGGTGTAGATGGCGGTTTCGGATCCGGTGACGGTGCTTCCGCCGCTGGTTCCGGTGCTGCCGGAGATCTCTTCGTACCGGAGCATGGTCACATAGTCCATGCAGATCCAGCCCTTATCCGTACGGCCCCAGTCCGCGGCGCCATGCTGCTTGACCTCCAGGATCTTCACTTCGGTGCCAGGCAGGATCATGCCCACAATGTCATTGCCGGTGCCGGGAGCGGTACGGACGTTCACGCCCCGGTAGGTGTTGGCCACGATGCCGGTGCCGGTCTTGACGGCGGTGCTGCCGGAGTCGGAGTCGCTGTCGTCATCGGCGCTATCAATGGTGCCTTCCCGGACGTCCAGATAAACGCCGGAGACCCAGGTGCCGGTTTTTTCGTTGTCGTCCACATCCACGTCCAGCTCATACCAGCCGTCCCGCTCCCGCAGAACCTTGGCAGTGGTGCCTCTGGGCAGGGAGCCGATAATCGTGCCGTAGGTAGCGCCGGTGATCCGGACGTTGACCTTGTCGGTGTTGATTACGGTGGCGATCAGGCCGGTTTCCTCGTCGTTGTCTTCTTCATCGTCATCCCCGAAATCCACATCGGGCGCATCCACCCGGCGGACATACCGGCTGTCCAGGTTCACCCAGCCGCCGTAGGAGGGATCGTCCTCGCCCAGCTTGTCGGCGTAGCCCCAGACGGTGGCATCCTTCACCACAACCTGCATGGTCTTGTTGGTGCTGAATTCCACGCCCTCGACCAGGGTGTCTACCCGCTTGCTGTCGGTGCTGTAGCTCTGCCGGACGCTGACGCTGTCGGTAATGACTTCAAACTTGGCGGTGTACAGGTTCACGTCAACGGGGTTGCCCTGGGCATCGGTGACACAGACCCAGCCGTCGGAAATCTTGCCCCAGGTTCGGCCGCTGCTGTCCAGGGTCAGGTGGGTGACAATCACTTCCGTGCCGGCATCCAGGTCCTTCACTTTCTTCAGTTCCGCGCCAACACCGGGTGCTTCGTAAACATAGGTGCCCTTCATGGTTCCGGCGAAGGCGTAGGAGATCAGGCCGGTACCTTTTTCGTCGTCGGTATCCACCAGGTCAGTGACCTTGGCATAGGACAGGCAGAACCAGCCGGAGCTGCAGCGGCCCCAACGGATGCCGTTGACATAGGTGGTCTCGTACAGATCCACCTGGGTGTTGTAAGGCAGGGCGCTGACAATCTGATTGTGGGTGCCGGCGCCGTTACGGACGTTCACGTAGCCCGTAGCCGTGATCAGCGCTTTTCCCACAACGGAGCTGTTGTCAGCATTGTCGCTGTCCTTCACCGATTCGAAGTTGGTGTACATCAGCGCCACCCAGCCCACAGGGGTGTCGTCATCGCTGTTCTTGGCAACCTGCCCCCAGAGGAAGCCGTCCTTGTTGGCGGTGTTGATAATCCGGAGCTGCTCGCCCTGGTTGTAGGAGCCGTTCTGGGCGCTGAAAATGGTGGCGTTCGCCCGGCGGCGTACATAGCTGTTGGTTACGGTAACGGTAACGTCGATATCCGGCCCGGAGTCAGACGCCACGCTGCCGCCATTGACGTTGGTCTTCAGCTTGACCCAGTCTTCCCGTTTTCCGTCTGCGGAAATTCTGCACCAGCGAACGCCGTCTTCATCCACATATTCCTTGTAGACTGGAATGGTATCATCCTCTTGGATATGCTGGCTGATCTTAGCGCTTCTTGCCTTCCCGTTGGGTTCCGTGTACATGGTTTTGGAAGCCAGATCAGACTCGTTAATCAGATACCAAACCGAGACAATGGAATCGCTGTCCTGCCAGCGGGCGTACAAAGTCTTTCCGTTGAGATCTCTGTCAATTTCGGTAATCATGGCGCCGGTATCCACCGTGCCGCTGTTGTTTTCCTTGGTCAGATACCAGCCGATAAACTTACTGCCAGCCTTGGTGGGGGTGACACCCACAACCTGGTCGTAGCTGACGTCGTAGTAGCGCAGGGTGGAGCTGCTCATGGAACCGCCGTTGGGATCCAGAGTGACCTCAATGAAGTAGCCGGGCGCCCAGGTCTGGTACACCCCGTGCAGATACATGTTGGCCTCGATCTTCCGGCGCAGATTGCTGTCGGAGGTGCTCCAGTTGCAGATGGCGGTGAGGAACTCGCTGCCGTCGGCCTTATTGGCAACCGCGGACTGCAGGTCGCCGGTGCCGGTGGTCCAGGCGGTGCCGTTCTGGAAGCTGAACAGCACCAGAGCGTCGTGCTGGCTCTGGGACAGGGAGATGCCCTTCTTGCTGGCAAAGCTGTTCACCGCCTTGTCCAGCTTCTCCAGCTCTTCCCGCAGAGCCTCGTTCGCCTCTACCTCTTTCATTTCCGCATGCTTGCCGGAGCCGTGGGTCTTATTGTTCACAACCTTCTCCGGGCAGCGGGTGCCGTAGCCGATATGGCCGCTTTCATCACATTCCTGTCTGTAGCCTTCCAATTGCTTCAAAACCGTAATGGCCCGCTCGCTGACGGACATGGAAGCAGCAGAGGCTGTCATTCCAGCGACCGGCAGGAGACTGATCAGCAGCACAACGGCCAGCAGCATAGATACAAATCTCTTCTTCATAGCCACTTACTCCTTTTTCTTCTTATGTAAGTAACGGTATTATAACAGATGCGTTTACAAATTGCAACCCCTTTTTTGAAAATAATTACATTTTTGTAACACTTCTTTTTCCGCATCCAGTTTCTCCCGGTATTATACACCGTGTTCCCGGCGAATTTTGTCACTTTCTGGTGAAGAAATGCGTTATTCCGAAAATCTTCGTAACCTTTTCGGTTCCCAGGCCGGAAGGTTTTTCCGATTGACATTCCATTCAGGCGCTGATATACTCCAAGCAAAGAAGAATTTTCCGTCACGAGGGAGGTAATCAGATGGAGAACAGCCGCGTTCTGGTGGGCATGAGCGGCGGTGTGGACAGCTCTGTAGCAGCCTGTCTTCTGGTTCAGCAGGGATACGCCTGTACCGGCGCCACCATGCAGCTGAACAACCATCAGGCGCCCGGTCAGGCCGGCGACATTGCCGACGCCCGGAACGTTTGCCGGCGGCTGGGCATTGGCCATCAGGTGTTTGACTTCCGGGAGGAATTTGCCCGGCTGGTCATCGGGCACTTTGCCGCGGACTATGAATCCGGCCTCACCCCCAATCCCTGCATCCGGTGCAACCAGACGCTGAAATTCGGCGTTCTGCTGGACAAGGCCCGCGCGCTGGGCTTTACCCACGTGGCCTCCGGCCATTATGCCCGGATCCGCCGGGATCCGGACAGCGGGCGGTATCTGCTGTGCAAGGCGGCGGATCCCGCCAAGGATCAAACCTATTTCCTGGCCGGTCTGGATCAGGCGCAGCTATCGGGCATCCTTTTCCCTCTGGGAGAGCTGAACAAGGCGCAGGTGCGGCAGCTGGCTGAGGAACAGGGCTTCCACAACGCCCGGAAGCGGGACAGTCAGGACATTTGCTTCGTCCCCCAGGGAGATTACGCCGCCTTCCTCCGGGACTTTACCGGGAAGGACTATCCTCCCGGGGACTATCTGGATCTGAAGGGGAATGTGATCGGCCGGCACCGGGGCGCCATCCACTATACCCTTGGCCAGCGGAAGGGGCTGGGCATCGCCCTGGGCGCCCCCGCCTATGTGTGCCAAAAGGATATGGCGCGGAACACTGTGACCCTGGGTCCCAACGAAGCGCTGTTTTCCCGGGGACTGGAGGCCCGGGACTGGAACTGGTATCCCTTCCCCGTCCTCACCGCTCCCCTGCGCGTCACCGCCAAGATCCGCCACAGCCAGTGGGCGGCCCCCGCCACCGTCCATCCCATGGAGGACGGCGGCGCCAAGGTGCTCTTTGACCAGCCTCAGCGAGCCATCACCCCCGGGCAGGCGGTGGTTCTGTACCAAGCGGATTTTGTCGTGGGCGGCGGCATCATCACCAAAGCCATCCCCTGACCGCGCCTTTACCTTTATATATATCTTATCGACTTTACACAGCAAAGGAAACTTCTGTGCCCCATATTGGTACAGGTATTCCCCACCCAAAACGGCGGCCTTACGGCCATGGTCTGAAATCCAATATCCGCCCCAAAGAATCTTCTGTCCAGCACAATCTGAACCAGAAGCGCGCCGGGAGGGGTCCGGGGAGGGCGGCTTTGGGAGCGGGAGCGAAGGAACCTCTGAATAAATCGTCTTCGGCGGAATGCCGGATCTTTTACCACATCCGTGCAGTTCAAAAAGTGGGAAATACATACAGTATTTCTCCACTTTTTGAA
>CALXDT010000063.1 GCA_944387125.1 uncultured Oscillospiraceae bacterium | reverse complement strand
CGGATGTGGTAAAAGATCCGGCATTCCGCCGAAGACGATTGATTCAGAGGTTCCTTCGCTCCCGCTCCCAAAGCCGCCCTCCCCGGACCCCTCCCGGCGCGCTTCTCGTTCAGATTGTGCTGGACAGGGGATGGCTTGGGTTTGGCATAGAGGTTCAGGCCATGGCAATAAAACCACCGTTTTGGATGGGGAACGTCTGTACCAATATGGGGCACAGAAAGTTCCTTTGCTGTGTAAAGTTGATAAGCATAACAAAGAATAATAGACGTATTCCAAATAGATAATTTTATTTTATCATACTTTTCCCCCGGAGGCAAGGGCGCCTCCGGGGAAATCGGCAGATTCCGACCCGCGCCTTGCTTTTCCCGGGACAATGTGCTACAATTGTAAAAAATTCGCCTGTCCCAGGGCTTGGAGGTGCGTACCTTGAAAAAGGTGTTGCTTGTGCTGCTGGTCATCCTTCTGGTGGTGGCCTTGGCGGCCGCGGGGTGGTTCGGCTACCGGTGGTATCGGGATAATCATATTTTCGTGGAGGATGCGGTGTATCCCAAGTCCGCCCAAAGCCTGGATCTTCGGGAATCGGACATTTCCTTTGATCACTATGACCAGGTTCATCAGCAGCTTCCCGAGTGCTATATTCTGTGGATGGTTCCCTTCCAGGGGAGCAAATATGC
Organism: uncultured Oscillospiraceae bacterium; assembly: GCA_944387125.1. Taxonomy (GTDB): domain Bacteria; phylum Bacillota; class Clostridia; order Oscillospirales; family Oscillospiraceae; genus Faecousia. The sequence goes on along the minus strand of CALXDT010000063.1, from coordinate 2,129 downwards.
CAGCGATTCCCAGTCCCTCACGGTCACGGAGCTGACCCAGGAGGACGCGCAGATTCTGCTGAACTACTTCCCGGCGCTGACGGCTCTGGATGCCTCCGGCTGTGACGACTACGCCCTGCTTTCTTCCCTGCAGGAGCAGATGCCCCAGTGTCAGATCACCTACCAGGTGGATCTGGGGGGCACCGTCTGTGAGCTGGACACCGCCCAGCTGGATCTGCAGCCCGGGGACTACACCTATGAGGCGCTGCTGGAAAACCTGACCTACCTGACCCAGGTTTCCTCCGTCACCATCCATACCCCCGAGGAAACCGGGGAGGAGCTGGACGCGCTGGAGGAAGCCTATTCCCAAATCACCTTCCACTACACCGTGGAGATCCTGGGGCAGGAGTATGCCACAGACACCCGGGAGCTGGATCTTTCCGCCCTTACCGACGACCAGGCGGAGGAGACTGCCCAAAAGCTGCCGCTGCTGCCCCAGCTGGAGACTGTGGAGCTGGCGGACAGTCAGGGGGTCAGCCAGCTGTCCATGGAGCAGGCAAAGCTCCTCATGGATTCTGCCCCGGAGGCCGTCTTCCACTATACCTTTGATTTTTACGGAACCACCATTTCCTCCACCGACGAAGAGGTGGTGATCAAGAACCAGCAGATCGGCGACGATGGGGAAGCCCAGGTGCGCCTGGCGCTGGATCTGATGGAAAATTGCAGCCGCTTTGTGCTGGATAACTGCCGACTGTCCGACGAGGTGATGTCCCAGATCCGGGAGGACTACCGGGACAAAACCGAGGTGGTCTGGCGGGTCTGGTTCGGGGAAGGGGGCTCCAGCCTCACGGACGTCCAGGTGATCCGGGCGGTGTACGGCCTGGTGGACGACAACTGCCACGACCTGGTGTACTGCGAGGACGTTCGGTTTATGGACATCGGCCATAACGAATTCCTGGACGCGGTGGACTTCGTTGCGGGAATGCCCAATCTGGAATACATGATCCTTTCCGGCTCTCCGGTGAAAAGCCTGGAGCCCTTCTCCGGGTGCAAGAAGCTGAAATTCCTGGAGATCGCCTTCTGCGAATATATTGAAGACCTGTCTCCCCTGGCCGGCTGCGAGAGCCTGGAAATGCTCAACATCGGCAACACCCATGTCACCGATCTGTCCCCTCTGGACGATCTGAACCTGACCCACCTGATGGCGCGGCTGTATCCCGGCGGCGGCAGCCGGGTGCCCCAGGAGGAGCAGGAGCGGTTCATCGAGCAGCACCCGGACTGCTGGTCCAGCTTCACCGGCGCCCAGCCCTATGGCGACGGCTGGCGCTACGAGGAGGACAACAAGACCTTCACCGCTGCCTACGCCCTGATCAACGAAGCCTTCCGCTACCCCAATGCCCCCAACAATGTGGGCTGGTACTTTGACGAGACGGAGCAGGAAACGGACTGACGCCGGGGAAACCACCGCCCATCCGGGTGTTTGAAAGGAGAACCATTTTGATGAACAAGCCTATTCACACAGAACATGCCCCTGAGGCCATCGGCCCTTACTCCCAGGCCGTCCAGGCGGGAAACCTGCTGTTTGTTTCCGGCCAGCTGCCCATTGACCCTGCCACCGGCGCCTTTGCCGGGGAGGACATCGCCTCCCAGACCCGCCAGGCGCTGACCAATGTGGAGAACATCCTCAAGGCCGCGGGCTACACCTGCGCGGACGTAGCCAAAACCACGGTGCTTCTGGCGGACATCGGCGACTTTGCCGCCATGAACGCGGTGTACGGGGAGTTCTTCCGGAGCAGCTGCCCCGCCCGGGCCGCCTTCGCGGTGAAGGATCTGCCCAGGGGCGCCCTGGTGGAGATCGAAGCCATCGCCAGCAAGTGAGCCGCCTTCCGGCTCCCCGAAAACGGGGAGCCGCTTTCTGCTTATCGGGTTTCCACAGCAAGGGAAATTCCCATGCCAAGCCCAAGCCATCCCCTGTCCAGCACAATCTGAACGAGAAGCGCGCCGGGAGGGGTCCGGGGAGGGCGGCTTTGGGAGCGGGAGCTAAGGAACCTCTGAATCAATCGTCTTCGGCGGAATGCCGGATCTTTTGCCCCGTTCGTGCCCTTCAAAAAGTGGGAAATCCATACAGGATTCCTCCACTTTTTGAAGGT
>CALXDT010000062.1 GCA_944387125.1 uncultured Oscillospiraceae bacterium | reverse complement strand
GGAAATCCGAGTCATCCTTTTGTGGGTTGCCAGCATCGCTTTGCTGCTGAGACCCGCTGCTCCCTTTGGTACTGCTCACATTATACTTTTTCAGCAGCCCGGAGCGCAGTTCTTCAAAAGAGCCCATAACATATCTCCTTAATATCTCTTGTTGCGCAGCTCGGTAGCCGCCTTGTTGCTGATTAGTCCGGCAGAGATGGCGCTTTTCAGGTAGTTATCCGTCTCTCTAGATTTGGCGCCAGCCTGCTTCATAGCCAGGTACTCTTTTTCAATGTCAATCCCCTGATCCTGACTGCCATCGGAACGGTAGACGGGGTTAAATGGTACGTCAGCATTGAAAACAGAACGGAATTCGGATTGGAGCCCGAGGTATGGATTCGCCGGGAAGAATATCGGAACGGCATCCAGGCAGCGGAAGCAGACGCCGCGCAAACCAACCAGCGGGATCTTCCCGCGGAAGACGAAGCCATCGCCCAGGCAGACGCCCTGATGGAAGCCCTGGGACTGACCAACATGGTCTGTGACGATGTACAGCCTGCGTACGGCACCCTGATGCTCCGGTACGTGCCTACGGTGGACGGTTTCCCTCTGCCCAGCATTCGGGAAGATTACTATACCATGGACGGATACCACGGTTATCAATACTGGGCCTACAGCGCCTCAGAAGAAACCAATCCCGACACCGTCTCCTGGCACATGGAGAGCATCCAGATCTATGTGGATGAGGAAGGGATCTGCTGCTTCCGGTGGGAGTCTCCCACCTCTGAACCATCTGTAAAAGCAGAGCAAAGCGCCCTGCTTCCCTTTGAGGAGATTGCTGCCATCGCCGACGCCACCCTGCCGCTTGTAGTCACCGGGCCAACGGAGGGCAGCAGTCTGGTGGAAGTGGACCGGATCAACGGTGAAGAAACCTTCCTGGACGTGGAAATCACCCAGGTTTCCCTGACCTTGATGCGGATCCGGGACAAAGGCTCCCTGCAGGGCACCATCGTACCCGTCTGGGACTTCTGGGGCACCAGGGAATGGTATGACGACGACCAGGAAAAAGTCGGATCCCAAATCGATTACAGCGTGCAGCCCCTGCTGACCTTAAACGCCGTTGACGGAAGCGTTGTCAGCCGTCTGCTTGGGTATTGAGCAAACCCCTTCCCTATCAGGAGCCTGGATCGGCGGAAAACCGCTGATCCAGGCTCCTTTTTTGGAAAAATGCAATTCATCAGGCGCCGTAGAACAGGTGGATCAGTCCCATGCGGTTAAACAGGAAGAACCGGCCCAGGTAAATGGCCAGGACAAAGGCCGGCAGTTCCGCCGAATTGCCCCCTTCCAATTGAAACCGGGAATTGGTCACATTGTCCCAGATCTTGTATGCCGCAAAGCCGATGGCCGCGCCCATGGTATTCATGATCAGATCGTCCACATCGGTTCCCCGTCTGCTGAACAGCTGACTCACCTCAATCAGGGCGGAGAATCCCAGCGCCGCCAGGCAGGTTCCCTTTCTGATCCGCTTCCAGATCAGCGGCACCAGGATGCCAAAGGGAAGAAACATCACAACATTCAGCAGATAGCCCACCGGATCGATCTTCTCAGAGAAGGGGAGCCAGTTGATCCGCTCTTTCATCTCTTCCCAGGAAGTCCCCATGGCGTCGTAAAGGGTTCCGGGGTTGGTAATGTAGAAAACCGCTATGATATACAAAGCGAACACCATCGGCATCAGGTAGTGCCATTTGGAAAAAGGGGTGCTGTACTTCCCCCGATTTCGCCGGAACAGCAGCAATACCACCAGAAACGGCACAAATTCCGATAAAAACTCATAACCCAGCGCCACAACGCCATACATTGGCACCCCATCCTTTCTCCCGGCTGCCCCATCCGGACAGCCTTTCCATTTTTTGTATTATAACATACAATTGCATCACAGGTGCATCTTTTCCGCATCTTTTTTTAACAATTGGGCCGCTGGGAAATGTTTCTGTCCGGAAAATCTCTATAGTCAATATCACCCGTCCTTCCCCCGCGGTCGATTGTTTTTTGTGGAAATGCACTTTTTTCCGCTTCCTTCTGTTGACATTCCCGAAAAAGAGAATTATACTAGACTTCTACTCAGTCAGATTTGCAAGTTTACAGGAGGAAACCAGATAATGGTTATCAAATGGGATGTTACGATCCCCAAGCTGTCCGGCAGCACCACACGGCGCACCTATATCTATCTGCCGGATTCCTACAATGCCGAAACGGAACAGCGCTATCCCGTGATGTATATGTTTGACGGGCATAATGTGTTTTTTGACGAAGACGCCACCTTTGGAAAATCCTGGGGCATGAATAAGTTCATGGAGGAAAGCGGCAAGGATCTGATCATTGTGGGGGTGGAGTGCAACCACGAAGGCAACCGCCGGCTGGTGGAATATGCCCCCATGACCTATGAAAATTCCGAACACGGTAAAATCAAAGGCAAAGGCTCCGTGATGATGAACTGGATGGTGGGCACTTTGAAGCCCTATATCGACCAGCACTTCCGCACCCTGCCCGACCGGAAGAACACCATCATCGCCGGCTCTTCCATGGGCGGCCTGATGGCGCTGTACGGGGTCACAGCGTACAATCACATTTTCCAGCGGGGCGCCTGCCTCTCCCCCAGCCTGTGGGTCGCTCCGGGAAAGGTGCTGGAAATGGTCGCCCGGGCGCACATCCGCCGGGATACCGCCATTTATATGGACTACGGCGAGCTGGAAATGTTCAACCACGCCGCCACCCAGGAGTCCATGATCTCCACCGCCCACCTGCTGCTGACCAAACGGGTAAATCTGGCCTTCCGGATTGTCCCCGGGGGCAGCCACTCGGAAAACTCCTGGGAAAAGCAAATCCCGATTTTTATGGATTGCCTCAGCCTTTGAGCTAAGGAACCTCTGAATCAATCGTCTTCGGCGGAATGCCGGATCGAAAGTCCCATCCGTGCAGTTCAAAAAGTGGGAAATCCATACAGGATTCCTCCACTTTTTGAACCTTCGGCTGTGCCAAAATCTCTCGACATCCGCTCTTGCCGATTTCATCAGAGCTTCCCTAAATATGGAAAGAGGAGAGAAACACTATGGATATTCGCTATGAGAAACACTGGAGCGGCTGGCTGAACCGGGACATGGAATTCAAGGTCTACGGCCACAGCGGAAAGCCGGTGCTGTTCATCCCCTGCCAGGCCGGCCGGTTCTGGGATTTTGAAGACTTTCATATGATCGACTACTGGGCCAAATGGATCGAGCAGGGTCGGTGCATGGTCTTTTCCATCGACACCATAGACAACGAGGCCTGGGCTGCCATGGACGCGGACAAGCGCTGGCGGATCGAGAATCATGAGCGCTGGTATCACTATGTAGTGGACGAAATGGTTCCCACCATCAAGCACCTGGCCGGCCTGGCCAACGGCTTCGACCAGGGGATTCTTACCTTCGGCTGCTCCATGGGCGCCATGCACGCGGCGAACCTGTACTACCGCCGCCCGGATCTGTTCGACAGCTGCTTCGCCATCTCCGGCCTGTACGACAACAAGGAATTCTTCGGAGACTACTGCGACGACCTGGTATACAACAACTGTCCCTGCCTGTACCTGCAGAACCTGCCGGACGACCACTACTACAAGTCTCTGTACAACAGCCAGAAATCCCTGATCGTCTGCGGCCAGGGCGCCTGGGAGGGGCCGCTGCTGGAATCCACCCGGTGGCTGGATACTGTCTGCTGTCAGAAGGGCATCCACACCCGGTTTGAATACTGGGGTCTGGATGTGAACCACGACTGGCCCTGGTGGTATCAGATGGTGGACACCTATGTTCCCTGGCTGCTGAGCTGATTTTCCTCCGGGAAACAAAAACATATAAAGGAGAGAGAGACCATGAAAAACTTCATATTCATTTCCCCCAATTTCCCTTTGACCTACTGGAAATTCTGCCGTGAGCTGAAAAACAACGGCATGCGGGTGCTGGGCATCGGCGACTGTCCCTACAATGAGCTGATGCAGGAGCTGAAGGAATCCCTTCATGAATACTACAAGGTCACAAGCCTGGAAAACTATGACGAGGTCTTTAAGGCCGTGGCCTTCTTCACCTTTAAATACGGCAAGATCGATTGGCTGGAATCCAACAATGAATACTGGCTGATGCGGGACGCGGCTCTTCGCACCGAGTTCAACATCTGCACAGGTCCGAAAAAGGAGGATATGGCCAAGATCAAGTTCAAGTCCGCCATGAAGGAATACTACGCCAAAGCCGGAATCCCCACCGCCCGGTACCACCCGGTGGAAGGATATGAGGACGCGGTGGCGTTTGCCCATATGGTCGGCTATCCCGTAGTGGTCAAGCCGGACAACGGCGTGGGCGCCAGCAACACCTACAAGCTCCATAACGACAACGATGTGCGCTGGTTCATCGACACCAAGGACGATAATCTCTATATTATGGAGGAATTTGTCAACGGCTATGTCCAGACCTATGACGCCATCATCGACTCCAAAGGCGAGCCGCTGTTTGAGTCCGGCAACATCACTCCCCTGTCCCTGATGGACATTGTGAACAACGCCGGAGACTCGGTGTACTACCTGGTGAAGGATCTGCCGGATAAGATCCGGGATGCCGGTCTGCGTACCGTCAAGTCCTTCGGGGTCAAGAGCCGGTTCATCCATCTGGAATTCTTCATCCTCAACGAAGACCAGGAAGGTCTGGGCAAGAAAGGCGACGTGCTGGGTCTGGAAGTAAATATGCGCCCCGCCGGCGGCTTCACCCCGGAAATGTACAACTACTCCCAGGAGACCGACGTATACAAGATCTGGGCGGATATGGTTGTCTTTGACACCAATACCAAGGACATCGGCAATCACCACTACTGCGCCTTCTACGGCCGCCGGGACGGCAAGCCCTACAAGCTGGACGACTACGAGGTCATGCTCAAATACGGCCACAAGATGGTCATGTGGGGCCGGATCCCCGACGCCCTTTCCGACGCCATGGCCAACCAGATGTATGTGGCCAACTTCGATACCGAGGAAGAAATGTTCGCCTTCTACGAGGATTTGGCGGCTACCTACCCGGTTTGATCCGATTTGCAAAAGGCTGCGGCAATTTGTGCCGCAGCTTTTTCTTTTTCCCCTTGACAAGGTTCCATTCCTATGGTAATCTATAAATACTTAGTAATACTAAATATTAAGTCAAAAGGAGGTCTTCTGTGGAAAACCGATTTGACAGGGAGATGAAAAAGGGTGTGCTGGAAATGCTGGTGCTGAACCTGATCTGCGCCCGGCCCACCTATGGCTATGAGCTGCTGTCCCGGCTGCGGGATGGTTCCGGGGGCAGCTTCGATTTGAAGGAAGGCACCCTCTATCCCATTCTTTACCGGCTGGAGGACGACGGACTGATCACCGCCAGCTGGTTCCCGGGGGCGGGGAAAACCACCCCCAAGAAGATTTATCAGGCCACCCAGGCGGGACACCGGGAAAATCTCCGGCGGCAGGAAGTCTGGGGGGCATTTACAGACACCGTCACCAAGCTATTGACAGGAGGGAATACCCTATGACAGAAACGGAAAAGAAAATGAAGCGCTATATAAACGCCGTGGAGCGGCGTCTGAACCTGCCCCGGGAGATCAAAGCCCGGGTGATGAGTGATTTCTTAAGCGCCATTTCTGCCCGGCGGGAGGCCGGACTGACCGACGAGGAGATCCTCCGGGAGCTGGGCAGCCCCAAGGCCGCCGCGGCGGAATTGAATGAACAAATGAAGGACTTCGCCTACCGGAAAAGTCCCTGGCGGTTTGCCTTCCTGGCGCTGGCGGTGGTCAGCGGTCTTTGTCTGCTGTCCTACTATCTGATCTTCTGGTATGTTTCTGATTCCATCCCCCTGAATGGGTCTGTGGGAATCATCGGCGGGGCCGACGGCCCCACCTCTATCTTTGTTGCCACTCCCATTGGGGTAAACTGGGATCAGGTCCTTCCCTCAATTTTCCTGGTGGTGGGGCTTCTGGGCTTTTTCCTGCTGCGCCGGTTACGGCCGAAGAAACAGCCCTGACGCGTAAAAACGTGGAAGCGCAAAGGCTTCCACGTTTTTCCATTTATTTCCTTACAGCTCGCAGTTGCCCACGGTTCTGGGGAAGGGCAGCACATCCCGGATGTTGCCCATGCCGGTCAGGTACATGACGCAGCGCTCGAAGCCCAGGCCGAAGCCCGCGTGACGGGCGGAGCCGTACTTGCGCAGATCCATGTAGAAGCCGTAGTCCTCCGGCTTCATGCCCAGCTCCTCAATGCGGCTCTTAAGCACCTCATAGTTATCTTCCCGCTGGGAGCCGCCGATGATCTCGCCGATTCCCGGCACCAGGCAGTCCATGGCCGCCACGGTCTTGCCGTCGGGGTTGAGCTTCATATAGAAGGCCTTGATCTCCTTGGGGTAATCGGTGACGAATACCGGTTTCTTGAACACCACCTCCGTCAGGTAGCGCTCATGCTCCGTCTGCAGGTCGCTGCCCCAGTGAACGGGATATTCAAACTGGTCGTTGTGCTGCTCCAGCAGCGCCACCGCGTCGGTGTAGGTGATATGGCCGAAGTCGTTATGCAGCACGTTGTGCAGCCGATCCAGCAATCCCTTGTCAATGAACTCGTTGAAAAAGGCCATTTCCTCAGGAGCGTGCTCCAGCACATAGGAGATGATATACTTGATCATGTCCTCAGCCAGGCGCATATCGTCGGACAAGTCCGCAAAGGCAATCTCCGGCTCGATCATCCAGAATTCCGCCGCGTGGCGGGTGGTGTTGGAGTTCTCCGCCCGGAAGGTGGGGCCGAAGGTATAGATGTTGCGGAAGGCCATGGCAAAGGTCTCACCGTTAAGCTGGCCGGAAACCGTCAGGTTGGTGGGTTTGCCGTAGAAGTCCTGGGAGAAGTCCACCTTGCCATCCTCGGTCTTGGGCACGTTGTTTAAGTCCAGGGTCGTCACCTGGAACATCTCCCCAGCGCCCTCGCAGTCGGAGCCGGTGATCAGCGGGGTATGCACATACACAAAGTCCCGATCCTGGAAGAACTGGTGAATGGCCATGGCCGCCAGGCTCCGCACCCGGAACACGGCCTGGAAGGTGTTGGTTCTGGGACGCAGATGGGTGATGGTACGCAGAAACTCCATGGTGTGGCGCTTGGGCTGCAGAGGGTAGTCACCGGTGGAGGCTCCTTCCACAGCAATGGAAGACGCCTGCAGCTCAAAGGGCTGCTTCGCCCCGGGGGTCAGCACCAGGGTGCCTTTGACGATCAAAGCGGCGCCGATATTGATCTTGGCGATTTCCTGGAAATTGGCCAGGGTATCGTTATACACCACCTGCAAAGGGGTGAAATAAGTACCGTCATTGAGAACGATGAAGCCAAACTGCTTGCTTCCCCGGCGGTTGCGAACCCAGCCACCCACTTCGATCTCAGTACCGGCATACTTATCGGTGTTCTTAAACAGCTCACGAACGGTAATCAGTTCCATAACGGACGCCTCTCTCCTTACAGAAAATATAGATTAATGTGTACGGAACAACGCAAACGTCCTTGCAAGTCAAGGCTTTCCGAACTTTTTTGCGTTGTTCCGGCGCAAGGTTTTTCCGCTGAAAAGCAGAAAAACCTTGCACCTGTTTGGATGATGCGGTGCGCCGCATCATCCAAAATACACATTGATACGCGCCTGAATTGAAAAAACGGTTGGAAAGAGCCGTTTTTTTCAATTTCCCGCCTGCGGCGGGGAATCAGCCGCGGAAAGCGGCTGATTCAGCAGGCACTAGATTAGTATACGGCAATTTGGTAGATATTACAAGAGGGAAATGAACTTTTTGTGAAAAATATTGAAAATTTAAGGACTTTCCATTGTACCCCCCGGTTTTTTATGGTATAATAGCCGCCATAAAACCGCGAAAAACATGGCAGCAGCAGGAAAAAAACGAAGACCCGATCCCCCATGATCCCTCTGCGCTCCGGGTTCCGCGGCCAGATTTTGATCCCGAAACGGAAAGGAAGCCTTCCCATGGATACCCTGGATACGCCCCGTTTTCTGAAACCGAGGCACAAGAAAAAGACGGTTCCTCTTGTTTTGCTGCCGTTGTCTTTTTTCCTCATTGAATTGTTCTCCTTTGCCTATTTGCTGGAACCGGGGGAGGGGAACCTTTGGCCGCTGGCCTTCGGCCTGATCTGGGCAGGTCTTCTCACCGCGCTGATTCGACTGCTTCCCGGCCGGGGAGGCGCTGTCGCCTACGGAATCCTGTATTTTCTCTGGACAGCCTATGCCGCGGTGCAGACCGGCTACTACCTGCTGTTTCAGGAAATGCTGTGGATCTCCGATTTCCGGTACGCCTCGGAAGGCTCCGACTATTTCTCCATCCTAACAGACTACCCAATCCACTGGTGGCTGTGTATTCTGGCGCTGGTGATTCTGGGGATTGTTATCCTGCGGCGGTTCCCTGTCCGGACGTCCGGCTGGAAATGGCGCCTGGCAGCGGGATGCGCGGCGGCAATCTGCGCGGCGGCAGCCTGCTTCCTACCCCAGGTGGAGTTCCTCCGGGACAATCAGGTGCAATACGCCGGCTCCAATTACGGTCGCTCCCAGTCCCGGGAGGCCGCCTACGAGAATATGTTTAATACCCACCGGCTGTATCAGGTCTGCGGAATTTTCCAGACCGCCGGGAAAGATATCTGCGCCAACTATCTCTCCCCCCTTACGCCGGGGTATTCCGCGGAGCAAGCAGCCGCCCGGGAGGAAATCGACAGCTACTTTCAGTCCCGGGAGCCGGCGGAGGACAATGAAATGACCGGCCTTCTGGAAGGAAAGAATGTCATTCTGGTGCTGATGGAATCCATGGACGACTGGATGATCGGCGAGCACACCCCCACCATCAACCAGCTGATGTCTGAAGGCATCAACTTCACCCGGTTCTATACCCCCGTCTACGGCGGTGTGCGAACCTTCAACACCGAATTCTGCATCAACACCGGTTCCTTCCTCAGCAGCCAGGGGGGCTATGCCTTCGACTATGTGACCAACTGTTATGACCAGTCCCTGGCCAGCCTGCTTCGGCAGGAGGGCTACTCTGCCCTGACCTACCACTACAATGATCCCAGCTTCTACTCCCGGGGGGTCTTCTCTCCGGCTATGGGATACGAAGCCTACATCTCTTACCAGGATTATGTGGATCCGGAATCCGACGAACTGTATGACGATCAGCTGCTGTTTGACAATCCGGAGCTCTCCCAGAGCTTTTTCCGGGAGGGCAAGACCCTGAATTTTGTGATCACCCGCTCCGCCCATTTAAGCTACGTCTACAACGAAGTGCTCAGTCACTGGGGCTTGAAGCAATATCCCCAGTACCGGGGGCTCACAGGGAACGAGGAAACCGACTGCGCCTATTTGAAAGCCCGGCTGGTGGATGATTTCTTTGCCCGGATGCTCCAGGAGCTGGAGGAGGCGGGGCAGCTGGAAAACACCGTGATCATCGCCGTCACCGACCACTACACCTACGGCTATAAGAACTACGAGGGAGAGGATTCTCTGCTGGAGCTGTCCGGAGTGGAACACCCTTTGCTGCTGGAAAAGACCCCCTGCTTCATCTGGAGCGCGGATCTTCCGTCCATGGAGGTGGACAAGGTGCTGAACACCTCGGATCTTTTGCCCACGGTGCTGAACCTTCTGGGGGTGGACAGCCCCTATTCCTACCTGGGCCATGACGCCTTTGACGCCGGTTATGCGGGCTTTGTCCCCTTCTCCGACGGCAGCTGGATCCTGGGAAATACCGCCTATGACAGCGGCACCGGAGAGCTGATCGCCATCGAGCAGGGAGCCCAGGCGCCCTCCGCTCAGGAGCAGGCGCAGATCGCCGAAGCGGTACAAACCTTTGTGCAGATCAACAACCGGATTTTGGATACGGATTATTACCGGGAATAACCTGCAGTGGGCAGGCACGGATCCCTTCAGAAAGCGGAGAAATCCTCCGCTTTTTGAACTGCCCGGACGGGGCAGCCGCTTCCGGCCTTCGGCCATCCTTCCCAAACAGAAGCATAAACGGATCCGGGGACGGCGCAAACCGTCCCCGGATCTTTTCAAAGGAAATGCCGCAGAGCCCTTGGGCTCTGCGGCATCATGTTTAAATAGTCTGCAATTATGCTTCGGGCAGCAGGGGCTCGTTGATGTTCCAGCAGACGTAGTAGGTGCCGATCTGGCCGGCGATGACGAACTCCTCGGGGTATTCTTCCTTCAGAGTAGCGATCTCATTGGTGGGAACGTCGTCGATCAGCAGCCAGGTGCCGTTCTTGAAGTTGGTCAGCATGTTGTTGGCATCGTTGGACAGGTAGAAGTTAATCTCGTTCATGGTGACGCTGCCGGCATCATGGTAGGCCTCGTTCTTGGTCAGGGTGATCACAGAGTCGTGCTCCCAGCCGGTCATCTTGTAAGCGCCGTTGGAAACATAGGTGGAAGGATCGGTAGCCCAGGCCTCGTTGGCAACCACGTCCTCACGGACGGGGAAATAGGTGGGGAAGGCCAGCAGCTCATTCCAGTAGGAAACAGCGGTGTTCAGGGTGACTTCCAGGGTCTTGTCGTCCAGAGCGGTGACAGCCAGCTCGTCGGTGCCGTAGCCCTTAACCACTTCAAACATGTAGGAGTAGTCAGCGGCCAGCTCGGTGGAGGCAGCCCGCTTCCAGGCGAACTCGAAGTCCTTGGCGGTCAGATCCTGGCCATCAGACCACTTCAGGCCGTCCTTCAGGGTGTAGGTGTAGGTAACGGTGCCGTCCTCATTGGCAACGCCCTCGGGCAGCTCCGTGGCGCAGTCGGCCATAATCACCAGGTTGCCGCTCTCGTCCAGATCCCACTTGGCCAGACCGGCGAACAGGTGGGAAACCAGAGTCGCGCCGTCCACGGCGGAGTTCAGAGCGGGGTCGATGGTGTCAGGCTCGGAAGCCAGGCAGACGGCGATGCTGTCGCTGCTGCCGCCAACAGTGGTCTTGTTGAAGTACTTGTAGCCCAGGGGATTGGAGTAGAAGCCTTCCAAGCTGTCGTCGATCATGTACAGATCGGTGTAGAAGTACAGGGGCACGATGCAGCCGGTGGACATCAGCAGATCCTCAGCCACGTGCATCAGAGCATAACGGGTGTCGTTGTCGGTGCAGGTCTTGATCAGGGGGATCAGCACGTCGTAGGTCTCCGCCCAGGTGCCGTCCACAACCTGAATGTCGTAGCCGTACTCGGTCAGATCCATGTCGTACACAGCAACAGTCTCATGGGCGCCCTTGCCGAACTGAACGTCGTTGTTGCCGGAGGCGGTGGTCCACATATCCAGGAAGCAGATGGGATCGTTGTAGTCAGCCAGCCAGCCGTTCCGGGCGATGGAGTAATCGCCGTTCTTACGGGTGTTCAGGAAGGTGTTCCACTCCTGGTTCTCCAGGTTCATGGTGATGCCCACAGCCGCCAGCTGGGACTGCAGATACTCACCGATGGCCTTGTGGCTTTCGCCGGTGTTGTACACGTAGGTCAGGGTGGGGAAGTTGGTGAACATGCCGTTCTCGTCCACCTCGTAGTACTTGCACAGGATCTCGTAAGCCTCGGCATAGTTATCCTCATAGGCTTCCTTGGAAACGTCGTAGTAGCCGTCGTACTCGTCGCTGTGGCCGGCGTTCTTGTAGAACTCGGTGCCGTCAGCGTCGGTCATGCCCATAGCCACGAAGGAAGAGGCGGGAGCCTGACCGCCCTGGGCAATCTCTTCGACAATGTAGTTCCGGTCGAGAAGCAGGCTCAGAGCATAGCGGATTTCCGCTTCCTTCTCAGCGTCGCTGAGGGTGTCCTCGGCAGGCGCGTCGGTAGCGGGCGCTTCGGTAGCAGGCGCTTCAGTAGCGGGTGCTTCGGTAGCGGGGGCATCGGAGCCGCCGCAGGCCGCCAGACTCAGAACCATGGTCAGAGCCAGCAGCAGAGCAATTAACTTCTTCATCTTCTAGTTCCTTTCTGAAATATAGATTTTATATCCAAAATGTCACCCCGGCACGGCAATCCCAGGGAGGACATTCTGAACCGAAATCAGTTGCACCGATCCAGGTTGTGGCAGGCCGCGAAATGGCCGGAGGAAACCTCCTTGAATTCGGGCATGGCCGCGGCGCAGGCCTCGGTGGCATGGGGGCAGCGGGTGCGGAAGGGGCAGCCGCTGGGGGCGTGGAGGGGGCTGGGAATGTCCCCGGAAAGGACGATGCGCTTATTCTCTCTGGCACGCTTGGGATCGGGCAGCGGAACAGCGGACATCAGACTCTTGGTGTACGGATGCAGGGGATGATCGTAGATCTCCCTTGCGTCGGCCATCTCCACCATCTTGCCCAGGTACATCACCGCAATCCGGTCTGAGATGTGACGCACCACCAGCAGGTCATGGGCAATAAACAGGTACGTCAGCCCCATTTCCTCCTGAAGCTCGTCGAACATATTGATCACCTGCGCCTGGATGGAAACATCCAGCGCGGAAACCGGCTCGTCGCAGACCACGAAGGACGGATTCATTGCCAGTGCCCGGGCAATGCCGATCCGCTGGCGCTGTCCGCCGGAGAACTCATGGGCATACCGGCTGGCGTGCTCGGAGTTCAGTCCCACCCGGTTCATCAGCTCCAGAACCTTCTCTTCCCGCTCCTTCTGGCTGGCATACAGCTTATGCACATCCAACGGCTCGGCAATAATGTCGGAAACGGTCATTCTGGGATTCAGAGAGGAATAGGGATCCTGGAACACCATGGCGGATTTCTTCCGGTACTCCAGAATATCCTCCTTGCTGACCACCTGCTTGCCGTCAAACCAGATCTCACCGGCAGTGGGCTTGTACAGATGCAGCAGGGTGCGGCCTACAGTGGTCTTGCCGCAGCCGGATTCGCCTACCAGGCCCAGGGTCTCCCCTCTCTGGATGGCGAAGGAAACATCATCCACCGCCTTCAGGGGTGTGGAGCGGAACAGTCCGGTGTTCACCGAAAAATATTCCTTCAGATTTTTAACAACTACCAGATTTTCCTTTTGGCTCATGCTTCCTCACCGCTTTCCAGTTCGCCTTTCTCGAAGGCTTCTTTCACATTCATCCAGCATGCCGCCTGATGCATATCGTTTATCTCCATGCGGGGGCAGCATTCCCGGATGCAAATTTTCATAGCCGCGTCGCACCGGGGCGCAAAGGGACAGCCCTTGGGCATATTCAGCAGGTCGATGGGGGTGCCGCTGATGGGCTGGAGCCGGGAGCCGTCGCTGTCCACCGTGGGGATGGAGCGCATCAGTCCCTTGGTGTACTCATGCTTGGGGTTGTAGAAAATCTCATCCGCGGTGCCCTGCTCACAGATAGAGCCGGCGTACATAACAATCACTTCGTCGCACATCTGCGCCACAACGCCCAGGTCATGGGTGATCATGATGATGGCCATGCCCAGTTCCTTCTGCAGGTTCTGCATCAGCTCCAGAATCTGCGCCTGAATGGTCACGTCCAGAGCGGTGGTAGGCTCGTCGGCAATGAGGATATCCGGTTCGCAGGCCAGAGCCATGGCAATCATTACCCGCTGGCGCATACCGCCGGAGAACTCAAAGGGATATTGATTCATCCGCTTTTCCGGCTCATTGACGTTGACCAGCCGGAGCATTTCCACCGCCCGTTCATGGGCCTGCTTCTTGTTCCGGGGGGTGTGGAGCATAATGGCCTCCATCAGCTGGTGGCCGATGGTGTAGGTGGGATTCAGAGAGGTCATGGGATCCTGGAAAATAATGGAGATCTTATTTCCCCGGATATTCTTCATTCCTTTCTCCCCGATGCCTACCAGCTCCTGGCCGTCGAACTTGATGGATCCGGAGACAATCTTGCCGGTTTTTTCCAGAATCTGCATAATGGAGTAGGCGGTCACGGACTTGCCGGAGCCGGACTCTCCCACAATTCCCAATACCTTGCCGCGGTCCAGGCTGAAGGACACGCCGTTGACGGCCTTCACCTCGCCGGCAGGGGTAAAGAAGGAGGTATGCAGATCATTTACTTCTAACAAAGGCATCAATACTTCCTCCTTTACTTCTTGAGCTTGGGATCAAAGGCATCCCGCAGGCCGTCGCCGAACAGGTTCAGGGACAGCACGATCAGACTGATTACCACGGCGGGAATAATCAGCCGGTAGGGATAGGTGGCATAGCCGTTCAGCGCATCGGAAGCCAGAGAACCCAGGGAGGGCATAGGCGCATTGACGCCCAGACCCAGGAAGGACAGGTAGCTTTCGGTAAAAATCGCGCTGGGGATCTGCAAAGCGGTGGAGATGATCACCACGCTGATGCAGTTGGGCAGCAGGTGCTTGCGGATGATCCAGCCGGCCTTGGCGCCGGTGGCCTGCGCAGCCAGCACATACTCCTGCTCCCGCAGGGACAGGATCTGCCCGCGGATCAGCCGCGCCATGGACACCCAGTACAGCAGGGCAAAC
Organism: uncultured Oscillospiraceae bacterium; assembly: GCA_944387125.1. Lineage (GTDB taxonomy): Bacteria > Bacillota > Clostridia > Oscillospirales > Oscillospiraceae > Faecousia. Next base: position 7,141 of record CALXDT010000062.1, on the reverse strand, counting down.
ACCAGGAACAGCGAAATCATGTTGGAGCCCAGCTTTTCCAGAATGGTTCCCTCCAGCAGGGGCTGGAGCGTCACCTTCATCACAGAAGCCAGGAGAATAACCATCAGCGTATCCGGCAGGGAGTAGATGATATCCACAATCCGCATGATGATAATGTCCACCTTGCCGCCGATATAGCCGGCGATGGAACCGATGGTCATGCCGATGATCAGCACAATGATACTGGCAAAAAAGCCTACCGCCAGGGAGATCCGGGTGCCGTAGACGATCCGGATGAAGTAGTCACGCCCCTGGGCGTCGGTGCCGAAGATGTGGGGGAAGACCTTCTCCCCTGCGGCAATCCGCTCCAGCTCCGTTTCGCCGTATTCAAAGGGCGCCAGGTTGTTATAGGAGGGATCCATGGGCTTGCCGGGGGTGCTGCCCAGCATTTTGTCGTACTGGTACGGCCAGAAGAAGGGAATGATAATGGAACTGAGGCTGATGAAAATGATCAGGAACATGCTGAAGGCAGCGATCTTGTTTTTCATCAGGCGCTTCATGCCATCTTTAAAGAAGGTGGTGGAAGGGCGCATCTGCACCATATACGCCTTATCCTCGGAAGAAGCCGGAATAAAATCATCCACATCCACATGCATGGTGAAGAGTTTCTTTTTCATGCTCTGTCTCCTTATTCAAAGGTGATTCTGGGATCAACGACCTTGTACAGAATGTCGCTGATCAGATTCATCACAACAATCAGGGTCGCCAGCACAATGGTGGTGCCCATGATCATCGGATAGTCACGGTTGGTGATGCTGCTGACAAAGGAGCGGCCGATGCCGGGCACAGCAAAGATCTGCTCCACCACCAGTGAACCGGTGACGATGTAGGCCAACATGGGTCCGAAGTAGGTGATGACCGGAATCAGGGAGTTTTTCAGAGCATGTCCGAAAATAATCTTTACAGAGGATACGCCCTTGGCTCTCGCGGTGCGGATATAATCCTGTCCCAGCACATCCAGCATTGAAGACCGGGTCAGCCGGGTGATGTAAGCCATGGGGTACAGCGAAAGGTTGATAACAGGCAGCACAAGGCCTTCCGCAGTGGAACCGTTGGCCGGAAACCAGCCCAGGTACATGGAGAAAACCAGCAGCAGCAGTGTGCCCATAATAAAGGAGGGCATAGAGACAAAGGCCGTGGTGACAACCATAATCACCTTGTCCAGGATGCTGTTCCGGCGCAGCGCCGCCACAGACCCAAGAACAATGCCCACGACCAGAGCAATTCCCGCGGCCATCAACCCCAGCTTCGCGGAGGTCTTCATGCCGTCGGCAATCACGTCCATGACCATTCTGCCTCTGAGCTTAATGCTGGGGCCGAAGTCCAGCTCCGTCACAATATCCTTTAAATAGGTAAAATATTGCTCCATCAAAGGTTTGTCCAGGCCGTACTTCGCTTCCAGCGCCGCCTGAACCTCCGGGGTAACTGCCTTCTCGCCAAGGAAGGGGCCGCCGGGCACGGCACGCATAACAAAGAACGTCACCGTAATAACGACCCACACCGTGAGAACAGCCAGCCCGATCCGCTTCAGGATATACAGCAGTGTTTTGGTATTCATTTCATTCTTCCTTTCAACGGGGTATCATGCTGATGAAATCAGCATGAAGCGGGATATCCCGCTTATGTTTTGGATCGACCCGCTTTTCCCGCTGAAGACTGCCGGTTTGGCATTTCTGCCAGAATAGCCAATCCAGAAAATCGAAAACAAGAGAAAACAGACAAAACCAAAGACATATTCAAATTAACATTTATTATAATTTACGGAAGGTTCATTTTCAACCTATGGAATTCCCGAATAATTCTTTTCCTGTCTCACCGCTTTTGTAAGTTTTGTATAAGAATGTCTGTCCTCCGCCGGCAAGCATCTTCCAGATATCCCAGCATTCGACAATCGGCGCCGGTTTTCCCATCCCATATTTTTCCCAAAAAGAACTTGACACCGGCTGAAATCAGTGGTATAATGCTCCCCGTGGCAGCCTTGTGGTTCCACGCAGCATGGGCCTTTAGCTCAGTTGGTTAGAGCCTCCGGCTCATAACCGGATCGTCCCGGGTTCGAATCCCTGAAGGCCCACCAGCTTATTCAGGCCTTCGCCTTTGATTCATATAGGGGTATAGCTCAATTGGTAGAGCGGCGGTCTCCAAAACCGTAGGCTCAGGGTTCAAGTCCTTGTGCCCCTGCCAAAACCGCCATCCGCGTTACGCGGCTGGCGGTTTTTTGATCTCTCTCCCCTCCCCTGTTGTATTGGGAGCGGTCTTGATAAGGAGAAATCCGTATGTGCAGCATTGACTACAGCTATCTTCGTCCCAAAAAAGCCGCCGCTTTGAAGCAGTGGTACGACGCCCCGGTGGAGGTTCGGGAGCAGCCCGCCCTCTGGCAGGGAGAAAACGCTGTCATTCTGCCCCTGCGCCCCCGGGAAGGCCTTCTGTTCGGCCTCGGCGGCGTGGTGGACAGCTCCGGCGCCTATGTGGAATTGTCCGCCATCCCGGGCCGGGTGGAAGGCGCCTATCCCGTTCAGAATCCGGAATATAGGGATGAAACCGTGGTCTGCTGCGGCTTCCTGGTCAATCACTGGGGGCACTTCCTCATTGAGGCCGTAACCCGGCTGTGGTACTTTTTGGAGGGGGACGAAACCGTCGATAAATACGTTTTCTTTCTGGCGGAAAACGAGCAGCGGCAGATTCTGGGCAACTACCGGGAGTTTTTTCAGCTGCTGAACATTTGGGACAAGCTGGAGATCATTAACCGCCCCACCGCCTATCGGAAGGTCATTGTGCCGGAGCTGGGTATCCATATGCGCCGGGCGTACACGCCCAAGCTCCTTGGGGTCTTCGATGCCGTGGCGGAGAATATCCATCCGGAACCGGATTGGGAAACTCCGGAGAAGATCTTTTTCAGCAGAAGCCAGTTCCGGAAGGGTCTGCAATTTGAGTTTGGCATGGATCTTCTGGACAACTTCTTCCGGAAGAACGGCTATACCATCCTCCATCCCGAAAAAATCTCCCTGAGCCGCCTGATTCACTATATCCGCAGCGCCCGGGTGGTGGCCTCCGTCTCCGGATCCCTGCCCCACAACATGCTCTTTGCCCGGAACGGCCAAACCATCCAGATTCTGGAGCGCACCGTGATCAGTGACGACAACCAAACCGACGTCAACCGGCTCCGCCAGCTCCATGCCGCCAACATTGACGCCAATATCCCGCTGTACACCGTGGATTTTGTCGGCCCCTTTATCATGGGATATACAGAATGCCTCCAGTGGTTTGCCCGGGACAACGGCTACGTCCCCCCGGACGCGCAGTTTCTCACAGAGGCCTACCGGAAGCGCTGCTTCGTCCGCTATATGAAGTCCTACGAAGATCTGTACAACTACAACTGGTTTATGGCAGACTGGTACGCTCCCTTTGCCGATTCCCTGGCTGAGGGGTTCCAGGCCGGCCAGGCCGTCTTCGGGGACTATCTGAACCGGAAGTGTCCCTTCCGCTGGTATCACTTCTTCCAGTTCCACTATTGGAAGCAGCTGCTGAAAGCGCTGTTAAGGAGATAACTGCGGCGATTTTTCCCCCCCGTCTTGCTTTTTTGCCATAGGCGCACTATTATCTATATATATATTGTATATACACATTCTTCCGGCCGCTGCCGTAGAGAAAGGACAGATTGATTATGTCTACCATCCAAGTTTTGAAACCCAAGTTCCATATTGACGAATGCCTGGAGCAGGTGCGGCAGTGCCTGGAAAAGGGCTGGACAGGCTCCGGCTTTAAAACCGCCGAGTTTGAGCAGCAGTGGAAAGCCTACACCGGCCATGCCAACGCCTGCTATCTCAACTCCAACACCTCCGGCCTGCACCTGGCAGTGAACATCCTCAAGCGCCGCTATGGCTGGCAGGATGGGGATGAAATCATCTCCACTCCCATCACCTTCGTGGCCACCAACCATGCCATCCTCTACGAAAACCTGGTTCCCCGGTTTGCCGATGTGGACGAATACCTGTGCCTGGATCCGGAGGACGTGGAAAAGAAGATCAATGAAAAGACCCGGGCCATCGCCTTTGTGGGCTACGGCGGACGGGTTGGGCGTTTGGAGCGGATCATCGCCCTGTGCAAACAGTACAATCTGCGTCTGATCCTGGACGCCGCCCACATGGCGGGCACCCGGGTCAACGGCGTCACCCCCGGCACCTGGGACGGGGTGGATGTAACCGTCTATTCCTTCCAGGCGGTGAAGAATCTGCCCACCGGAGACAGCGGCATGATCTGCTTTGCCGATCCGGAGCTGGACGCCCAGTGCCGGATGGTCTCCTGGATGGGCATTAACAAGGACACCTACGCCCGTACCGGAAGCGAGGGCACCTATAAGTGGAACTACGGCGTGGATTATCTGGGCTTTAAGTACAACGGAAACGCCATTATGGCCGCCATCGCCCTGGCGCAGCTGCCCTACCTGGACGAGGAAAACGCCCGCCGCCGGGAGATTGCCGCTATGTATGACCGGGGCTTTGCCAATAACCCCAAAATCCAGGTGGTTCCCGCCCCCTATGCTGACGAATGCTCCTATCACATTTACGAGCTAATCGTTCCCGACCGGGAAGGTCTGCTGTCCGAGATGGCCAGAAACGACATTTACGGCGGCGTCCACTACCGGGACAACACGGAGTTCTCCATGTACACCTACGCCCAGGGAACCTGTCCCAACGCCCATCAGGTTTCCCAGCACATTATCACCATGCCTCTGCATATGTATCTCAGTGACCAGGACGTGGAGAAGATCATCCGCGTAGTCAACGGGTTCGTTCAGTGAGGTGCGCCATGGTGTTTTTCCAGTATCCCCCCTGCTCCACCTGCCGGAAGGCCAAAGCCTGGCTGGACGCCCACGGCGTCGCCTATACCTCCCGGCACATAAAGGAGGAACCACCCACCTTGGAGGAACTGACAGCCTGGGTTCTCTCCAGCGGCATTCCGGTGAAAAAGCTGTTCAACACCAGCGGTCTCCAGTACCGGGCGCTGGGTCTGAAAGACAAGCTCCCTTCCATGACAGACCGGGAAATGCTGGCGCTGCTGGCTTCTGACGGGATGCTGGTCAAGCGCCCTCTGGCGGTGCTGGAAGACGGCCGGATCCTGGCGGGTTTCCGGGAAGCCCAATGGGCAGAGGCCCTTTTATAAAGCATAAATTTTTCGGCGGGAGGAAAATACTCCCGCCGATGTTTATTCTTCCGGATCCTTGGGGCGCTTGTACCGCCCCTTGGGTTCCCACTCCGGCAGAGGATAGCGCTGTATGGCGCCGAAGATCCGCTCCTTCAGATCCGGGTAGGTTTGGCACAGTTCATAGATCAGCTGCTTCACCTCTTCCCGCTTGGTGGTCTTGTCCGCCGGGCAGCGGTTGGCAATCACCGGCAGTTCCATCCGCTGGGCAAAGTGATCCACGGTTTTCTCGTGGATATACAGCATGGGACGGATCTGAAGGATGCCGGTTCTGTCCAGGTTTGTCACCGGCTGGAAGCAGCTGATCCGCCCCTCAAACAGCAGCGACATCAGGAATGTCTCCACCGCGTCGTCATAGTGGTGTCCCAGCGCCAGCTTGTGAAAGCCCTTGTCCAGAATGGCCTGGTTCAGCGCCCCCCGGCGCATTTTGGCGCACATGGAGCAGGGGTTCTTCTCTTTCCGGTAGTCGAAGATGATGGAGCCGATCTGTGTTTTGACAACGGTATAGGGAACCTCCCACTGCTTGCAGAGCGCTTCGATACCGCTGTAGTCCATGCCCAGCCCCATGTCAATGGTAATGGCTTCCAATTCAAAGGGACAGTATTTCCGAAGCCCCGCCAGCAGCACCAGAAGCACCAGAGAGTCCTTGCCCCCGGAAACCCCCACGGCAATCCGATCCCCTGTTTCGATCATACGGTAGTCCTCCACGCACCGGCGGACAAGTCCCATCAGTTTCTGCATATCTTTGATTTCCTCCTAAAAGCCGGAAAAATACAATTTGAGAAAACGAGAGCATTCAGGAGTATTTGCGAGCATTTGAGAGTTTACACCGGATTACGCAAATTTTCTCAAAAATCTTATTGACATTTGATTTTTAATATGGTATAAAAATCAAGCGATTTGAACACATTGTACCGCAAGTACATGAAAAAGTCAAAATATTTTACCTAATTGGAGGAACGCATAATGTCCACTACCCTTTTGAAGAAGGAAACCCTGGAGCGCAAGTGGTATGTTCTGGACGCCGCCGGTAAGCCCCTGGGCCGTACCGCTGTCGTAGCTGCCAACCTGCTGCGGGGCAAGCACAAGGCCGACTTCACTCCCAACGTTAACTGCGGCGATTTCGTCATCATCATCAACACCGACAAGGCTGTTCTCACCGGCAAGAAGCTGGATCAGAAGAAGTACTACCGTGTGTCCGGCTGGATCGGCGGTCTGAAGGAGACCAAGGCCCGGGATATGATGAACACCCGGTCCGATTATGCCATGGAGCTGGCTGTTAAGGGCATGCTGCCCAAGAACACCATCGGCAAGAACGCGCTGACCCGCCTGCACCTGTACAAGGGCGCTGAGCATCCCCACGCTGCCCAGAAGCCCGAAGCCTGGACCCTGGACTAATTTGGAGGTAACTTAGAATGTACGAGAGCAAGAAAAAGTTTTTTTACGGCACCGGCCGTCGTAAGTCCTCCGTGGCTCGCGTCCGGGTCTATGAGAACGGCACCGGCTCCATCATTGTCAACGGCCGGGACATCGACGAGTACTTTGGTCTGGAGACCCTGAAGCTGATCGTTCGTCAGCCCCTGGTCACAACCGATATGCTGGGCAAGGTGGACGTGGTTGTCACCGTCACCGGCGGCGGCGTTTCCGGCCAGGCCGGCGCCATCCGCCACGGCATCTCCCGGGCTCTGCTGCAGCTCAACCCCGAGAACCGTCCCGCTCTGAAAGCCGCCGGCCTCCTGACCCGCGACCCCAGAATGAAGGAAAGAAAGAAGTACGGCCTCAAGGCAGCCCGTCGGGCTCCTCAGTTCAGCAAGCGCTGATTTTGGCCGTTTTTCAAACTTCAAATGTTTCAAAACCCCGGAAATTCAAAGATTTCCGGGGTTTTTCCGTATAATTCAGTTTG
>CALXDT010000061.1 GCA_944387125.1 uncultured Oscillospiraceae bacterium | reverse complement strand
AATTAAGTTAATTGTTAAATATACAAAAGGAGGCTGTCATGTCCTTACAGCAAACTCTGAAGGCTCTGGCCGATCCCACCCGGCGGGAGATCCTGAATCTGCTGAAAACCGGGAAGCGCTCCGCCGGGGAGATCTGTCAGCACTTTGACATCACCCCCGCCGCCATTTCCCGGCATCTGTCGGTTTTAAAGGACGCAGACCTGATCTTCGACACCCGGGAGGGTAAGTACATTTTTTATCAGCTGAATACATCGGTTTTGGAAGAGATCCTGCTTTGGATCTCCGGTCTGAAAGGAGAGGAACCTCTATGAATCTCACCGCGAATATTGCTGCCTGTACCGTTACCCTGATCGTGACCCTGCTTCTTCCCATTCTGATTCTGATCCTCTTTGCCCGGAAGCGGCGGGGGGTCGTCTCCGCCTGGTTCCTGGGCGCCGCCGCCATGTTTATTCCCCAGATGCTCATTCGTCTGCCCATTCTGAATGCTCTGAACACCCAAACCTGGTTCCTGACCTTTTCCCAGAACCACACCCTGGCCTATTTCCTTCTTCTGGCCTTTACCGCGGGACTGTTTGAGCTGGCGGGGCGCTATGGGGCTGCCCGGCTGATGGCGCGGGATCTTCCCTTTCACCGTGCCCTTGCCGCCGGTCTGGGGCATGGCGGCATCGAGTCCATGGTTCTGGTAGGACTGACCTATGTCAATAACCTGATCTGCCTGGTGATGCTGCAAACCGGGACCTTCGACGCCCTCATCACCCAGACCCGGAATGCCGGCGCCGACCCATCCCAGCTGCTGGCGGTACAGCAACTCCTGACAGAAACCCACTGGCCGCTGTTCCTGCTGGCGGGTCTGGAGCGCCTGCTGACCATGGTATCCCAGGCGGGAATGACCGTCCTGGTGTGCTATGGCGTGCATACCCGCCGGGCGCTCCCCTGCTGCCTGCTGTGCCTGGGGCTGCATACCCTGCTGGACGCCTCCCTCAGCATCCAGCTGCTGCCCATCTCCCAGACGGCAGTTTACTGCCTGCTCTACGGCTTCCTGGGGGTGATGGCCGCGCTGAGCGTGTATCTGATAAAAATTCTCCGCAGCCGCTGGGAAACCCCCGCCTGCCCCGGAAAGGAGGCTGTCCAATGATCCGAAAACGGAAAAAGCAGCTGATTCTGGCCTCCCTGGCCACCTTGCTGCCCATTGCTTACGGACTGCTTCTGTGGGATCATCTGCCGCCGCAAATGGCCACCCACTACGGTCTGGACGGCCAGGCCGACGGCTGGAGCAGCCGGGGCTTTGCCGTATGGTTCATCCCCCTGTGCATGCTGCTGACGCTGTGGCTGTGCGTCCTGATCACTGCCAAGGATCCCAAAAACAAAGATCAGAATCCCAAGCCCATGACCATGGTCATCTGGATTATCCCGGCGATCACCAATTTGTGCAGCGGCTTGATGTACGCCCTGTCCCTGGGGGTGGATGTTTCCGTATTCGCCGTGATGCAGGCCGCTATGGGTTTGATGTTTGTCGTCATCGGCAACTACCTGCCCAAATGCCGCCCGAACCATACCATTGGCATCCGGGTTCCCTGGACCCTCAGCGACGAGGAAAACTGGGAAGCGTCCCACCGGTTTGGCGGCAGAGTCTGGTTTATCGGCGGCATGATCCTGATGCTCACGGCATGGCTGCCTGCGGAGGCGGGAGGCGCGCTGATGTTCGCCGTGATACTCCTTCTGGCCTTCATCCCCATAGGCTACTCCTATTGGTTCTATCGGAAAAAACGCCGGGTGGGCGCCATCGGCAAGGCCGCCCTTTCCCGGGGATCCAAACGGGCCGGCCTGATCAGCCTCACCGCCTTGGTGGTGATCCTGGCGCTGTGCGCCGTGCTGCTGCTGACCGGCGACCTGCAGTTTCATCTGGGCGCGGATGCCCTTACCATTGAAGCCAGCTACTACGAGGATGTATCCATCCCCTACGATTCCGTCACCGCCCTGGAATACCGGGAAGGCACCCCCGACGGTTTTCGCGCCTGGGGCTTCGGCAGCTTCCGTTTGGAAATGGGGCTGTTTGAAAACCAGGAGCTGGGGCTCCACACCCGATACACCTATTACCGGCCGGCGTCCTATATCCTGCTGACCGTCAACGGCTCCCCCTGGATTCTCAGCGCCGAAACACCTGCGCAAACCCGGCAGCTTTACCAGGATCTGAGCCGCCGCGTCTCCCCCTAGGGACGTTCGATTCAGCCGAACCCGCAAAAAGCGGAGGAACCCTGTATGGATTCCTCCGCTTTTTTCAACTTGCGGCATGCCCGTCGGTACTGTCCTCGGGGCAGTTTTGCCGGCGGGGAGCCGTGGCTACGGGGTTTCCTCATGGATCCGGAACGCCGCTGCCCCGTGGGGCGGGATTTTGCAGCGGAGACAGTCTGCCTCCCCTTGGGTTCTGCCGCTCCACAGCTCCGTAACCGTGACCCGGGGCCGCGCAATCTGACATTCCCACAGCGGCAGCTCCACCTGCGCCTCTCCCTCTCCCGCGTTTATCACCGCAAGATACGCACCGCCGTCCCGCCGGTAGGCATGCCAGAGGATGATCTCATTGCCGTCTATCACCCGCCGGAACACCGGATGGGAGGATCTTGCCTGGGCGGTCATTTCCAGAATCCGGCGGTTGGTCAGAAGCCCCAGGGTAAACGCATCGCATTTGGTCAGCTCTCCGCCGATCATCAGCGGCGACCGGAAGATGCACCAAAGGGTCATCATGGTCTTCTGCTCATCGGGCGTAAACTTCGTCCAGCCGTTCTCGTCATAGTCCTGCAAAATCGCTCCCACCGGCAGCATATCCGCGTCGGGAAAATGCCCGGCTCCGGCGTGGACGCACCAGACTTCCGCCCGCCGGAACATATCGTACAGCAGCTCCCACCGATCCCAGAAATCGTCGGTGATCCGCCACATATTGGACACCTGTTTGTAAAGCTCCGCCTTCTCCGGCAAGGCCGGGCCCGGGGACAGGCTCAGCACCATATCCCGTCCGCAGGCGCGCAGAGACCGGCTCAGCAGCACCAGCTCCTCTTCTTCCCGGGGCAGTTCCCGGCAGATATCATCCACCTTGATAAAGTCTACCCCCCAGGAGGCGTACAATTCAAACAGGCTGTCATAGTATGCCCTTGCCCCTTCCTTCTCCGGGTCAACGCCGTACATGTCGGTATTCCACTGACAGATGCTGGCCGTCTTGGCAATTTGCCGGGCCGTCACCGAAGTTCCCTTCACCGGGGTATTCCGGTGCACCGCCTGCCGGGGAATGCCCCGCATAATGTGGATGCCGAATTTCAGCCCCAGACTGTGCACATATTCCGCCAGCGGCGCAAAGCCCCTGCCGCCTGCGGCGGAGGGAAACCGCTCCAGCGCCGGAAGCAGCCGCCCCCACTCATCCATGTACAGATCCGCAAAGGGCTGATATTCGTGACTGGACGCCGTGGGATTCGACCACTGAATGTCCACCACAATATATTCCCATCCGAAGGGCTTCAGATGCTTTGCCATATAATCCGCATTGGCCCGCCCCCGCTTCTCATCCACCGCGGCTCCGTAGCAGTCCCCGCTGTTCCAGCCCATGGGCGGCGTATGGGCGAGCCTGGCTTTCTGATCCATCGCAATCACTCCTGTTCCTTTGGGTTTGCTTCCCCGGAGATCCCTGCGTCCTCCGGAACCTCCACACAAATCTCGTCATACAGCCGCGTCTCTCCGCCGGCGCAGCGAATCACCAGCTCCGCTGTGCCGCAGGTGCTTCCCGCCATGGGAATCCGGTCGCCCTCCGGCAGCGGCTGTCCGTCCAGCCGCAGATCCCGCGCCCCCTGGGAACGCAGATGGAGGATCCAGGGAGCCGCCGGCACACGAAGCCGGTAGCTGACGTAACCGCCGGCACGGATCACCCGCCCCCGGCGCATCCCATCGGCAAAGGCGTCGGTGTCCTTTCCCCGGATCCGGTGGGCAAGCTCATACTGATCATTGCCCAGCGGGATCACGTCAAACCGCTCCATAGCCTTCCGCTTCCGGGCTTTTTCCCGCAGATACCCTTCCAGCGCCGCCTCCCCTGCCCGGAAAACCGGGAAATAGATCCCGTAGCGCTCCTGCTGCCGCAGGAAATGGGGCGCCAGCTCCGTCTCCCAGCCGTCGGCACAGCGCAGCCGGAACCGCCCGCCGCCCAGGGGCCGCAGCTCCGGGTCGATCAGATAATCCCGCGCCGAAAGATCCGGAACCGGCACCGTCACGTCCACGCCCGTGACGGTGGTCTCCGGGGCAGCCCCGTGCAGATGGGCGCTGAGCAGGAAGGGGCCGCAGCTGTAGGCTCGCACCCGGGGCTCGTCCGGCAGGCCGTGGTGCCTTACCGTCCAGGCAAGCTCCAGGTGGATCACCGTTTCCGCCTGCCAGCTGCCCTCCAGAATCCAGAATCCCCCTTCCTCCCGGCAGGTGATTCCCGGGGGCAGCAGGAACCGCCCGGAGTCCGCCCAGCCGGGACGGCGCAGGGCGATGGACATCCCCTGGAAAAGCCCCGCCGCCCACAGCCGCAGCCGGCGGCTGTGCAGCCAGTCCTCCTCCACCCGGATCAGAGCACCCTGCCAGCGGATCCGTGCCGATACCAGTCTTGCCAGGTACAGCCGGTTTCCCCGTTCATAGGCAGCCCCCTCCCAGGGCTTGGTAAAGTTCTCCATGCCCGTTCCGGTGCAGCACCAAAACTGGTCGTAGGGACGGGAGTAGACCTTGAAGCAGCCGGAGGCCATGGGCTGAAAATAGGTGGTCATGCCGGTCTCGTGGTTCTGAGAGGATAAAATCCCGTTGACGTAGGCCCAGGCATCGTAGTCCAGGTACTTTTTGTCCCCGGTCAGGGAAAACAGCAGCTGAGAGAGCTTGCGCATATTATAGATATTGCAGGTCTCGCAGTTACAGGCGGTTCGCTCGGCGTCCAAAATATCCGGCTTGCCGAAGTGCTCCCATTCGCTGTTGCCGCCGGTGGCATAGGTGTGGTGCCCGGTCACAATCTTCCAGAATTGTTCCGCGGCCTGAAGCCCCATAGGCTCCCTGCCCCCGGTAACGGCATAGCCCTTCAAAGCGCCCAGCACCTTGGGAATGGTAGCGTTGGCATGGAGGCCGTCCAGCCGGTCTTCGCCCCGAGCCAGGAGTTCCAGCAGCGTCTCCTGGTCAAACCGCCGGGCAGCCAGAAGATAAGGTTCCTCACCGGTCAGGGCATACAGCGCATATAAGCAGTGGTTCATGCCCCCGTATTCCACCGCCAGCACCCGCCGGCGGATCTCCTCCGGCCATCCCAGCACCCGCCGGCAGATCCAGCCGCCCAAGGCGCGGACAATGGGCTCCGCCCGCCTTACCGGCGTCATAACCCACAGGGCGGTGAGCCCCGCCGCCAGCTTGTCCATGGTATACCAGGGCACCCAGGCCGGCTCCCGGCGCTCCACCCGGTCAAACAGATCCTCCGGGGAGGCGAACAAAAAGCCGTCTTCCCGCTGACAATCCGCCAGCCCCGCCGCCGTTTCCTCCAGCCGGTCAAGAATCCGGCGGTCTTTCGTGGCCGACCAGGCCTGTGCCATGGCTGTCAGATAGTGCCCCATGGTATGCCCCCGGATCTGGGTCTTTTCCCAGCCTCCGTAAGCCTCCCCTTCCTTGGGCAGCCCCGCCGTCTCCCGGAAGGGCGCCAGCAGCCGTTTCGGCTCCAGGGACAGAAGATACGCCTGTTCCAGCCGGAAGGTCTCCTGAATCCAAGGATTTTGGATGCTGACCGCCTCCGCCCCCAGCATGGTGAATTGGTTCATTCCGCTTCTCCTTCCTCCTCCCGGTGCCATCTGGCAGGAACCCGGGGACAGCCGCGGATCTTCATCACCGCCCGCAGCTCCACATAACAGCCGCACAGGCGGCACATTCCGCTGATCAGCTCATCGCACTCCCGGCACAGGGCCAGACGCTTTTCCACCACGGACCGGTGGGCCTTCCGCTCCGGGGGAATGCGATCGATATAGGTTTGGATGCTTTGAAAAAGCATATCCTCTGACATATCCCGCAGCAAGCACCTGCGGCAATATCTGGGGGAAATTTGTTCCATATTCTCTCCTCCAACGGCGGAAACCGCCTATATGACAAAATCCGGATCTTGCGACCCGGATTTTGCCATCGTGATCCCGTTTCCGTTATTTCACTGCCAGATGCACCACGCTGCAGGCAGGGATGGTAAACCGCAGCCCCTCCCGGGTAAGCTCCGTCTGGGGGAAGGGATCTATTCTCACCGTCTCCGGCGCTTCAAAGGTGTTCATGGCGTGCATGGGGCGGCACAGAATCTCCCCCTGCACCTCCCGGACGGCACGGCCAAGGATCCGGGCCTCCACCGGGAAGCTGTCCTCCGCCGACAGGTTGGTCACGGTGATGTGCAGCACCCCCTGGCTGTCCAGGGAGACCGATTCCGTAAGGTTGGGGATCTGCCACTGGCCGGATCCGATTTGCTCCGTCTCCAGCTGGCTCTTTACCAGCATGCCGTCCTGATGGTGCTTGTACATATCAAACACATGATAGGTGGGGGTCTTTACCATCTGATCCCCCTCGGTCAGCAGCACCGCCTGAAGCACATTGACCACCTGAGCCAAGTTGGCCATCCGCACCCGGTTGCTGTGCTTGTTGAAGATGTTCAGGGTCAGTCCCGCCACCAGAGCGTCCCGCATGGTATTCTGCTGGAACAGGAATCCGGGGTTGGTGCCCGGCTCCACGGTATACCAGGTGCCCCACTCGTCCACCACCATGGCGATTTTTCGTTCCGGATCGTACTTGTCCATGATTTTTTCATGTTCTTCGATCAGGTGCTCCATGTACAGAGCCTTGTACATGGTCTTATAGAACACCTCCCGGTCAAACTCCGTGGCGCTGCCCTTGCTCTTCCAGCCCTCGGGGTGGACGTAGTAGTGCAAGGACAGGCCGTCCATGAATCCGTGAAGCTCCGGCTCGCTGTGGCGGAAGCAGGTTTTCAGAACCCCTTCCGTCCATTCGTAGTCATCCACATTGGCGCCGCAGCAAATCTTCTGAATGGGACGCTCCGGATGGTAGCTGCGCACATAGGTCTGATAGCGGCGGTATTCATTGGCGTAGAATTCCGGGGTCATGTTGCCGCCGCAGCCCCAGTTTTCATTGCCCACTCCAAAGAAGGGCAGTTCCCATGGGGCTTCCCGGCCGTTCTCCGCCCGAAGCTGCGCCATGGGGGAAACGCCGTCAAAGGTGATGTACTCCACCCACTCGGACATTTCCTGAACCGTGCCGCTGCCCAGATTGCCGTTGACATAGGCCTGGCACCCCAGCTGGCGGCACAGCTCGAAGAACTCGTGGGTGCCGAAGCTGTTGTCCTCCACCACGCCGCCCCAGTGGGTATTGATCATTTTTTTACGGCTATTCTTAGGACCGATGCCGTCCCGCCAATGGTATTCATCGGCAAAGCAGCCCCCCGGCCAGCGAAGCACGGGGACACGGATCTGCTTCAGGGCTTCCACCACGTCGGTTCGCATTCCGTTGACATTGGGAATGGGAGAATCCTCCCCCACATACAGTCCGCCGTAAATGCAGCGTCCCAAATGCTCGGAAAAATGTCCGTAGATTTCCTTGGGGATTTTGTTCAACTGGACATCCCCGTAAATTGTCAATTTAGCCATATCATGATCCTTTTTTATGATAGATTGATCGCCTCCAGGGCATTCAGGCCGCTGCCCCAGATGCTCACGCCGGTCTCGGCGCAAAGGGCCGTGAAGGTCATCACATATTTCAACCCATCCTCGTCCCACTGCTTCAGCAGAACGCCCTCATACACCTTGCCGTCCACCTCCAGGGTGATGCCGGATTCCCCGGTGTGCTGCCAGCTGCCGGACAGATCCCCGGAAATGGTGCCGTCCTGTTTCAGCGTCACCAATTGGGACAGGCGCGCCTCCGGAGAGATCTCCCGGCCATGGTCAAGCCACTTGTACACCCCCGGAATCTCCGCCCGGGCGCAGGGCGCCAGCGTCTCCCCCACATAGCGGTAGGGCGCGATCACCGGCCATCCCTCCCGGTTGAAAAACATCTGGTGGACACGAACCTGGTGCTCCTCCCCGGTTCCTTCAAAGCGTGTGTGGTAGAGGATAAAGTATTTTCCGGTCTCCTGCTGGTACAGGCAGGAATTGTGCCCCGGGGACAGATAGCCCTTCCGATCCGCTCCGGCCTCCCCTTCCACCCATTGGAAGCGGTAGCCGCCCATGAGCTTCGTGCCGAACCGCTGGGCGGTAACGTCGCTGAAGCTGGTGCCGGAGGGGCCTTTGCAGCGGGTCATTTCGTTGCCCATGGAGTCGATGTAGGGGCCGTCGGGGTGCTCCGACCGGCAGACCCGGATGTTATAGCCCCCGTCGGAATCCAGTCCCCCGAAGGACAGGAAGAGGTAATAGTACCCGGTATCCGGATTGTAGAGCACATAGGGCGCTTCAATGCGCAGGTGATTTCCCCCCAGCAGCTTTTTCCCGTACCCCGGCTCCAGGGGAAGCCCGGTGGCAGGATCCATCTGCTTAATAAAGATCCCCCCGGAATAGGAGCCGTAGATCATCCACAGCCGATCCCGGGTATCCCGGAACAGCACGGGATCCACCGCGTTGGGATCCTGCGCGGCCTGGTACAGATCCCCGTCTTCGTCGGGCATATCCGCTCCCATGCCGGATCTGAGCAGGATCCCCTGGTTGACATAGGGGCCGGCAGCGCTTTGGGCGGTGGCCAGACCCAGACAGCCCAGGGGCGAAGATCCTTCACAGTTGCAGTAGTACATGGCATAAGTACCGTCGTTCAGCCGGGTCACGTCCGGCGCCCAGAAGGTGTTGGAGTGCGCCCATTGGAAGGCATCCTCCATCTGATGGTACACCTGGGGGATCACCGGATTGTCATTCTTGACCCCCTGGTTCACATAGGTCCAGTTCATCAGATCCTGGGTTTTGGCCACAGCCAGATGCGAGCCGAAAATGTAATAGCTGCCGTCCTCTCCCATCACAACGGCCGGATCATGGACGGAAACCTCCTGAAAGGAAAATTTCACCGGGGTCTGCGCCGTAAGCGACGGCTGTTCCGCACAGCCGGACAGCAGCAGCCCCAAAGCGCTCAAAACGGATATCGCAATTTGTTTCAAAGTGTATCCTCCAAATAGATCCGGGCGGCGGGAACGCCTCCCGGATCTTGTTACAGCAGACGATAGGTGATCCTGACTTTGATTCCCTGGTTGTAGTTGCCGAACCCGGCTCCGAACAGGGTCAGCCCTCCCACATTTCTGGCATCGTCCGCCACCTGGAGCTTCAGCCGGATGGTGCTCTTGTAATCCAGCGCCAGCTGCCGGATGGTCACATCCGAAATCTTCAGGCCGTCAATGAAGGTGCCCTGGGAATTGACCACCAGCATTTTCAGCAGGCCGTACTGGTTCCAATTGGGAAACCACCAATCGGGGGTGAAGATGCCCTTCATGTCCCCAAAGTCGCCGGGGCTGGTCCAGGTGCCCACCTTCACATCGTTGAGCAGGAAGGAAATATCCGACGGCCAGTCGTTGTTCACACCGGGCGCCTCGGAGCTCAGCTCCATGGACAAGGTGATTTCCTCCACCGCGGAAGAGACCGGCAGCAGGTTGGGAATGATATACTCAATATATCCTCTGGTAAACCACAGAATCCCCGCGTTGATCCGCTCCGGATACGCAAAGGATCTGGGGTCGTCCACCACGCCCACCAGCTCTTTGGTGGTGGAGATCCCGCAGGTGGGATAGACCTGGTAGTCGGAATAGTGGCCCAGGGGCACCTCGGTCTGACAGATGTTCTGCTCTTCCCCCGTGTCGTTGGTAATGTCCAGAAGGATTTTGTCCACAGCGATCCGGCACAGCTTCTGGTTGCCATGGCCCAGGCGCTCTGTCAGCACCGCTACCAGGCCGGCCTCCTCCAGCTTTTTGATATGGCTGGTCAGGGCGCCGTTGGTAATGCCCAGGCTGGCGGCCAGCTCGTTCATGTTCATTTCCTTGCGCTGCAGCAGCAGTTTCAGGATATTCACCCGCACCTCAGAGCCCAGTGCCTTGAATACATTCACGCCATCGTCCAGTTTTTTGATATGCAGCATAGTCTCACTCCCCATCCTAGGTGGCTCAATATATCCTTTAATTATACAAAAGTTCGCCCCAATATGCAACCGGGAATTCTTCTGACCCGGCGGGAACCTCAGGAACCTCTGACCCAATCGGCGAGCGGGGATGACGGGAGCTTTTGACACAGCCGAACCTTCCGCAAACAGCGCAATCCTGTATGGATTTCCCGCTATTTGCCCTGCTCGGATAGGTCAAGCGCTCCGGCCTTCCGCTCCAGAGGATTGATTCAGAGGTTCCCTGATTGGCTCGGGCAGATCCGGGCGCACTTTTGGGAGGGGATGCACCGCTTGGATGACCGGAGATCACTCCGATGGATCGGCATATCCATACCGGAAAGCTGAGCCGTTATCCGCCTGCGGTAACGGCTCAGGGTTTCCTTAACCTTTCACGCCAGAAACTGCCATGGACTCGATGATGTACCTCTGGAAGAAGAAGAACAGCAGCAGTGTGGGCAAAATGGCCAGTACGGAAGCCGCCATGATCAGCGGATAATCGCTGTTGACAGCGTAGTAGGAGTTAAACGAGCGAATGACCACCTGAAGGGTGAACCAGTCCTCATCCTGAATGAAGATGGTGGGCGCCAGATAATCGTTCCAGATGCCCATGAACCACAGGATGATCTGGGTCATCAGCGCGCCCTTCATCAGCGGCAGGAAGATCTGGTAATACATCCGGAAATAACCGCAGCCGTCGATCTTTGCCGCTTCCACCAGCGCCGAGGGGATGCTGGTCAGATTCTGGCGCAGGAAGAAGATCATGCTCACGTTGCCGAACAGTCCGGGAATGATCAGCGGCAGCAGGCCGTTGGTTCAGCCCATTTTGGTGAACATCACGTACTGCGGAATCATGACCACTGCGAAGGGGATCATCATGGTAGCCAGAAGACCCAGGAAAATGCCGTTCTTCCCCCGGAACCGCAGCTTGCTGAAGGAGAACGCCGCCAGGGAGGAGGCGAAACCGCCCACCACCAGCACCGGCACAGCCACCATCAGCGTATTGCGCACGCCGCGGATAAACTCAGGCTTGGCCAGAACCTCCGAATACTTGCCGAACTTCCAGGGATTGGGAATCAGGGTAAATTCGGCGGAAAGGATCTGGTTCTTGGTCATGAAGGAGCTCAAAACCATGTACATCAGCGGGAACACCATTGTGACCGCTCCCAGGGTCAGCAGAATGACCACAATGGTATCGATGGTCTTTTCTTTTTTGGTTTTCTTGGTTGTCAGCATTGCCATTGTCCCGCCTCCTTAATCAATGGTCTTGACCCATTTATCCTGACCCTTGAAGTTGATGGCCGTGATAATGAAGATGATGATGGCCAGCAGGAACGCCATGGCGGAGCCGTAGCCCATCTGGCGGCTGCTGAACGCCTTCTCGTACAGATAGAACACCACTGTGGCAGCGCTGTAATCCAGGCCGCCGGAGGGCACCATCACCAGCACTTCCACAAACACCTGGAAGCCGCCGATCAGGCCGGTGATCAGCAGATAGAAGGTAACGGGAGAGACCAGCGGCACCGTAATGTGGCGGAACAGGTTCCAGCCGGTGGCGCCGTCGATGGTCGCCGCCTCATAGTAGTCCTTGGGGATTCCCTGGAGACCGGACAGGTACAAAATGATGGAAGTGCCCAGTCCCTTCCAGACCATGAAGATGATCATGGAAACCTTGACCCAGAATTCGTCTCCAAGCCAGTTGGGACCATGTTTCCCGGTAAGGAACTTGATGATGCTGTTGAGCAGGCCGTAGTCGTAGTTGAACACCCACATCCACAGAATGGCCACCGCCACCAGGGAGGAGATCACGGGAATATAGTACAGGGTGCGCAGCACCTTGATGCCGCGGATTTTCCGGTTCATGCCCACGGCAATGACCAAACCCAGGATCATGCCCACAGGAATGCCAATCATGTAAATGATGGTGTTGCCCAGAACCTTCCAGAACTTCGCGTCTCCAAAGAGCTTGATGTAGTTTTCCAGTCCCACAAAGTTGTCCAGCATATTGTTGATGCCGTTCCACTTTGTCAGGCTGGCAACAAAGGCGAATACGATGGGAAAAGCCATGAAAATGAGGAAGCCCACAAAAGGCGGCGCCACAAACAGCAGACCCCAGCGGTTTTCCTGCCGGGCGGCTTGGCTCATTTTCGGCTTAGCAGGTTTTACGCTTGTTTGCGTCATATGCATGCACCTCCGCTGTCGCGATTACTCGATGCTCTCCCAGGCCTCGTCCAGAGACGCCTGCATCTGAGGCTGAATCTCCGCGATGAAATCGTCTACGCTCATAGAGCCGTTCTTAACCTTATCCATGCTTTCAAAGAAGATGTTGCACCACTCGGCGTTGGGGGTGTAGTTGGTCTCCATGAACCGGCCGCCGCAGTAATCGGTGCCGTTCATGTAGTTGAAGACCACCTGCACGTTGGACGGATACTCCACGGTGCCATTTTCCACAGCCTCAATGAACTCGCCCTCTGCCAGGTCGATGACATTGGGAATCTGGATAGAGTTGCCGGTGGTGATGCCGGAAACCTCTCTCTGGCCGTCTTCGTCGGTGGACAGGAAGTTGATCAGTTCCACAGCCTCTTTCTTATGCTCGCTCTGGGAGGATACGCAGTAGCCCACAGTGCCCAGCCAGGTCATGGACTTGCCGGTGGAAAGGGTGGGGAAGCAACACAGATCCCAGTTGTAGGGGAAGGTTTCCGGATCCATAAAGGCAGCCACGTCCCAGGTGCCGCAGGCATAGAAGGCTTCCTGGCCGGCCAGCCATCTCTGGTAAACGCCCAGGGAGGAATCCTGCTCCACGGTGGGCGTGACCTTGTGCACCAGGGTCAGGTCCACATACTTCTGCATGGCTTCTTTGAATTCAGGGGTGTCGATGGTAACGGTGCGGTAGTCGTCGGAGGTGAAGCTGGCGCCGTTGGACCAGATGAACTGATGGAACATAAAGGCATTGGCCATGCCGCAGCCCCACTGGTCGATCTCGCCGTCGCCGTCGGTGTCCTTGGTCAGTTGCTTGCACACATCCACGAATTCTTCATAGGTATAGGGATCCTCGGGATCGGGATAGGGGATCCCGGCTTCGTCAAACAGATCCTTGTTGTAAGCGTAGGCAAAAACGGAGGAATCCTTGGGCAGTGCGTACAGATCACCGGAACCGGTGGTCTCGCCGTTGTGACGGTAGCTGTTCAGAACATCCTGCATCAGGCCGTCGGTGGAAATGCCCAGCTCTTCCAGGTAGGGCGTCAGGTTTTCAATGTAGCCGTTTTCCACATACTGGTCAACAGCTTCGGGACCGACGTAGAACACGTCCGGAAGGTCTCCGGCAGTCATCATGCCGGTGAGGGTGGTGGCATATTCGTCCTGGGTGGTAATTTGAACCTCGATTTCCGAAATCGTGTCGGCATGCGCCTGCTGGAACTTGTCGATCATGCCCTTGTAGATATCAGACTCATGATCGTTCAGATAGAGGAAGACCTTCAGCTTGGTTTTGCCGTCAGATTCCTCTCCGCCTCCGCAGCCCGCCACCAGAGTGGCCAGCAGAGCCACAATCAGCAGCACTGCCATGAATTTCCTGCATTTCATTTGTGTTCCTCCTTCGTTAATTTCACCATGGGTTGTCAAAACCGCCACGGCGCTGCTTTGTAAGCAACACCATCATACTGCACTATTTTAGATTTTTCAATAATTTTTGAATATTTTCTAAACTAGAAACGAATTTTCATCATTACATCCAGACAAGACCCTTTGTTTTTGGGCAATATCAACATGCGATAATATATTATTTTAGATTTTTCTAAACAATAAAAAGAGGACCGCACAGCGGTCCTCCCAAAGGCACCCGGTCACTGCCGGGCCTGGTATTCAAACACAGGGTATCCCTGCTGATCGTAGCGCACCTCCATAATCATGGCGTGGCGGTTGGGGTTGTACAGGGGATTGCCCACGGTGTGGTCACAGGGTCTGGCGTGATAGACGCACAGATCCGTAACCCCGTCCTCCCCTTTCACAAAGGAATTGTGCCCGGGGCCGTAGATGCCCTTTTCATCGTCGGTGCACAGCACCGGATAGCGCTCCTTCTTCCATGCCCGGGGATCCAGCAGATCCGCGTCCTCATCAATGCTCAGCATGCCCATGCAGTAGCAGCTGCCTGTTTCGCTGGCGGAATAGGTCATGAAGATTTTGCCGCCGTGCTTCAGAAACGCCGGGCCTTCGTTGACCCAGAAGCCCACCCGCTCCCAGTCATAATCCGGGCTGGTGAGCAGAACCTGGGCAGTGGCCAGCTTCCAGGGGGTTTCCATCCGGGCAATGTACAGGTTGGAGACTTTCCTCCCCTTGCCCACCTTTTCCGCCCAGACGAAGTACATCTGCCCCCGGTGGCACAGAACCGTAGCGTCCAGGGAAAAATCCCGGAAGGAGAACTTGTCCCCATCCGCGCTCTGCATCATGCCCAGCTCTTCCCAGGGATCGGCCATGGGATCCTGGCCGGTGCAGCGAAGCACATAGGGGCGCAGCTTCCAGCGGTTTCTCACCTCGCTGGCGGCATAATATACGTACCAGGCCCCCTCCAGGTAGTGCAGCTCCGGCGCCCACACATGGAGACTCTGGGGGCCGGTTTCATGCTTGACCCAAATGGTCTTCTCCTGGGCCGTCCGCAGTCCTTCGATGGTATCCGCCCGGCGCAGGGCGATCCGATCGTATTCCGGAATGGAGGCGGTGAAGTAGTAGGCGCCGTCGGGCCCTTTGTACATATAGGGATCTGCCCGCTGCTGGATAAAGGGCCGATTATAAGGTGTAATCTTCTCAATGGATTTCCGCATAATAGTTCGCACGCTCCTGTCGCCATAGAATCCTCCGGCCGCCGGCCGGGATCCTTTAGATTTTATTGAAATCCTATATATAAATCTAAACACTTTTGTGAACTATGTCAAGCAATTTCTTATGGACATTTTTCACAAAGTACCCTATAATGAAAAATAATCAGAAATCCAGCGGTTTTCTCTTGGTTTTATCTGGTTTTGCCCAGGGGTTTTTTCTGCTTCCGGCGTTCCGTTTTTTCCTTCCCCTCCGATTTCTTTTGCTGTTATTAAAATATTTTAGATTTTGGTGAATTGATATGAACTTTCTGTCCTATGACAACCCCTTCGGTCGTTTTCTGTATCTGGTAGGCGACGTGGTCACGCTGCATTTTCTGTGGCTGGTGTGCAGCCTGCCGCTGTTCACCATTGGCGCGTCCACCACAGCCCTGTATTACAGCTGTATGAAGCGCATCCGCACGGACGAAGGGACTGTCTGGCGGAATTTTTTTCATGCCTTCCGGCAGAATTTCCGCCAGGCCACCATTTTGTGGCTGATCCTGCTGGCGGTGGGAGGGATCCTGGCGCTGGATCTGCGCATTGCCCTGGCCGCCCAGGGCTTTCTGGGAAAGCTGATGCGCATCGGCTGCTCCGCGCTGCTGATTCCCTATCTGCTCCTTTGCCTGTACATCTTTCCGGTGCAGGCCAAGTTTGAAAATCCCGTTTCCGCCAACCTGAAAAACGCCTTTCTCATGTCCTGGCACAGCTTCGGCTACTCGGCTTTGCTGGTGCTCATCACCCTGACCTTCCTGCTGCTGACCTGCTTCTTCCGCCCGTTTATGGGGCTTTCCATCATTTGCGGCGCGGGCTTCTACGGCTATATCACCGCCTCGGTATTTGTCCAGATATTCCGCCGGTATCTCCCCCGGGAGCTGGAGGAGGACTACGAAAAAACCGGCCTGGGCAATCGGGAAGAGGGATTTTAACCTCTCCAAAAGTTCCCGGTGGCGAATGACCTGCGGACAATCCAAACAAGGGATTCGTTGCAAAATGTGCCCAAGAAAAACACACCGGCCAATTCCGCAAGCAGTATCCTTTCTGGGTCATAGTGTGGGATGAAGTCTGGGAGGTTCTCAGTACCTTTTTGAAAGACCCCGCGGAGATTCGGAAACTCATATACACGACGAACATTATCGAAGGCCTGAACCGGCAGTTCCGGCAGATCACCAAGAACAAGCCCAGTTTTACGGGCGACGATTCTCTTCGGCGGATGCTGTATCTGGCGGCTCAGCGGATCGTAAAGCACTGGCACGCCCGGTGCCAGAATTGGGACATGGTGCTCAGTCAGCTGCAGATCCTGTTTGCCGACCGGAAGGTAGGCTGATCCCCTTGTATTAGGGTTCCCGGGAGGCCGGGACGGCATTCACACCGCAAGCGGCGCGCATACCGTCCCAAC
>CALXDT010000060.1 GCA_944387125.1 uncultured Oscillospiraceae bacterium | reverse complement strand
GGGCGGCTTTGGGAGCGGGAGCGAAGGAACCTCTGAATCAATCGTCTTCGGCGGAGTGCCGGATCTTTTACCACATCCGTGCCCTTCAAAAAGTGGGAAATCCATACAGGATTCCTCCACTTTTTGAAGGTTCGGCTGAGGCAAAATCTCTCGGCATCCGCTCTTGCCGATTGAATCAGAGGTTGCCTAACAACTCAGCGCCTCCCCGGCCGGCTTCTTTGGTTCCTTTCTTGCCGGAACAAGAAAGGAACGCCCCCGGCAGTGATCGGGGAGCACTTAAGCGCGGAATCTGCCAAACCCTTGTGCCAATTCCCCCCTTTTGTTTCCCCGGCAGTTGAATCAAAATTTGTACCAAACTGCGGAAACCCGATAAGCAGATTTTGTAAAATAATAATAAAATCTCCCTTACCTCTTGCGCACAAATCGACAATTTGCTATAATGGTGTCTATTGAATCAGTGGTGATGACGACTGATTCACACACCGATGGTGTGTCTAGACAGCAATCCATGCGTGTCTGATTTTCATAGCGCACCATGCGAATCCGCGGTTGCGCCGGAACAACCCGCGAAATGCCTGAGAGCCTCGGCATGCCAGGCGTTTGGCCTTGTTCCGTACACCTTATTTCCTGACTTGCATTTGGATACCTTGCCCGGAAGGAGATGCCTATGTGCGGCAATAACACCAAGCAGCGAATTGCAGATGCCCTGCGGCAGATGATGAAGACCCGACCCTTTCACAAAATCAGCGTGCAAAGCCTGATGGATGAAACCAATATGAAGCGGCAGAGCTTTTACTACCACTTTCAGGACACCCGGGAAGTTTTGGAATGGATTTGCCGCAAGCAGCTGACCGAAAAGCTGCTGTCCTATCAGGCGCCGCTTCTGGAGCAGATCCTTTACGCGCTGAAGCTGGTGGATCAGGATCGGGACTTTTACCGCCAAGTCACCCGGGCAGTACATCAGGACGCCATGTACCGGTTTGGGGACGAAATTCTCTGTCCCTGGCTGAGCCGGTATTTTTACCAGTGTGACGACCATCGGCTGCTTACGCCCAACCAGGCCTTTGTGGTGGAGTTTGTCTCCAAAGCCGCCATAAACTACTGCATCCAGTTCCTTCGCTCCCGGGAGCCCCTTGATGAAGCCCTGGCTCGGGAGCGGATAACCGCCCTGCTGGATGTCTTCCGGGGCGCGGAATTCCAGCTCTCTGGGGAGTTCTGCCGCTGCGGCAGAATCACCGAAGCCTTCTGAACGCCGGTACGGCCTGCGCAGGCATTCCGCAACGCAGGGAGGCGCGGGCATGGGAGACTGCCAAAGGCTCCCCCTCCGCCGGTTTTCCTTTTGGCTTTCACCGGTTTTTCCGGACATTCGCACAGCGGTTCCGCTTTGGAAGGGAGCCGCAAAAAGCGCCCCATTTTCCTCTCGGAAAATGGGGCGCTTTGCCGGTTTATATCTTGTCAATATCCTTCGTGGCAATCACGTCTGCGCCGGTGCCGGCAATGTCCGCCGCCACCACCTGTCCCGTGACCACCGGCGCCGAAAGGCACAGATCCTTCAGCGCTCTGACACAGTCGAAAATCTTCCCCTTGGGTACGTCCGACGCGGTTTTTACCGAGACCACCGGCAGGGTTCCTCCGGTGACACGGACGGTGCTGGTGATGATTCGGGTAGGATTGGTCAATTCCTTCCGGGCATAGGCATCGCCGTTTTTGCAGGTATTGCCGGTGACGCTTCGGATCTCCGACCCCTCCATCTCCACCACCAGCGGGCAGCCCAGGGGACAGCCGATACAGATCAAATTCACTTTTTTCATATCAGGCATCCTCCAAAGTCACCAGAATCTGCTCTGCCTCCGGGTGTTCCAGCAGGTCTTTGGCCTTTAATCCCAGAGTCTCCATCTCGCCGGGCGCCAGCACCCGGGCTTTTCTCCGGTAAATGGGCGCGTCTCCCGCGTAAACCAGAATCCGCTTGTTCTGATACACGTTCCCTACCCGGAACCGCACGGTGACGGTCTGTTCCGGATCCAGGTCTGACAGCCGGACAGAGGCGGGCACCGTATAGCGCACCCCTCCGTCACAGCGAACGGGCACCGCCCTTCCGGTTCCCGTTCCCCCGGAGCGGATATACCGGGCGGCGTTTTCCCCCGCGGCGGCTGCCTCCTGGGATACATAGTCCACCAGGTCGTGGACATGGAGCACATTTCCGGCGGCAAATACCCCGGGAATGCTGGTTTCCAGGGTGTCGCTTACCAGCGGACCGTTGGTCACGGGATTGATCTCCACCCCCGCCCCCCGGCTCAGCTCGTTTTCCGGAATCAGGCCGCAGGACAGCAGCAATGTGTCGCAGGGGTAGTGCTCCTCGGTGCCGGGGACGGGTTTTCCGTTTTCCACCCTGGCCAGCGTCACCCCTTCCACCCGTTCCTTTCCCTGAATGTCCACCACCGTGTGGCTGAGCTTCAGGGGAATTCCGTAGTCGTCCAGGCACTGGACGATGTTCCGCTTCAGGCCGCCGGAGTAGGGCATCAGCTCCGCCACCACATGAACCTTGGCACCTTCCAGCGTCATCCGCCGGGCCATGATCAGGCCGATGTCGCCGGAGCCGAGAATTACCACATTCCGGCCGGGCAAATACCCTTCCATATTTACCAGCCGCTGGGCGGTGCCCGCGGTGTAGATCCCCGCAGGACGATAGCCGGGGATATTCAGCGCCCCCCGGGGACGCTCCCGGCAGCCCATGGCCAGCACCACCGCCTTGGGGTGGAGACAGAACAGGCCGTCTTCCCCGTTCATGGCGGTGACGGTCTTGTCCGCCGCCAGATCCAGCACCATGGTGTTCAGTTTATAAGGAATCCGCAATTCCTGAACCTGCTCACGGAACCGGCCGGCGTACTCCGGGCCTGTCAGCTCCTCCCGGAAGGTATGCAGGCCGAAGCCGTTGTGAATGCACTGGTTTAAAATGCCGCCCAGCTCATTGTCCCGCTCCAGAATCAAAATGCTCTCCAGCCCGGCTTTCCGTGCCGCCACAGCGGCAGCCAAACCGGCGGGGCCGCCGCCGATAATCACAAGATCATATTCTGTCATAGCCGAGCCTCCTTTACAGAGAATCTTTGTTGGTTCCCAGAATCAGCCGGGAATTTCCTCCGGACTTTGTCACCTGGCTCATGGGGATGCCCAGCTCTCTGGACAGGATCTCCATAACCCGGGGGCTGCAGAATCCTCCCTGGCACCGTCCCATTCCCGCCCGGGTGCGGCGCTTCACACCGTCCAGGCTCCTGGCTCCGGGCACCCGGCGGATGGCATCGAGAATTTCCCCCTCGGTGATGGTCTCACACCGGCAAATCACCTTGCCGTAGGCGGGATTTTCCCGGATCAGGGCGGCGTATTCCTCCCGGCTTAAGGTTTTGGGATCCAGGATCCCCTTGCGGGTGCCGTCAAACCGGGGATTGTCCTCCAGATGGAGGATGTTTGTCACAATATCCGCCACCATCACGCCGATGGCCGGGGCACTGGACAGGCCGGGAGATTCAATGGCCGCGCAGTCCACAAATCCGGGAGCCGCCTCCCCGATGAAGAATTCATGCCGCGCCTCATGGGCACGGAGTCCGGCAAAGCTGGTGATGGTCTGGTTCAGCGGCAGACCCTTCACCGCGATGCCGCATTTGGCCCGCACGTCCTCCAGCCCTTCCCGGGTGGTGGCAGTGCCGTCCTTATCCTCCAGGTCGATGGC
Organism: uncultured Oscillospiraceae bacterium; assembly: GCA_944387125.1. GTDB lineage: Bacteria > Bacillota > Clostridia > Oscillospirales > Oscillospiraceae > Faecousia. The sequence continues at coordinate 5,470 of CALXDT010000060.1, read as the reverse complement.
CGTGGGGCCGACAATGGTATTGCCGTGGACAGTGGGCGCCACCAGAACCCCTTTGCCCAGCTTGCCGGGCAGCTGGAAGACGGTATTTTTCACGAACCCCCGGGTGGTCTTGTCCAGCAGGAAATAGTCCCCCCGCCGGGGCTTGATGGTCATTTTGTCCGGAGCCGCCATGTTGTGGATCTCATCGGAATAGACCCCCGCGGCGTTGACCACCACCTTGGCCGCGTAGGTCTGCTGAGGGGTGATCACCTCCCAGTGGTCTTCCAACCGGTTCAGCCCCGTCACCTGCCGGTCAAACTGGAATTGCACTCCGTTTTTCGCGGCATTTTCCGCCAGGGCAAAGGTCAGGCCGAAGGGGCAGATAATGGCGCCGGTGGGGGCGTACAGCGCCGCCACCGCATCGTCGGAAATGTTCGGCTCCATGGCCCGGAGCTCCTCCCGCTCCAGGATCCGCAGACCCTCCACCCCGTTTTGGATGCCGTTTTCATACAGCGCCACCAGCGCCGGCCGATCCTCGGGGCTCATCATGACCACCAAAGATCCGTTGACCTGGTAGTGAATGTCCAGATCCCTAGCAAGCTGCGGCATCATGCGGCTGCCCTGAACGTTTAATTTTGCCATGAGGGTGCCGTGCTTGGCGTCATATCCGGCGTGAACAATGGCGGAATTGGCTTTGCTGGTTCCGCAGCACACGTCCTCCGCGCGCTCCAGCACCAGAATGCCGGCTTTCTTCCGGGACAGTTCTCTGGCAATGGCGCAGCCGGATACCCCCGCGCCAATGATAATCACATCGAACACAATATCACCATTCCTTCCTTGTGAAAGAAAAGCCGAGCCGACTCCTGTGGGCAGGAACACGGCTCGGCTATGCGTGTCTGCCCTGCCGGGATCCGGCCAGTTCCGAATCCCGGCTCCCATGCCCCGGTGCGCCCCACGGGGCATGGGTTCAGGCAGCATGGCTGTTACCAGGGGATGACGTTGTACAGCGCCACCGCGGCCAGGGCGCCCAGAATGGGACCCACCAGAGGCACAATGCCGTAGCCCCAGTTGGAGCTGCCCTTACCCTTGATGGGCAGCAGGGTGTGGGCCAGACGGGGACCCAGGTCACGGGCCGGGTTGATGGCGTAGCCGGTGAGGCCGCCCAGGGACATGCCGATGGAGACGATGATGCCGAAAACGAACAGCTTGTCCACGCCGGTGGCCAGACCCGGAACGTTGCTGGTGCCCTTGATGGCGAAGACCAGCACGAAGGTGCCGACGGCCTCGCTGAGAATGTTCAGGCCGGTGTTGGGAATGGAGGGGCCGGTGGAGAAGACGCCCAGCTTGGTGCCGGGATCTTCGGTGGCGTCAAACTGCCCCTTGAACAGGATGTACACCAGGCAGGCGCCCACAAAAGCACCGGCGAACTGGGCGATGATGTAGCCGGGAACCATGCCCCAGCTCAGGGAGCCTTCCGCCGCCAGCGCGATGGTCAAAGCGGGGTTAAAGTGCGCGCCGGAGGCCGCGCCGAAAATGAAGGCGGGAACCAGCACCGCAAGACCCCAGGCAAAGGTGATCTGGATGGAGCCGGCGCCCTTCATGCCGGATTTGTTCAGGGTCACGTTGGCTACCACGCCGTCACCCAGCAGGATCAGCATCATGGTGCCCAAAAACTCAGCTATATAAGGTAACATATCCGAAATCCTCCTCTATATTTTCTATGAAGATATTACCCAGAATGTCCTATGCTCACGTTCTTCCGAAAACCGGATCAGTCCTCTTTTGCCCAGCCGTAGGCGCACTTCACTGCCTTGCCCCACTGCTTCACCCGGGCGTCCCGCTCCTCGGCGGGGATGGCCGGCTCAAAGGTGCGGTCAATGGCCCAGTTCTTGATTACGTCTTCCTTGCTGCTCCAGTAGCCCACTGCCAGACCTGCCAGATAGGCCGCGCCCATGGCGGTGGTTTCCACGCACTTGGGACGCTGCACCGGCGCGCCGATGAGATCCGCCTGGGTCTGCATCAGGTAGTTGTTGGCGGAAGCGCCGCCGTCCACCTTCAGCGCCGCCAGCTCAATGCCGGAGTCGGCTTTCATGGCCTGCAACACGTCGTTGGTCTGGTAGCACAGGCTGTCCAGCGTGGCACGGATGATATGGTACTTGTTGACGCCCCGGGTCAGACCCACGATGGTGCCCCGGGCATACTGATCCCAGTGGGGGGCGCCCAGTCCGGTAAAGGCGGGAACCACATAGCAGCCGTTGGTGTCCTTGACCTTCTGCGCCATGTATTCCGAATCCGGAGAGGAATCGATCAGCCGCATCTCGTCCCGCAGCCACTGAATGGCGGCGCCGGCCACGAAAATGGAGCCTTCCAGGGCGTACTCCACCTTGCCGTCCAAGCCCCAGGCGATGGTTGTTACCAGGCCGTTTTTGCTGAACACAGGCTTTTCACCGGTATTCATCAGCATGAAGCAGCCGGTGCCGTAGGTGTTCTTGGCCTCGCCGGGGGTGAAGCAGGTCTGGCCGAACAGAGCCGCCTGCTGGTCGCCCGCCGCGCCGGCAATGGGAATGGGCGCGCCGAAGAACTGCGCCAGGGATTCCCCGTAGACACAGCTGCTGGGCTTGGCCTCAGGCAGCATGCACTTGGGAATGTTCAGCTCCGCCAGAATCTCGTCGTCCCACTGCAGGGTGTTGATGTTGAACAGCATGGTGCGGGAAGCGTTGGAATAGTCGGTGACGTGAGCCTTGCCGCCGGTGAGCTTCCAGATCAGCCAGGTTTCCACCGTGCCGAACAGCAGCTCGCCCTTTTCCGCCCGCTCTCTGGCGCCGGGAACATTTTCCAGGAACCAGCGCAGCTTGGTGCCGGAGAAGTAAGCGTCAATCACCAGGCCGGTCTTGTCCCGGAAGGTGTCTGTCAGCCCTTTGTCCTTCAGGCTGTCGCAGTACTCACTGGTTCTGCGGCACTGCCAGACAATGGCGTGGTGGATGGGTTCGCCGGTGGCCTTATCCCAGACAATGGCGGTCTCGCGCTGGTTGGTGATGCCGATGGCGGCAATGTCCGCGGCGGTGACATTCAGGTTTGCCATCGCCTTCTGGGCAACTTCCAGCTGGGTGGACCAGATCTCCAGAGCGTCATGCTCAACCCAGCCGGGCTTGGGGAAATACTGCGTGAACTCCTTCTGTGCCACGGAGCACATTTCCCCCGCTTCATTGAACAAGATGCAGCGGTTGGAAGTGGTGCCCGAGTCCAAAGCCATGATGTATTTTGCCATTGCGTAATTCCTCCTCTGTATATTGGTTCAGGTGGTTTCCGCGTTCCCTGCGCCGGGCTGGATGCCCGTGCGCCTATGTATTCAGTGTAGCGCAAAACCACAAAAAAGTCATTGGACAAATACGCTTATTTGCAAAAAATGTCAAAAAATATTTTCTTGTCCCGTTCTTTCTTCAGCATCTTTTTTCATTCTTCGGCAATATGCCAAGAAATCCCCAGAAACAGGGGGCTGTTTCTGGGGATTTTTCGGATTTTGGAAACCTCTGATCCATTGAGCCGAGCCCATCAGAAGGTTCTTGCCAGCAGGGTGGTCAGCTCCGCCATGGTCTTTCCTCCGGAAAAGGCGGCCTTGCCGTTGACCAGCGTCACCGGCACCCGGGTGATCCCGTGGGCTTTCACCAGCGCCGGGTAGAGATTGGCATCCACCATATGGGCGGTGATCCGGGGATTTTCCCAGGCCGCCCGCTGGGCATGGCTCACCAGCTGGGCGCAGTGCTGACAGCCCAGGGACACGCAGACCCGGATATCCAAAGGCGCTTTCACCTTTCCGATGTCCCGGAGCGTGGCCCTGTCCAGCGGCTTCGCCCCGCCGCCCGCCGCCAAAATCGCTCCGGCAAAGGCGGTTATCTCCTTCCCCCCGGGCACTCCGTGAAATATCATCCGGGGAATCTCCCCCGGGGCGCCCACCCCTGTTGCCGGGAGAAGAGAACCGTCCATGGCCGCTTCCAGCTCCGGTTCCTGCCCCGGCGCCAAAACCCGGCAGGACAGCCTGGGGGACAGACTGACCAGGTGGTTCAGAAAGCAGGTCATTTCCCTGCTTTTTTCATCCTCCCCGGGAAGGCAGGTAAGCTCCACCGGAGCCGTGAGCCTGTCCAGCAGCAGCTGCAGCTGCTGCTGGAGCTCCTGGGAGATCAAGGGGCTTTTTTCCATATTCCCCTCCTTACAGCAGTCCTACCAGATCCAGGCTGGGGGTCAGGGTCTCCGCCCCCGGCTCCCAGCTGGCAGGACACACCTGATCCCCATGCTCCGCCACAAACCGGGCTGCCTGCACCTTCCGCAGCAGCTCCTGCCCGCTGCGGCCGATGCTCGGAGCGTGCACCTCATAGAGCACCACTTCCCCCTGGGGATTCAGCAGGAAGGTGGCCCGCAGCGCCTGCCCCTCTTCCTCCAGCAGCACGCCGAACTGCCGCGCCAGCGCCCCTGCCGGGTCGGCCAGCATCACAAAGGGCAGGGCGCGGATGGTTTCGGAGGCATCCGCCCAGGCCTTGTGTACAAAGTGGCTGTCCTCGCTGACAGAGAAGATCCGGCATCCCTCCCGGGCGAAGTCCTCATGCAGCTGCCCCAGCTCCTTCAGTTCTGTGGGGCAGACGAAGGTAAAGTCCGCGGGATAAAAAAACAGCACGCTCCAGGAGCCTAAAATATCCTCCCGGGTGTACTGGCGGCTTTCCCCCTGACAGTAGCCGTATACCCGGAACGGCTCCAGGGGCTTTCCGATCAGATTTGTCATCAGCAGCACCTCCCAATCCATTTTGCATCGCTTCTATTATACCCTCTTGTCCCCTCCGGTGCAAGGGGAAAGGGAGGAAGAAACCGCCATTTGCCTTTGTCATTTTTACAAATTTGTCAAAAACAGATTCCTTTCCCCTTGCCATTTTGTGCATATCTTGGTATACTCACAATGAGGAAGGACTGCGGTTCCCTCTCTTGATCCCGCTTTGAACCAATAGAAGGAGGAGTAACGCCCATGAAAGACGAAAGCAAGCACAGCTTTGGCATTACCAACATGAACGGCATTGCCGATGACGACGACCGCACCTGCGCTCTGAACGACATGAACTGCCTGGGAGAAGAGGACGATCAGAAGTTCTCCCTCACGGACATGAATGCCGTCACCGGGGATGAAGACACCTCCTGCGCCCTGGACGATATGAACTGCATCGGCGAATAAGCGCCAACCACAAACAGCGCCCGGAGCATCGACGGATGCTCCGGGCGTTTTATGGGTTTGCCGCCCAGACGGGGCGACGCCAATCGTCCCCGGCTCCATGCCGGATCCTTTTTATGATGAAAGGGAACTGCTTTCCTCAAGAAGCAGCATTAGGGAACCTCTGAATAAATCGTCTTCGGCGGAATGCCGGATCTTTTACCACATCCGTGCAGTTCAAAAAGTGGGAAATACATACAGTATTTCTCCACTTTTTGAAGGTTCGGCTGAGGCAAAATC
>CALXDT010000059.1 GCA_944387125.1 uncultured Oscillospiraceae bacterium | reverse complement strand
TGGTCTCCGCCACCAGGTCAAAGGGCTGACCCTTGACCTTCTGCAGGGCGTGGTACACCACACCGGGGCCGGATACGCCCACATTGATCACGCACTCCGGCTCGCCCACGCCATGGAAGGCGCCGGCCATAAAGGGATTGTCCTCCACGGCATTGGCAAAGACCACCACTTTGGCGCAGCCCAGGCCGTCGTCCCCGGCGGTCAGCTCTGCCGTCTGCTTGATCACCCTGCCCATCTCCGCCACAGCGTCCATATTGATCCCGGCCTTGGTGGAACCTACGTTGACGCTGGCGCAGACCCGGTTGGTGGCCGCCATGGCCTGGGGAATGGAGCGGATCAGCTTCCAGTCCCCCCCAGTGGCGCCCTTCTGCACCAGAGCAGAGAAGCCGCCGATGAAGTTCACCCCGCAGGTTTCCGCGGCGGCGTCCAGGGTCTTGGCGATTTCCACATAGGAATCGGCTTCGCAGGAGCCTGCCACAAGGGAGATGGGGGTAACGGAAATGCGCTTGTTCACAATGGGAATGCCGAATTCCCGCTCGATCTCCTGCCCCACCTTCACCAGATCCCGGGCACGGGTGGTGATCTTCCGGTAGATCTTATCGCAGCAGGTTTTCAGATCCGGGTGGCAGCAGTCCAGCAGGCTGATGCCCATGGTAATGGTTCGAATATCCAGATGGCGCTTATCGATCATGTCCTGGGTGGCCAGAATATCCTTTTGATTCAGCATATTCTCACCTCAGACCCGGTGCATGGCTTCGAAAATATCCTCCCGCTGGACGCGGATGGACAGCCCCATTTCCTTACCGATCTCATCCATTTTGGTGACTAGCTCTCCCAGAGGCATGGTGCATCCGGAGACCTCCACCGCCATCATCATGGTAAAATACCCTTCCATAACGGTCTGGCTGATATCCAGAACATTGACATTGAAACCGGCAAGGGCGGTGCAGACTCCGGCAATGATGCCTACCCGGTCTTTCCCCACTACGGTTACGATTGCTTTCATAGGCTTCTCCTTTTCAGATTCCTTCGGTCACAGCACGTAATCCGCGGCGGTGCGGCTGTCCAGCAGATGGAAGAAGTGCCCCTTGGCCTCCTGGTGCAGGGGATGGTCGGCATAGACCGTCAGCGCTTCCCGGCTTTCAAACTCCGAATACAGAGCATAATCCACCCCCTGGAAGGCACGGCGGATCTCCAGATGGAGCAGCCCCGGGATCTTGCCCACCAGCGGCTCCAAAACAGAAGCAATCAGCTTCACCGCTTCGTCCTTGTCCACGCCCTCTTTCAAAGTGTACAGTACAATGTGCTTAACCATTTTTCATACCTCCTGAATGACACAGGCAGCTTACGCTGCCGATAAAAAAACCGGGGCGGCATACGCGCCCCGGTGTTCTTCTAGAAATTACTCAGCGTCCTCGTCGGACTCTTCCAGCAGAGCGCGGATGGACAGGGAGATACGCTTGTTCTCGGCGTCGATATCGGTGATCTTGACCTTGACCTCCTGACCCTCCGACAAAACATCCTCGGGCTTGCCGATGCGGCGGTCAGCAATCTGAGAGATATGGATCAGGCCGTCCACGCCGGGCAGGATCTCGGCGAAGGCGCCGAAGGTCATCAGCTTGACCACCTTGGCGTCCACCACGTCGCCCACGGCGTAGTTGGTCATGAACTGGTTCCAGGGGTTCATCTCAGCGGTCTTGTAGCCCAGGGAGATCTTGTGCTTCTCGGGATCGAAGGAGATGACGTATACGTCAATCTCATCGCCCACCTTCACCACATCGGCGGGGGTCTTGATCCGGTTCCAGCTCAGCTCGGAAACGTGAACCATGCCGTCCACGCCGCCGATGTCCACGAAGGCGCCGTAGGAAGTCATGGACTTCACAACGCCGTGGTACTTCTTGCCGTTTTCGATCTCCGCCCAGATCTTCTCCTGAGCGGCCTTGCGGGTTTCCGCAGTGACGGCCCGGATGGAGCCGATGACACGGCGGCGGGCACGGTTGACCTCGGTAATCTTCATCTGCACGGTCTTGCCCACCATGCCGGCCATGTCGCCGCCCTTGGCGATGCCGGACTGGGAAGCGGGAATGAACACCCGGATGCCCTTGACATTGGCCACCAGGCCGCCCTTGTTCTCCTCGGTGATCAGGCCTTCCACAGTGACCTTTTCCTCCACCCAGGCAGCCATGTCGTCCCAGACCTTCAGGCCGTCCAGCTTCTTCTTGGACAGCTGAACGGTGCCCTCCTGGTCGTTGACCCGAACCACGAAGACCTCGATCTCATCGCCCACCTTCAGAATGTCTTCCGGCTTCACGGAAGGATCGGTGCTGACTTCATCATAAGGAATGTAACCGGCATGCTTGGTGCCCAGATCCACCTGGACTTCGGTGTTGCCGATACCGGTAACAACGCCCTTCACCTTGTCTCCTGTATTTAAAGTCTTGATGGACTGCTCGAGAAGTTCGGCAAAGTTCTCCTCCTGTACAGCCTCAACATTGGTAATTTCGCTCATAGTCTTGTTGACCTCCTTTATAATCCACGCCGGAGTCGACGCGCCGGCAGTGATTCCAACATCGCAAACACCGTCAAAATCCTCCGGACGCAATTGACCGGCGTGATCCACCAGGAAAACCTTTTGACAATGCTCTCGGCAAATCATAGCAAGACGGCCTGTATTGGAACTTTTGGGGTCTCCCACAACGACCATGGCCTGACAAGATTGACTCAATTCTGCTGCTTCGCTTTGCCTATACTCAGTTGCTCTACATATTG
>CALXDT010000058.1 GCA_944387125.1 uncultured Oscillospiraceae bacterium | reverse complement strand
GGATAAACGGGAGAATGTGTATGTTATAGAAGTGAATCCCCGGTCTTCCCGGACGGTGCCCTTCCTGTCCAAGGCCACCGGCTGGCCTCTGGCGGATATCGCCACCCGGGTGATGCTGGGCAGAAGCCTGAAAGACCAGGGGATCACCCAGCTCTATCCCGATGAAAAGCAGCGATACTATGTAAAGGCGCCGGCCTTCTCCTTCTCCAAGCTCCGGGGGATGGACGCCTGCCTGTCCCCGGAGATGAAATCCACCGGCGAGGCCATCGGCTATGACAAAACCCTCCACCGGGCTATGTACAAGGCCATGGCCGCCTCGGGGATGAAGCTGCAGAACTACGGCACGGTGACCTTCACCCTGGCGGACGAGGACAAGGAGGAGGCGCTGCCCCTGGCCCGGCGGTTCTACCAACTGGGCTTCAACATCGAGGCCACCGTGGGCACCGGGGTATTCCTGAAGGCAAACGGCATCCGCACCCGGCTGCGCCGGAAGCTCAGCGAGGGCAGCGAGGAAATTCTGGACTCCATCCGGGCGGGGTATGTGAGCTATGTGATCTGCACCCGGGCCGTCCTGTCCGGGGTACACTACCGGGACGGGGCGTCCATACGCCAATGCGCCACCCAAAACGGGGTGACGATGCTGACCTCCCTGGACACCGTCCGGGCGCTGCTGGATGTGCTGGAAGAGACCACCCTGTGCGTATCCACCATCCATCAGAAGAAATAATCGGGAAGGCTCCGCCGCCGGCGGAGCCTTCCTTTGCGTCCAATCCTCCGCCCGGACGGAATGCCTGCTTTGCGCGGGGGAGGGCGTTTTTCAACGAAGGTTTGGCTTTTTAACAAAACACAAACAAAACGCCAACATCTTGCAAACAGTCCGAAGGTACAATGAACCCGCAAAATCAAAAAAAGGAGAACATAAAAATGTCTAAAATTGTAGAAGCAAACGAAAAAATCGCGGAGAAGGTGGTTCAGGGGTACAAGAAAATCGAGAACGGCGTTGTCAGCGGATATCAGAAAATAGAAACCGGCGTTGTTGCGGGCTTCGGTAAAGTGGCCGACAAGTGTGTTGAAACGCTGTTTGCCAGGGAAGGCGAAACCGTAGAAGATGCAAAGAAAAGACTTTCGGGAGAATTGCAGCGCTGAGCGGCGCAGGCAATCCGAAAAAAGTATCCGCCCCAAAGGGAGGGCAGGCCGGAGGGACTGAAGGGGCAAAAAAATGACCGTCCAGGGTGAGCAGGTGGCTGCCGCGCAGGAAGCGGAAGCCGTGCCGGCAGAGTTTGAAGTGTCCGGGCAGGCACAAATTTAAAAGATATGAGGTTATTTAACATGAACAAGAACGATCAGGAATTTATCATTCAAAAAATCCGCACCCAGTACACCGAGAAGCAAACTGCGGAACTGGATGCGCTCCGGGCGCTGGACGCCAAGGTCAAGCGCCCTGCCAAGGTGTTCGCCTATACCTTCGGCAGCGTCGCAGCCCTGGTGATGGGCAGCGGCATGAGCCTTGCGATGACGGATATCGGAGCTTCCCTTGGGATTTCCGAGCCGATGCGCCCCGGCATTGTAATCGGCGTTGCGGGCATGCTTATGGCAATCATCAACTATCCCGTTTACAAAAAAATCCTCTCCTCCCGCAAGAAGAAATACGCAGATAAAATCATCGCCCTCAGCGATAAAATAATGAGCAAATAAGTTCGGCAAAATCTGAAAAATGCTTATCGACTTTACACAGCAAAGGAAATTTCTGTACCAATATGGGGCACGGAAATTTCCTTTCGCCCCTACGGGCAACCGGGGCGGATGCACACAAAATTCCCATGCCGTCTGTCCTTTCATGGATCGTGGTGCCGATCGTCGGCATGGGAATTTATTGACACGCAGGTTCTTTTTGGGGATCAGCGGCGGCGCCGTATCGGTGTTCATCATCGCAATGGCAATTTATATGATTGTGAAGGTGTCCGGAGCCTTGAAACAGGAGAAGAAACATGAGCGAACAAAATAACAGCTTCCACTACACCTATTCCTCCGCGCAGCAGAAAGAGGTGGAGGAGATCCGAAAAAAATATGTCACGGCGGAAATATCCGAAAGCAAGCTGGAAAAGCTGCGAAAGCTGGACGCCGGTGTCACCAAGAAAGCCGCCGGGGTTTCCCTTTGCGTCGGCATTGCCAGCCTGCTGATCCTGGGGCTGGGCATGAGCCTGATTATGAGCGAATTCGGAGATGGCCTTGGCACAGCGTTGGAGTGGACAATCGGGCTTATCTGCGGCATTGTGGGCATGGCAGGCGTCATCGCCGCCTACCCGCTTTATCAGCAGGTGCTGAAAAGAGAACGGAAAAAGGCCGCTCCGGAGATTTTGAAGCTGACGGAGGAGCTGCGGGAAAAATAAAGGCACCCTGCCGGGGACGGCGAAACGGAAAAAGGGCGGCATGGCCAAAAAGCCATGCCGCTCGAATCAGTGAATTCCGTATGCGTCTTTACTGCTTGCTTTTGTTTTTGCGCAGGAGCACCAGGCTCTGGATCACCAGGAACAGGCAGATCATGGCCGCCACGGTGATGTTTGTCCACCAGGCTTCGTCCAGACCCAGGGAGGAGACAATGTTTTTGATGGTGCTCAGTGACAGCACCCCGAAGAAGGTGCCCACCACATTGCCCACGCCGCCGGAGAGCATGGTGCCGCCGATAATGGAGGAGGCAATGGCGTTCATTTCCGCGCCGCTGGCATGGGAGGGAGAGCCGGAGCCTACGTGCAGGAAGTACACGAAGCCGCCGATGCCCGCCAGGGTAGAACACAGCAGGTGTGCCAGGAACCGGGTTCTGCGGACGTTGATGCCCAGCATATTGGCGCTGGCGGCGTTGCCGCCCACGGCGTAGAAGCCCCGTCCCAGCTTGCCCCACCGGAGCAGCACAAACAGCAATAGCACCACCAGCAGCGCCACGATGACCCCCGGCTCCACATAAGCGGGAACGTATTTGCCCAGCTTGTTGATGCTGCCCATCCCCGGCACATAGATCCGGGTGCCCTTCAGAGCCTGGAAGGCCTCGTGCTCCACATTGAACTGGGTGGAGTTGACGATGGTGGTCATGCCCTTGGCAAAGAACATGCCCGCCAGGGTGACAATAAAGGGCTGAATTTCCAGATAGGCCACCAGATAGCCCTGAACCAGGCCGAAGGCCATGCCGATGGCCACAGCCAGCGCCATGGCGGTAAGCACGCTGCCCCCGTTGTAGTCCAGGTGGACGGCGCAGCTCATGCAGACCAGGGCGGTGAGGGTGCCCACGGAGATGTCAATGCCGCCGGTGATCATGACGACGCTCATGCCGCAGGCCAGGATAATCAAGGCGGCGTTGTCGTTGAGAATGTTGAAGAAGGCCTGGGGCTTTCGGAAGCCCGCCCCCAGGAAGATCACCGCGCAGGCGTACATCACCAAAAATACCGTAATGGTGATGATCAGCAGCAGATTGGTGTCGGATATGCCGCCCTGCCGGGCAAGACGGCCGTTTTTCAGACCGATGTTCGGCGCCATATCACTTCGCCTCCTTTACCGCTTCGGCTTTTTTGGGAGCCAGCCGCGCCCACAGCTTTTGCAGCTTCTGGCGCATCACCGGGGCGCTCATGACCACCAGGATGATCACCACCACCGCTTTGTAAGCGGGCAGGGCGTCGGAGGCCACATTGAACTTATACAGGGTGGTGGTCAGGAACTGGATCACATAGGCGCCCAGAATGGAAGCGGCCATGTTGAATTTGCCGCCGCTGAGGGCGTTGCCCCCCAGAGCCACTGCCAATATGGCGTCCATTTCAATGTCCTTGGCAATGACGGAGTAGTTGATGGAAGAGATCCGGCTGACCTTGATCAGCGCTGCCACCGCCACACACAGCCCCATGATCACATAGGTCAGGAACTTGACGAAGGCGGGGTTGATGCCGTTAAGCCGGGAGGAATGGCTGTTGATGCCCACCGCCTGGGTGTAAAGCCCCAGGGTGGTGAATTTCAGCACCAGGAAGATCACAATCATACAGGCTATGGCAAGGAACACCGGAGTGGGAATGGGGATCCCGGGGATGAAGTTGCCGAAGTAGCCGAATTCCGGATCGCTGATAATGGGAAGCTGGTTGTTGTTGATCCAGGCGGCGATGGAGCGGCCGGCGGTGTAGAGAATCAGGGTGGCCACCATGGGCTGGATCTTAAAGTAGGCCACCAGAATGCCGTTGAAGGCGCCGAAGCCCATGGCGGCGACGCAGGCAATGAGGAACGCCACGATGATGGGGGCCTGCATGGTTTCGGGACGGGCCTCTTCCCCGCAGAGCACCCGCAGGATCACGGAACCGGCAATGGCAATGGCCGCGCCTACGGAAATATCCTGTCCGCCGGAGGCCGCAGTGACCAGGGTCATGCCGATGGCCAGGATGACCAGCTCCGAGGCGTTGTTGAGGATGGTGATCAGATTGCCCGAGAGCACCGGGTCGCCGTTGCTGTTCTGACCCAGGGTGATCTTAAAAAAGGAGGGGTCGGCAATCAAATTGAATACCACCAGAATCAGCAGCGCCGCCAGGGGAATGAAGATCTGGTTGCGGATCAGGCCGCGCAGAAAGGGAACCGGCCCGGTTTGTTTGGGATGATTCAAAGTCTGCATATCACTTCTCTCCTCCTGCGATGGTCGCCATAATTTTGGTTTGGTTCAGATCCTCCCCGGTCAGTTCCCCGACCACCTTCCGATCCCGCAGGACGATCAGCCGGGAACAGGTGCGCAGCATCTCGTCGATCTCCGAGGAGATGAAGGTCACGGACTTGCCCTCCGACGCCAGCTTCAGCACCAGCTTCTGGATCTCCACCTTGGTGCCCACGTCAATGCCCCGGGTGGGCTCGTCCAGAATCAGGTATTTCGGATCGGTCAGCAGCCAGCGAGCCAGGATTACCTTCTGCTGGTTGCCGCCGGACAGCTGCTTGATGGGGGTGTCGGAGGAAGCGGTTTTGATCTCCAGCAGCCGGATGTACTCCTCCGCGAAGGCCTCCGCCTGCTGCCGGGAGATGGGGCGGAAGAAGCCCTTCATCACCTGCAGCGCCAGAATGATGTTTTCCCGCACGGACAGATCCCCCACGATGCCGTCCTGCTTCCGGTCTTCCGGCAGGTAGCCGATGCCCAGCTTCATGGCGTCCAGGGGCTTGCTGATTTTCGCGGGCTTTCCGTCCATGGTGACGGTACCGCTGGTTTTCCGGTCGGCGCCGAAAATGGCCCGGACACATTCGCTGCGGCCGGAGCCCAGCAGACCGGTGAAGCCGTTGACCTCTCCCCGGCGAATGGTGAAGTCAAAGGGCTTGATTCCCGCGGTGCTGGAAAGACCCCTGGCCTCCAGCACCGGCTCACCGGCGGACTGCGCCTGACCGGAGCCTTCGCCCCGGATGGAAGCCATGTCGTCCAGCTCCTTGCCCAGCATTTTGGAAACCAGCTGCACCCGGGGCAGGTCTTCAATGACATATTCTCCCACCAGATGGCCGTCCCGGAGGACGGTGATCCGGTCGCAGACCTCGTACACCTGATCTAGGAAGTGGGTGACAAAGATGATGCCCACGCCCTTGGCCTTCAGATCCCGCATGAGCTTGAAGAGCTTGGCCACCTCCTGCTCGTCCAGGGAGGAGGTGGGTTCGTCCAGAATCAGAACCTTGCATTCCATATCCAACGCCCGGGCAATGGCCACCATCTGCTGCACCGCAATGGAACAGCTGCCCAGCTGCTGGCCGGGAGAGGCGGGAATGCCCAGGGAGGTCAGCTGCGCCTGGGCGTCGGCGTTCATTTTCCTCCAGTTGGTCACGGCGCCCTTGGTTCTGCCGATATACATATTTTCTGCCACCGTCAGGTTGGGGCAGAGGGTGATTTCCTGATAAACGGTGCTGATGCCCGCATTCTGGGCGTCCTGGGGGGAGCGGATGGATACCGCGCCCTGGCGCCCTTCAATGAAGATCTCGCCGCCGTCTTTTTCATAAACGCCGGTGAGCACCTTGATCAAGGTGGATTTGCCGGCGCCGTTTTCGCCCATCAAAGCGTGAATCTCCCCGGCTCTCAGGGTGAAGTCCACATTTTGCAGAGCCTTGACGCCGGGAAAGTATTTGCATATGCCGCGCAATTGCAGCACGGGGTCATTGCCCATGGTTGTTCGCCTCCATTTCCCGGGAGCGGTGCTCTCCGGTTTCCCAAAAAAAGGGCACGCAGTGCGGCGGTTGCGCCGAACCGCGTGCCCAAGCCTTTCACGCAATCATCAGCCAGCTGTATAATTGTCGCCTCTGATGATTCAGAGTTTCCTTATACGGATTCTCTTCCGAAAATCACATATTCGGCAGCACTGTAACAGAATTAGGGAAGCTCTGATTCAATCGGCAAGAGCGGATGCCGAGAGATTTTGCCTCAGCCGAACCTTCAAAAAGTGGAGGAATCCTGTATGTATTTCCCACTTTTTGAACTGCACGGATGTGGTAAAAGATCCGGCATTCCGCCGAAGACGATTTATTCAGAGGTTCCCTATATATAAAACGCTTTTCAGGGGAGAATTGTTTCATGGAAAAAGCAAACAGATTGTAAATTTTTCTCCCGGGAAACGCCCCGGGGCCTTCCTTGCCGGCACAGAAAGGCCCCCGGCTTACGGTGGGGGGCGCATTTCGGCTCGGAAGACATTATGTAAACAAAAAAAGCATCCACAGGTTTTCCAACCCCTGTGGATGCCGGGGGGAGATTTCCACAGCCCCCGGGCTTTTTCAACTGTTTTTCCCCCACAGCCTGTGGAAAAGACTGTGGAGAATGTGGATAACTTCTCCACAGACCCTGTCTCCGGGGGGATATTGTGAAGATTATGTAAACTCTGTCCCCCAAAACCGACATCTTTCCGGGAAGGACGCCCGTCCCGAAGGGGAAAACACCAAAGGTTATCCTTCCTTGTCCGCAGCCGGAAGCACACCCAGAATTCCTCTTCCCCCAGGCTGAAGAAATCATATTCGTCCACCTCTATGGGCTTTCTGTGAAGCAGCTTATCCAACGCGATCATCTGGGGCTC
>CALXDT010000057.1 GCA_944387125.1 uncultured Oscillospiraceae bacterium | reverse complement strand
AGAGATTTTGCCTCAGCCGAACCTTCAAAAAGTGGAGAAATACTGTATGTATTTCCCACTTTTTGAACTGCACGGATGTGGTAAAAGATCCGGCATTCCGCCGAAGACGATTTATTCAGAGGTTCCTTATATTCAGATTTCATTTGCCGCTGGAGGCGGCAAACTCTGCGAGGCTTTTTGAAGCTCTGAAAGGGGCTCTATGCAGCCCCCTTTATTTGTTCTCCAGGGCCATGACCTTGTCCACCCGGCGCTGATGCCGGGCTTCCCCGGAAAATTCCGTCTCCAGCCACACGTCAACGATCTCCAGAGCCAGCCCCTCGCCCACCACGGCAGCGCCCAGCGCCATCATGTTGGTATCGTTGTGCAGCCGGGTCAGCCTGGCAGACCAGGGGTCGCTGAGCAGGGCGCAGCGGATCCCGGGCACCTTATTGGCGGTGATGGACACACCGATGCCGGTGGTGCACAGAACAATGCCCCGCTGGCATTCGCCCCCGGCCACCGCCCGCGCGGCGGCTGCGGCAAAGTCGGGATAGTCGCAGCTTTCCGGACCGTAGGTGCCGAAATCCACCGGCTCATATCCCTTCCCGGTCAGATGGACAAGGAGTTTTTCTTTCAGAGCCAGCGCTCCGTGGTCACATCCAATGGCAATTTTCATAGGTATCTCCTTTGCAGTATCCTTCAGATCACCAGGCCGCCGTTCACCGGCAAAACCTGGCCGGTGACAAATTCCGCCCGGGCAAGGTATTCGATGGCCTGCGCCACATCCTCCGGGGTGCCGTTGCGCCCCAGCGCCGCCTCCTGGGCAAGGGCTTCCAGCGCCTGGGGATCCACCTGGGCGCACATATCCGTCAGGATCACCCCGGGCGCAACGCAGTTGACCCGGATGCCGCTGGGGCCCAGCTCCTTGGCCAGAGCCTTGGTCAGGGCGATCACCGCCCCCTTGGAAGCGGAATAGGCCGCCTCGCAGGAGGCGCCCACCTGCCCCCACATGCTGGAGACCGTGACGATGCAGCCCCGGTGCTTGCGCAGGAAGTGCGGCATGGCTGCGTTGACGCAGTGGTACACCCCTTTGACATTCACCGCGAAGATCCGGTCCCAGGTCGCTTCCTCCACCTGGGACATGAGGCCGTAGTGCGAAATCCCCGCGCCGCACACCAGCACGTCCACGTGGTCCAATGCGGCAAAGGTGCGGCTGACCGCCGCCGGATCCGCCACATCGCAGCAGAGGGCTGCGGCTCCGGTTCTCCCGGCCACGGCCTTGGCGGCGGCATGGTTTTTTTCATACAGGAAATACACCCGGTCCCCCCTGGCGGCAAACCGCTCCACCGCCGCGGCGCCGATTCCCCGGGAGCCGCCGGTAACAACCACCGTTTCCATAGGCTTCCTCTGGGGTTATCCTCTTCTTCGGTTTCTGCCCCGGTGATCGGAGTAGGCTTTGATGGAGGAGAGCTTGCTGTCGGATTCGGACATAAAGGCCTTGAGCTTTTCCTCAAACAGCTCGTCGGCGGTCTTCGGAGCGGCGGGAGGCACCGGCGTTCTCTGGGAACGGCCTCCGGACTGCTCCCGGTTCTGGAAATTGCCGCCCTCCCGGCGCGGCGAGCCGCCGGCGCGGAAATTGGACCTGCCGGCATCCCGCTGGGGCTTTGGCTCCAGGCGTTTGATGGAAAGATTGATCTTACCGTTTTCGGTGCCGATGACCATGACCTTTACGTCCTGACCTTCTGTCAGATGCTGGCGGATATCGCTGACGTAGGCATTGGCTACCTCAGAAATATGTACCATACCGGTCTTGTTCTCCGGCAGGGAGATGAACGCGCCAAAATTTGTGATCGACTTTACCTTGCCCTCCAGGACGGTTCCTACGGTTAACTCCATATATGCTTTGTTTCCTCCATCTTTTACAGCAATGCGATTGCCGGAATAACGAAATTATTGGGTGTCAATGATGACCACGTTGGGGTCGATCAGCCCCAGCTCCTCCCGGGCGATGTCCTGAATGCTTTGGACGGAGCCGATGCTGTCGATTTTTTCTTCCAGCTGCTGGTTGGCGTACTCCAGTCCGGCGGACTGGGTCAGCAGATCCTGGGTTCTTTCCTGGATGCCGTTGTGCACCCATCGCAGCGCCACCAGCGCCATGATCGAAAACAGGATCAGCAGGCTGGCCGCAATTTTTAAAGCCAGGGGGCCGGAACGCACCACCACCTGAACGTTCTTTTTGGTTCGGAAAATTTTCATGGGATATACCTCGGTTATTCTGCCTGGGTTTTCTCCTATTTATTGTAACCCATTTTTCCCCAGATGCAAACAAAATTTTTGCCAAATCCGAAAATTTTTTGCAAGGCAGCAGCAAAATCCTGCCAGATTTTTCCAAAATCCCCCAAAACAGGTCAAAAAGCGGGCGAAGACCCCCGCCAACTCCCCGGCGCCAGACCCAAAAACCCATTCCCAGCCCCGCGTAATACCCCAGGCGCAGGTCTCCCCGGCAGACTCCGAAGCCCAGATAGATCCCTGCCCAGGCGGCGCAAACCAGAAAAAAGCAGTCGGAAACCGCCGTCCATCGGCGCCGGGGCCAGGTTAAAAAGTCATAGTACAGCCCCAGGCCTGCCCCCATGGCCAGGGCGCAGGCCAGGCAGTAAACGGAACGGCTCATCCGAACAGTCGTTTCCGCCAGCCGCCGCCCTGTCTGGGTTCTTCGTAAATCAGCGCGGTGATCTCCCCTTCCACCGCTACCTGTCCCCCCTCCAGGGAGAGGTTCTTCAGCTGCAATTCCCGCCCCTGGACAATCAGGGTGCCCAGGGCCGTTTGCAGCACCACCGCGTTTTCCTCGAAACTGATCACCTCCGTCACCGCGTTCATCGTCAGCTTCCGCCGCTGCTCCAGCTGCAGCTTGTGGGGGATCTGATCCTGCACGTCCATACCCATCCCTCCTTGTGTCACAAGCCTATGCCCCGGAAGGGAATTCTATGCCGGCTTCCCGCCGGAAACAGCGGATTCCCCGCCAAAGGCAGGGAATCCCAGAGTGTCAAAAAATCTTCGCAGAATTTGCCGCATTGCGGCAAATAAAAATCATTT
>CALXDT010000056.1 GCA_944387125.1 uncultured Oscillospiraceae bacterium | reverse complement strand
CAACGCAAACGTCCTTGCAAGCCAAGGCTTTCCGGACTTTTTTGCGTTGTTCCGGCGCAAGGGTTTTTCCGCTGAAAAGCGGAAAAAACCTTGCGCCGGGTTGGATGATGCGGTGCGCCGCATCATCCAAAATACACATGGACACGCACCTGAATTGAAAAAAACGGTTGGAAAGAGCCGTTTTTTCAATTTCCCGCCTATGGCGGGGAATCAGCCACAAAAAGCGGCTGATTCAGCAGGCACTATTTCAGTTCCCATTCCTTAATCTGGCTGGCCTTTTCATACAGCCGCAGGTAGCTTTCATACCGGGTCTTTCCGATGCGGCCTGCCTCCCGGGCTGCCCGCACGGCACAGTCCGGCTCCGACCGGTGGGTGCAGTCATCAAACCGGCAGCTGCCCAAATAGGGGGCAAAATCCGGGAAGGCGTATTGAAGATTCTCCTTCAGAATCACATCCATCTGGTCGGTATCGAAGGCGGAGAAGCCCGGGGTGTCCGCCACATAGGTGCCCTCTCCCAGCTTGTACAGCTCCACATGGCGGGTGGTGTGCCGCCCGCGCCCCAGTTTTTCCGAAATCTCGCCGGTGGCCAGGTTCAACGCCGGGCACAAACGGTTGAGCATGGTGCTCTTTCCCACGCCGGAATTGCCGGTGAAGGCGGTGAGCTTGCCGCGAATCAGCTGCCGCAGCTGTTCCACGCCTTCTCCCGTTTCCGCGCTGGCCCGGATCACCGGAAATCCCGCCCGGGTATAGATCTCCACCAGGGAGTGGGCCGGATCCAGGTCGCACTTGTTCACGCACAGGTAAACCGGCACCTCCTGATCCCCGGCAATGGCCGCCACCCGGTCAATCAGGTACGGCTCGGTAATGGGGTTGACGTTGGCGGCAAACACCACCAGCGCGTCAATATTGGCAACCGCCGGGCGGACAAAGCTGTTTTTCCGGGGAAGGATCTTTTCCACCATCCCCTTCCCCCGTTCCCGGGTAATCTCCACCAGATCCCCGGTAAGGGGGCTGCGGCCTTCCCTGCGAAGGATGCCTCTGGCGCGGCAGGTGACAAGTCCCCGATCCGTCTGCACATCATAAAATCCGCTGATGGAACGGAGGATCCTTCCTGTGGTTCTGTCATCCATGGTCAAACTCCACAACAATGTCATCCCGGATAAACTCGCCGTCGGCATACAAGCTGTAGCTGACGGTGCCTCTGCCGGTCAGCTCCACCGTGACGGTGCTCTCTCCCGCGGAAACCACCTGGGTATACACCAGCTCCTGGGTGGAATTTTCATACAGCTCCATGGTGTAATCCACGTCCCGCACCGGTACATTGAAGATTGCGGGAATGGTCACAAGCGGACTGGTGGTCTCCACCGTCTCCTCCGTTTCCTCCGTCTCCTCCGGTCCCATGGAGTAGTGGATGATGATTTCCGAGTCTACATCAATCTCCTTGTCTGCCTCCACCGACTGGTAAATCACTTGATTCTTGGGCTTCAGGCTCTCCGCCTCTTCGATCCGGAGGTTTTGAAAGCCCAGCTGATCCAGCAGCTTCTGCGCCAGTTCCAATTCCATGCCCACCACGTTGGGCATCTTTTCCGTCTGAACCTCCGGTCCGGTGCTTACATACAGATAAACCGACTGCCCCGCGGTCAGCTCCGCGCCGTCGGCAGGATCGGTGCGGATAACCCGGCCTTCCTCAAACACGTAGCTGGCCTCTTCCCGGATGTACACATAGTACCCCTGCTCCTTCAGAACAGACTCCGCCTGCTCCGCGTCCAGATCAATCAGGTTGTCCATCACCTTTACCGGCGGCTCTGTGCCCATGCTCACGGTGATCCAAAGATCCGAGCCTTTCTGCACCTTGCTTCCACCCGCCGGGGTCTGCTGCATAATCTGCCCCTCGGCGTAAACATCATCGTATTGCTGGGGGGAGTGGCGGATGACAAAGTCCGAATACTCCTCTTCCAGGTTTTCATGGTACTTCTGCCCCACCAGGTAGGGAACCTCCACCAGCTCATTTTCCCGGTTCAGCAGGGCGCCGTTAAACAGCGCCACCAGGAAAATGATGATGGCTGTCACCGCCACGGCGCTGCAAATCACAATTGCCGTGGTGGCTACACGGCTGCGCTCTTCCTGCTTCTTCTGCTCAGGGGTTTTGCGCCGCTGCTGGGTCTGCCGGAGCTTTTCCGCCGCCGGGTCCTGGCCGGAGCTTCCGGAGGCAGTCCGTTTAGGCGCTGTTCCCTGGGCGGGAGTCCTCAAGCGCATACTGTCCGTGGATACCCGGGTGCCGGTTTTGGCCTGCGCCTTTTTCTCCGCCAGGGTTCTGGCGCCGCCCACTGTGGGGATGGTTCTGGTGGCCTCATCCATGGTCTTCTGATAACCAAAGAGGATGGCGGGATTCTTTCGGAACTCTTCCATGTCCTGGAGCATTTCCCCGGCAGAGGAATACCGATCCCGGGGTTCCAGGGACATTCCCTTCATAATAATCTGCTCCAGCCCGCCGGGGATGTTGGGATTCAGCGCGGAGGGCATGGGCGCGCCGCCGTTGATGTGCTGGATCGCCACTGCCACGGCGGATTCCCCGTCATAGGGAGGCCGTCCGGTGATCATCTCATACATCACAACGCTCAGCGAATACAGGTCGGAACGGTTGTCCGTATGGCCGCCCTTGGCCTGCTCCGGGGAAATGTAATGAACGGAACCCAGCGCCTCCTTGGTCAGGGTATTGCTCTTATTCATCACCCGGGCGATGCCGAAGTCCATGACCTTGACAGAGCCGTTTTTCAGCACCATCACATTGTGGGGCTTGATATCCCGGTGGACAATGCCCCGGCTGTGGGCGTGTTCCAGACCCTTGGCAATCTGCATGGCAAAGTGCAGCGTCTCCTTCCAGTTGAGCACGCCTTTCTTTTCCATATACTGCTTCAGAGAAATGCCGTCGATCAGCTCCATGACAATAAAATTGGCGCTGTCCGAGGAAGAGACATCATATACCTGGACGATGTTGGGGTGGCTGAGCATCGCCACCGCCTCCCCTTCGGCGTGGAACCGCCGCCGGAATTCCTCGTCCCTGGCAAATTCGTCTTTCAGAATTTTGATTGCTACCAGCCGGTTCAGACGGTGGCAGCGAGCTTTATATACAACGGCCATGCCGCCGGTACCGATGATCTCCAGGATCTCGTACCGGTCATCCAGCAGCCGCCCAATATATTGATCCATACGCGAGAATTGCTCCTTTCGCTGCTAGTCGTCTAAATCTGAATCAAAACGCTGGTAACATTGTCCGGCGCTCCGCGATTTTTCGCGATATTCAGCAGCCGCTTGCAGCAATGCTGCTTATTCACCCCATGCACCACTTCGAACAGGATTTCCTGATCGTCCATCACGTTGCTCAGACCGTCGGAACAGAGCAGCAGGTAATCTCCCCTGCTCACATCCCGATGAAAAATATCGCACAGCACCATCGGCTCTGTGCCGATGGCTCGTGTTATGTAATTCTTGCCCGGATAGGTCTTGGCCACCTCCGGGGTCAGCTCGCCCCGATCCACCATCAGCTGCACCAAAGAGTGATCCTTGGTAATCTGCTGAATGCCGCCGCGGTTGATGCAGTAGGCACGGCTGTCGCCCACATTGATCACCGTAGCCTTTTTCCCCTTGACCAAAGCCGCCACCAGAGTTGTACCCATGCCGTCAAACTCCGCAAACTGGGCTGCCTGGTCAAACACGGTAAAATTCGCCAGTTTTACGGCACTGCGGAGCATTTGATCAATCATCTCCTGCTCCATGGAGGATTTCCAGCAGCGGCGAACCTCTTCCACAAACACCTCCACCGCCAGTGTGCTGGCAATGTTGCCGGATTTGGCGCCGCCCATGCCGTCACAAACGATACACAGCAAGGTACCTCTGTCCAGCTGCTCCATTTGGTAGGCATCCTGATTCTGTTTTCGCACAATGCCCGGATCTGTCAAACCCCAGCTTTGCATATGCCTGGCTCCTCTCGGTTAATTTCCTTCTTGATACTTTCGGCGCAGCTGGCCGCAGGAGGCGTCGATGTCTCCCCCCAGGGTGCGGCGCACCGTAGCCGGAACGCCCCCCTCTTCCAGGGTCTTTTGGAAAGCCGCCACCGCCGCCCGGGTACTGGGCTTCAGAGGGCTTTCCTCCACGTGGTTCAGCGGGATCAGATTGAAGTGGGCCGGCAGCCCCTTCAGCCGCCGAAGCAGCTCTTTGGCGTCCGCCTGGGAATCGTTTACATCCCGGATCATGGCATACTCAAAGGAGATGCGCCGCCCGGTGGCTTGATAGTACCGGCGGCAGGCGGACAGCAGCGCCTCCATGGGATAGGCCCTGTTCACCGGCATGATCCGATCCCGCACCGCGTCGTTGGGCGCGTGGAGGGAGATTGACAATGTCAGCTGCAATTTCCGCTCTGCCAGCTCATGGATCTTGGGCACCAGGCCGCAGGTGGACAGGCTGATGTGCCGCATGGAGATGTTCATACCCGCAGGGCTGTTCACCAGCTCCAAAAAGCGCATCACATTGTCAAAGTTATCCAACGGCTCCCCAATGCCCATCAAGACAATATGGGAAACCGGAAACCCCGAATCCACCTGGGTAAACAGAACCTGATCCAGCATCTCAAAGGGCTCCAGCCGCCGCACCAGCCCCCCTAATGTAGAGGCGCAGAAAGCGCAGCCCATCCGGCACCCCACCTCCGTGGAAATGCAG
The DNA here is from genome assembly GCA_944387125.1 of uncultured Oscillospiraceae bacterium. Taxonomy (GTDB): domain Bacteria; phylum Bacillota; class Clostridia; order Oscillospirales; family Oscillospiraceae; genus Faecousia. Next base: position 5,886 of record CALXDT010000056.1, on the reverse strand, counting down.
ACGGTGTTTCCGTACCGGTAGCGCATGAGCACCGTCTCCACGCAGTTGCCGTCGGAGAGCCTCCAGAGATATTTTATGGTGCCGTCCCGCCGGGACTCCTGCCTGCGCACCGCCTCCGGAGGGCAGATGGGATATTCCTCCGCCAACGCCTCCCGCAGGTCTTTGGGCAGGTTGGTCATTTCCTCATAGGTACGGACGCCCTTGTGCAGCCAGGTGAATACCTGCTTGGCGCGAAAGGCCGGTTGGTTCCGGTCTTTCAGCAGCTGGGTCAGTTCCTCCAGGGTCAGGGATTTCAGATTCATAGCTTCCTCCGCAGACGGCAGATAAAGAAGCCGTCGGTATCGTATTCCCCGGGGATCAGGGTAAGCATCCCGGTTTCATTTTTGGGGAACACCTCCGGAAGCGGCAGCGGCTCCAGGGCGAAGTCCAGCCTCTCTTCCAAAAACGCCTCCACCACCTGCTCATTTTCCCGCTTCAGCAGGGTGCAGGTGGAATACATCAGCACACCGCCGGGCTTTACATAGTCCGCCTGGGTGCGCAGAATCGCCAGCTGCAGCCGGGGCAGATCCTCCCCGGCGGAAAGGTCTTTGTAGCGGATATCCGGCTTTTTCCGGATGATTCCCAAACCGGAGCAGGGAACATCGGCAATCACCGCGTCCATGGCGCCCACCCAGTCTTCCCTCCGGCGGGATGCGTCCTGCTCCAGGGCGGTGATGCCGTCCAGCCCCAGCCGCCGGGCGCCCTTTTGGATCAGCTCCACCTTGTGGGCGTGGACATCGCAGGCCACAATCCGCCCCTTGCCCTCCATGGCAATGGCCGCCGCAAAGCTCTTTCCCCCGGGAGCGGCACAGCAGTCCAGCACCCGGATCTCTTCCCGGGGCAGCTGGGCGCACAGCACGCTGAGCTTGGACGCCGGATCCTGGATATAGAACAGTCCCGCCTGAAACGAGGGAAGCTGTTCCAGATTCCCGGTGCCGGAAAGCACCAGACAGTCCGGCATCCAGCTGTGCCTCTGAACGGCGACGCCTTCCCGCTCCAGCTGCTTTGCCAGCGTCTCCCCGGAGATCCGCAGGGTGTTCACCTGCGCCACCGTCTGGGGGGCGGTATTGTCCGCAATAAGCATCGGCTCCAGCTTCCCCTTGGGCAGATTGGCCTTCAGCAAAGTGATCAGTTCGTCCGGATGGCTGTACCGATCCGCATAGGACACCGGCTGCCGGATCTGATCCCGGCTGCGGGCCGCATTGCGCAGGACGCCGTTGGCCAGGGAAGCCGCCCGGGGGTTTTTGCAGTATTTTTTTGCCAGTGAGACGGATTCATTCACTGCGGCGCTGTCCGGGATCTTGTCCAGCTCATACAGCTGGTACAGCCCCAGGTGCAGAATATCCCGAAGCACCGGGTGCAGATCTTTGGGTTTCCCCGTGAGCAGCTGATCCAGGTAGAAGTCCAGCTTGTTCCGGTTCTGCAGTACGCCGTAGCACAGCCGGGTGGCCAGTCCCGCGTCCCGGCTGTCCAGCCGGTCCCGGCGGATATAGTCTTTTAAAACCGCGTTGGGCCAGCCGCCGTCCTTCCGGCAGGCCATCAGTGCGTTCAGCGCAGTTTCCCGGGGGTTCATAATCCCTCCAGGGGATGCCCCCGGAAGTAGTCAGGGGCAGCCATGGGCTTCCCTCCCTGCGCCTGAAGCACCCGGATTTCCACGGCACCCTGGCCGCAGGCGATCCGCAGGCCGGTTTTGGTCAGCCCCAGGATCTGCCCCGGGGTGCCGGAGCCTTCCACCACCCGGGTCTGGTGGACTTTAAACAGCGTGCCTCCCAGCTCCATGGTGGCCACCGGCCAGGGGTGAAGCCCCCGCACATGGTTATGCACCTGCCGGGCTGTCTTCGTCCAGTCAATGGGACAGACGCTCTTATCCAGCATCGGCGCGTAGGACACCTCCGCCTCGTTCTGGGGCACGCCGGGAACGGTTCCGGCCTCAAACCGCTTCAGTGTGGCGCTGAGCAGATCCGCCCCCAGCACCGCCAGCCGATCCAGCAGCTGCCCGGCAGTCTCGTTTTCATCAATGGGCGTCCTGGAAATGTCAATAATGTCTCCCGCGTCCATCTCCCGGCACAGATACATAGCCGTAACGCCGGTCTCTTCCTGACCGTCCAGCACCGCCCACTGGTAGGGCGCAGAGCCCCGGTATCGGGGCAGGACGCTGGCATGAATGTTGATGCAGCCCCGGGTGGGTACATCCAGCACCTTCTGGGGCAGGATCCTGCCGTAGGCCACCACCGCGCAGATGTCCGGCTTCAGCGCCCGAAGCTCCTCCACAGTCTCCTCCTGGCGGAAGCTCTCCGGCTGGAATACCGGTATCGCGTGCTCCAACGCCACCTGCTTCACAGGGGAGGCGGTGAGCTTCATTCCCCGCCCCTTGGGACGATCCGGCTGGGTATAGACTCCCACCACCTGAAAGCCGTCGGCAAGAATTTTTTTCAGACAGGTCGCCGAAATCTCCGGCGTTCCCATAAACACAACTCGCATGGGCGCTCCTTCATTCCATCACCGGCAGCAAAGCCGGCGGTTCGGTTTCTTCTTACGATTCCTCCAGGGCACGCAGCTCTTCCTCGGTAAGGAACCGCTCCATCACTTCCGTGTAGACAATGCCGTCCAGGTGATCCAGCTCATGGCAGAAGCATCTGCCAATCAGCGCTTCCCCCTCCGCCTCAAACCAATTCCCATTCCGATCCTGGGCGCGGACTTTGGCATAGTAGGGGCGCTTTACCTGGCCGTACTTCCCGGGCACAGACAGGCAGCCCTCCGGGCCGATCTGTTCCCCGGAGGTTTCCAGTAGGGTGGGATTCACCAGCTCCAGAATTTCTTCCCCGGTATCCACAACCACCACCCGGCGCAGAATCCCCACCTGGGGCGCGGCCAGGCCCACACCGTTGGCCTCCTCCAGGGTCTCGGCCATATCGTCCAGCAGCTTATGCAGCCGCCGGTCAAATTTCTCCACCGGTTTGCAGACCTTGTGCAGAGCCGGGTCCTTATCTGTCAGAATTTTACGCAATCCCATTGAAACGCCTCTTTCTTCAGTAACACAATACCACGTTTTCTTATGGAACCTCTGACGCCATCGGCCGGCGGGGATGGGACAAAGGATCCGGCATTCCGCCCGGAGGATTTCATCAAAGATTCCCTTATTCAAAACCATTTACATCCACAAAGGCGCTGACGCCCCGGTTGCGCTTGTCCTTGCTGAACTGTCTCAGCAGATGCGCCAGCAGCAGCCGGAGCTGTTTCGTCATCCGGCAGCGAAGGGTCAGCTGGTAGCGGAAATGGTAATTGATCTTCGGCACCACACAAGGCGCAGGCCCCAGAACGGTGCATTTCTCATGCGCATACGCCGCCTGGGTCAGACAGCCGCTGAGGCTCTCCCGAAACAGCGCGGCTCCCCGGAGCACCGCGGCTTCCTCCTGCCCCACAAACACCACCCATGCCAGATCCCCGAAGGGCGGAACGGCCTGCACCCGGCGCAGAGGAATCTCCAGATCGTAAAACCCGTCGTAGTTCTGCTCTGCCGCCAGCCGGATCACCGGATGCCGGGGAACCAGAGTCTGAATCATGGCCCGGCCGGGAGTCTCGCCCCTTCCGGCGCGGCCGACCACCTGGGTCAGAATGTTGAAGGTGGTCTCCCCTGCCCGGAATCCGCCGGCATAGAGGCTCAGATCCGCATCCAGCACACCCACCAGGGTGACATCCGGCAGATTCAGCCCCTTGGCCACCATCTGGGTGCCGATGAGCACCGGGATTTTCTCCCGCTGGAACCGCTCCAGAATCTTTTCATGGGTGTTCACAGCGCTGACGGTATCCGCATCCATGCGGATGGTCGGCATGTCCGGGAACAGCTGCTGAAGCTCCTGCTGCACCTTCTGGGTGCCGGTGCCCATGGTCTTCAGCGCCCCGCCGCAGCTGGGGCACCGGCTGGGCACCGGCTGGGAGTAGCCGCAGTAGTGGCACATCAGCCGGTTGTTGGCGCTGTGAAAGGTGAGCTTGATGCTGCACCGGGGGCACTCAGGGGTTTCCCGGCAGCTGACGCACACCAGAGCACGGCTGTTCCCCCGGCGATTCAAAAGCAGAACCGTCTGCTTCCCCGCCTCCCGGGTCTCCGCCATGGCCTGGCGCAGCGGGATGCTCAGCGCCTGGTCATTGCCCAGCTGCAGCTCCCGGTGCATATCCACAATCTCCACCCGGGGCAAGGGGCGGCTGTTGTACCGCTGTTTTAACGTATAGAGTTGGTAATCCCCGGATTTCGCGTGATACATGGTCTCAACTGAGGGTGTGGCCGATCCCAGCAGCACCAGGGCATTTTCCTTGGCGCCCCGCCAGATGGCCACTTCCCGGGCGGAATACCGGGGAGAATTTTCCGATTTATAGGAATGCTCCTGCTCCTCATCCAGGATCACAAGCCCCGGGGTGCAGGGAGCAAAGACGGCTGAGCGGGTGCCCACCACCACCTTCGCTTCCCCGGAACGAACCCGTTTCCACTGATCGTACCGTTCCCCCGCCGGGAGGCTGCTGTGGAGCACGGCCACCCGGTCGCCGAAGCAGGCTGCCATCACCCCCAAAAGCTGGGGGGTCAGGGCGATCTCCGGCACCAGAAGCATGGCGCTTTTCCCCTCTGCCAAGGCTCGCTCGATCAGCTTGATGTAGACCGAGGTTTTTCCGGAGCCGGTGACGCCGTACAGCAGCGCCACACCGGGATGGGGCTGCGCCATCTGCGCAGACAGTGCCTCAAAGCATCGCTGCTGGTCTTCTTCCAGCACCAGCGGCCCCTTCAGCTCCGCGGGACGGATCTCCCGGCAGCGCAGCACCGGCCGCTCCTGTAAGGTCAGATACCCCAGCTTTTCCAGCCGGTTGACCGCAGCGGAGGAGGCGCCGGTAAAATAGCACAGTTCCTTCACCGAAGCGCTGCCCAGGCTGCACAGCAGCTGCAAAACACTCCGCTGGGCAGAGGCGGTTTTTCCCCGGCTTTGGACATATTCCATGGCCTCCTCCGGGGTGGATGCCAGGATGGCGATTTTTTCTGTTTTGTCACCGGTGCGGCGCAGCAGCTCCGTTTCGGCGGTGATCCACTTCTTCCGGGACAGGTAGGCCAGCACATCCGTCAGGGTCTGTTCCTCCAGTCCCAGGGATTGCAGCGCCGGGAGCTCCCCCGCGCCGCCCAGCTCTTCCAGGTGCGAAAGCACCCGGAGGGCATGTTCCTTTCGGATGGTCTTTTCCTTCCAGCTGCGGTTTTCCGTCAGGGAAATGGTCTGCTTTTCCCGGAACCACAGACCCGCAGGCAGGATGCCGCGGATGGCGTCGTAAAACGTGCAGAAATACCGCTCCCGGAGAAAGGCCGCCAGCCGCAGCTGCAGCTCGGAAAGCACCGGCTCCGGATCCAGGGCGCAGTCCACACTTTTCAGTGCCGCGTCCTCTCCCCGGCTCACTGCCAGCACCACCCCTTCGGCGCGCTTGTTGGCACGGCCGAAGGGAACCTGCACCCGCTGCCCGGGCTCCAGAGCCATTCCTTCGGGAATGCGGTAGGAATAGGGCTTATCGATGGCGAAATTCGCCGCGCTGACCGCAACGCTCGCAATCATAGAACCCCTCCCGTATCATGGATTTTTCTTTCAGAAAGCGCCGGTGACAGAATCTTTTGCCTCAGCCGAGCCGATGCAAAGCGGAGAATCCTGTACGTGTTTTCCCCGCTCCGCACCCGAAGCGGACGAGGGATGATCTCTAAGGAAGCTCTGATTAAATCGGCAAGAGCGGATGCCGAGAGATTTTGCCTCAGCCGAACCTTCAAAAAGTGGAGAAATACTGTATGTATTTCCCACTTTTTGAACTGCACGGATGTGGTAAAAG
>CALXDT010000055.1 GCA_944387125.1 uncultured Oscillospiraceae bacterium | reverse complement strand
GCCTCCTTTGATTTTGAGTGGAGGTCAGTGGCCGAAATTGGCCACAATTTGAGGCCAATTTCGACAGGTACTTGCAAAGCCCGGAACTCTTGCAAACTCTGGTTTCGGAATCTTGACAATCCTCCTTTGCGCTGTCATTCAGGTATTGTTTATCTTTGAATTTGGCGATCAGCAGGCAGAGATTTATTCCGCGTATCTGCAGAATATTGCCATGAGCGCTGCCTATCTCTATATGCTCAACCGGAGGCGCAGCTCTTTGGGGCAGACCAAGCTGATTGCCCTGTGCAAATGGGTGGGCACATTGGCCCCGACATTGATTGGCGTCATTGAGAAAAATGTGTTTATTGTAGTTACCGGAATCGTGTGCTTTATTTTAGATGGTTTGTATTTCTATTTCTTGACTTATGTTATGAAAAAGGAAGAAGAAAGCAAGCTGCGGGAGGATGCAAACGCAAAAATCAACTGAACAGCGAGACGGCGGCAGGGAGCAAATCCCTGCCGCCGTTTCAGCAAGCCCATTGAATTGCATATCCGCGGAAAATCCGCTCAGATCTGTTCTCAGGATTGGAAGGTCTCCGAAAGAGCAAAATGGTTTATCGGTCTGTTTCCCATTGGTTAATTTTTTGAACCGGCAGAAAAAGGATTGCTCAATTGAAAATCTCCACCGGATTGGATATGATAGTTTCAGGAAAGCTCTTATGAACTGCGCGGATGGGACAAAACATCCGACATTCCGCCGAAGCGGATGGATTCAGAGGTTCCTTAAAATGCAACGAAAGGCGTGATCCCAATGACGATCCACCAGACCATTTTTCAGCGCCGGAAACAGCTTGGGCTGACCCAGGAGCAGGTGGCGGAATACCTTGGTGTTACTGCTCCGGCGGTGAACAAGTGGGAGAAGGGCAATACCTGTCCCGACATTGCCCTGCTTTCTCCCCTAGCCAGACTTTTGAAAATCGATTTGAATACCTTGTTGGGCTTTCATCAGGATCTGACCGCCCAGGAAGTGGAGCTGTTCTGCAGCCAGGTCCGGCAAACCGCTGCCTCCCAGGGCTTTGAAGCAGGATTCGCCCTGGCTCAGGAGAAGGTATTCGCCTATCCCAACTGCGATTCCCTGGTTTACAATCTTGCCCTTTTGCTTCAAAGCCTGCTCTTTTCTGCCGGATTGGATGAGAAAAACGCCACAGGCTTCTGGGAAGCTATCCACGCCTGGTACCAGCGTCTGACCGAATCTGAAAACGACGCGATCCGAAACAGCGCCAATTACCTGCTGGCCAGTCAGGCCATCTCAAAGCGACAGTTTGAAACAGCGCAAACGCATTTGGATCAGATGCCCAATCGGAATGATACGCCTGACAAGCGAATGCTTCAAGCAGCTCTTTATCTTCAACAGAGCCGTGCCCAGGAGGCCGCTAAGCTGCTGGAGCAGACCCTGATGGCCGCAGTAGCCGATGTGCAAACCCTTCTTTACCAGCTGATCAACGCTGACCTTGCTCTGGGTGAATTGGATGCGGCAGCCCAGGTAGCGGAGCGGGTGGCCATGTTCACCGATACGTTTTCCCTGAGTCCCTACGGTAAGTTTGTCGCCCGATTTCAAATCGCCGCAGCCCGGAAAGATCCCGTCCAAACCACTGCGATTCTGGGGGATATGCTGGATTCTCTGAAGTGCGTCTGGGATCCCCGAGCCTCTTTCCTGTATTCGCATATCCCCTCCAACGGCGCCGGCATTTCCACAGCGCGTATGATCCAGCCCCTTTTGAACCAGTTGAAAACCAGCGATGAATTTGCCTTTCTGCAAAACGATGCGGAATTTCAAACACTTCTGGCAGAATTTGGATCAAATCTTTCCTAAGTCCGTTCCATTCTGACCACAGACGGAACCCATCAATAAGACCAAGCAAACTCTTTGTCATTCAACTCCGGCTTGATATCCTGTGAAGACAGGCTATCCGTAATGGTTACGCCACTTCCCCCCCAGTAGGATTCATCGATCCAAAAATCATAACAATACGTTTCCCCAATATAGATACGATGCCAGTACTGGTTCCATATGCCGTCCCTTTTCGTTGTTTAAAAAAAACAGCTAAATAATAATCCCTGTTCTTTAAATGTCCTCCGCCACATACAGACAATTCTGACGGATAGACATCCGCCATGATTTGCTTTCCAAGGTGGTCGCCCAGCGTCAGAAAATCCTCTTTGGTCTCGGCGGCCTTTTGCAGCATATCCTCCGGGAGATCCACCAGCAGGAAGCCGCCCACCTGGGTTCCGTTCCTGACGAAATCAATCTGGCAGTTGGATACCCGGTGGCGGGTAATTCCTTCCGGCAGGGTCATGGTGACGCTGTCCAGCACTTCCGGGTCGGCTTCCATATTGGGATCCGCCGTGATATAGGTTCCCGTCCAGAGGTTCGGCCCATAGTCCAAGGCCGCAGCTTCATCCTGGTTCGGTTCTGTCTCCAGGGGTTGGCTGTTTGGAATTTGCGTCTGGGACTCCCCTGTTGTCTCCTGACGAATCGTCTCCGGAGCGTTCCGGGAAGGATTCTCCGATTTCCCGCACCCAGTCTGTACTGTCAGGCAAACGGCAAGAAGTAACAGCAGGATTGGTATATGTCGTTTCATCATTACACCTCAACGATCATGATTATTCATTAGACCAGGCGAATTCCACTTCGTTCAGTTCCGGCTTGATATCCGCACAGGAAAGGCTTTCCATGATGCCAAAACCGCTGTCTCCCCACCAGCCTTCATCAATCCAAAAATCATAGCAGTATTCTTCTCCTACATAGATGTAGTGCCGGTACTGAGTCCATGCACCGTTCTTTTCCGCGGTTTTTACAAAAATGGTCAGATAATGGTTTCTGCCTTTCGTATGCCCGCCGCCCCACAGGCTGGCTTCCGCGGGATAGATGTCCGGCATGACCTGTTTGGCCACATGGTCGGACAAAACTTCAAAATCCTCCTTGGTCTGGGAGGCCTTTTCCAGCATATCCTCCGGGATATCCACCAAGAGGAAGCCGCCCACCTGGGTTCCGTTCTTGACGAAATCAATCTGGCAGTTGGTTACCCGGTGGCGGGTCACATCCTCCGGCAGGGTCATGGTAATGCTGTCCAGCACTTCCGGGTCGGCTTCCATATTGGGATCGGCCATGATGTAGGTTCCGCTCCAGGGGTTCGGCCCATAATCAATGGCCGTGCTCTCTTCCTGCGCGGCAGTGTCCTGCCCTTGGCTGGTTCGGGTTGTCGCGGCAGTCTCTTCCCTCTGGACCGTGCTGTCCAGAGAGGTCGTCTCCGGAACGCTCTGGAAAGCGGCTTCTTCTTTTCCGCATCCCGAAAAAAGGCATATGCCTGCCAGCAGCAGGAGGCCGTAAGCATACTTGGAAATTTGTTTCATAATCGTCCTTCCTGGTTCATCTTTTATCCGGTGCTTTTCGTTTGTGTGCTGGGAATTTTCCCGATCGGATGCGTTCAGTATACGCCGGCAATCTCTAAACCCTCTCTAATACTGTTTCTTGATGAAAGGATTTCCCTTTCATTAAGAAAGGCCGTCGAGAAACCCCAGTTTTGCTTGACGCAAAACTGGGGTTTCTCGACGGCCTGGGCGTTGTCTCAAAACGGAGTTTTGAGACAACGCACGGAAATTACGCGATTCGGTATCTGTCACAGCGCGTCATAGGCAATCCGGGGGGTGCCGTCATCCGTAAAGATGATTCCGCACTTTACAAACCCGTATTTCTCCAAAGCATGCTGCATAACACAGTTGTTCTCATGGGTATCGATGCGAAGATAGCCGCAGGACCCACGAGCAAAAGCCAGCGCCGTCTTCAGGATCCCGCCACTGCCGTCCCCGGCGACCCGGTGAAGAACGCCGTAAGCCTCCTGCCGACGCCAGGCGCCCTGGGTAATCACCCGGTATGTGGGATCCTCTCCCTGAAAAAACACGAAAACGCCGCAGATTCTGTCCTTATCCAGGATCTTGTACAGCTGCTTTTTGGCGATATCCTCCGACAGCAGCTCCCTGTCGGGATATGTGCTTCCCCACTGGGTCGGATTTCCGTTTGCGGCCATAAATTTCCTGGCCTTTTCGTAAACCGCCTGGATTGGATTCAGATCTTCCGCACCGGCCAATTGCACCCGATAATGCATATAACGCCTCTTTTCCCTTTTCTTTTCATTATATCCCCGTCCCGGCGGTATGGCAACATCAAATTCGGCGCATACTAGGAACGCTCTGGATCCATAGGCAAAAAGGGGATTCTCCTCTCGCCCCAGAGAAAGCAAGGGCAAAAGAAGGTGCATTTATGGCAAATCGCAAACGAGGACGGCAGAGCTTCTTCCTGGAGGATCCTCCGGTGATCACCGCCTGGGCCAGCGTGGCCGGAAAAAAGGAGGCGGAAGGTCCCCTGGGGCATACCTTTGACGTTAAGAACCGGGATGCCTACTTCGGGCAGAAAACCTGGGAACAGGCGGAAAAGCATATGCAGCAGCAGGCGCTGAAAAAGCTCGCCTCCAAAGCCGGTATGGGGCAGAAGGAATTCGACCTGGTCTTCTCCGGGGATCTGCTGAACCAATGTATCGGCTCGTCCTTTACCCTGCGGAACACAGGCATTCCCCATTTGGGACTGTACGGCGCCTGTTCCACCATGGCGCAAAGCCTCCTTCTGGCCTCCATGGCCGTGGGCGGCGGCTTTGCCCAGAAGGTGGTGGCAATGACATCCTCCCACTTTGCCTCTTCGGAACGGCAATACCGGTTTCCCCTGGGCTACGGCGGTCAGAGAACCCCCACTGCCCAGTGGACAGTCACAGGCTCCGGGGCGGCTCTGGTCTGCCCGGAGGGTTCCGGACCGAAGATCACCGGCTGTACCATCGGTACCGTCACAGATCTGGGCATTAAGGATGCCAACAATATGGGCGCCGCCATGGCGCCGGCAGCATACGCGACCATCCGCGCCCATTTTGATGACATGAAAACCGCCCCGGAGGACTTTGACCTGATTGTTACCGGGGATCTGGGGCAGGTGGGCAAGGAAATGCTTCTGGAACTGGCACGGCTGGATGGGGTAAGTCTTGGGGGCAAGCTCACCGACTGCGGAACCCTGGTTTTCGACAACACCAAGCAGGATGTCCACGCCGGCGGTTCCGGCTGCGGCTGCAGCGCCATCACCCTGTGCGGGTATCTTTTGGATCAGCTGAACACCGGGAAGCTGAAAAAAATCCTGTTCTGCGGCACCGGCGCGCTGCTTTCCCCCACATCCACCCAGCAGGGGCTTCCCATACCCGGGGTATGCCACGGGGTCTGCATCACAGGAGGCAGGTAAACCAATGGACTATGTAAAAGCGTTTCTCATCGGCGGTCTTCTCTGCCTCATCGGGCAAGTGCTGATTGACAGAACCAAGCTCAGCCCCGCCAGGATTCTGGTGGGCTATGTGACCGTGGGCGTGCTTCTGGGCGCCCTTGGCGTCTATCAGCCCCTGGTGGACTTTGCAGGCGCGGGGGCTTCTGTGCCCCTTACAGGCTTCGGAAACACCCTGGCCAAAGGTGTTCGCCAGGCAGTGGAAACGGACGGATTCCTGGGAATCTTCTCCGGAGGATTAAAAGCCGCCGCGTCGGGCATCACCGCGGCCATCGCCGCCGGCCTCACCGTGGGCATTCTTTTCAAAGCCAAGGATAAATCTTGAAAAGCTGGGAAAGCTACTGTAGCGGCAAGGCCGTGAGAATCATTGCGGAGGAAAAGAATATGAACAATCAGAACAAGAACCAGAATCAGAACAATACCCAGAACCAGAACAAAACCCAGTCCCAGAACCAGAACAGCAACCAGAACGCCAATCAGAACAAGACCAGCCGCTGACAAAAACGGGTCTCCCATCCGGGGAGACCCGTTCTCTTTGTGCGGATTTCTGTTTCAAATCCGCACAAAGCGATCCAGCTGAAAGAAGTACAGAAACCTTTCCTTTATCGGCTTCTCAAAGATCCGGCTCAGCGCTTCTCCATAGGTTTGCACCTGCAGGCGGTACCGATCCGAAACATCCTCCAGGGTCTGCTCTGTCACCCTGTCGGTTTTAAAATCGATCACGGTAATCCCGTCATCTTCCAGCAGCGCGCAGTCCACAACGCCCTGCAAAAGCACCTGCTCCCCTTCCAATCCTTCTCCGTAATGGGAGCCGTCGTCCAGAATGGAGAATTTGAACTCCCGCACATATGGCGTTCCGGCACGGAGCCTTCTGCCCAGCGGCGTGTCAAAGAACCGGGCGAGCTGCCCGCAGTCCACCAGCTGCCCCTGTTCCGCTGTGAGAAATCCCTGCTCCACCAATCGGGCGACCTCCCGAGCCGCCCCTTCCGGGCTGCCGCAGGCGCTATATTCCAGATATTGCAGCGCCCCGTGCATGGCCGTTCCCACCGCGGCGGCCTTTTCCGCCGGCCGCAGGAAGGTAGGCTTCCGCCAGGTGCGCACCGGTTGGGCCGGCTCCCTGGTGTTCTCCGCAGCCTCCGCATCCTTCACCCGGCCTTTCCGGCCGGTGGCCGTCTGTTTCGACGGCGCCTGGGCAGCCGCCATATAGAGATAGGAAAAAGCAATTGCCTTCTGAAGCTGCTCCACCAGATTCTCCGGCAGACACGCCTCCGCCTCCGGCTGCGGCGCTTCCGCGGCTTCCGCCTCTTCCGGGGCGGCGGCAACATGGATCTTCCAGGGGAGGTCTGAAAGAATCGTTTCCTTCGGTCTTCCCCCCAGGGCGTGCAGCTCGCCCGCTTCCCGGCGGCTCAGCGCCGCCAGCATCACCCAGTCGCCAAAGCAGACGGCATCGGCGCACAGCAGCTCCCCCCGGTCAAAGTCCACCCGCAGCGCCGCGTCTTTCAGCTCCGCTTCCAGATTTCTCGGCGCATAGGTCATGATCAGCCGATCCCGTGCACGGGTCATGGCCACATACAGCACCCGCATTTCCTCAGAAACGGACTCTGCCGCCATTTTTGCCGCGATGGCACGCTTTGCCAGGGACGGATAACGAATGCGGGTCTCCGGATCCACAGCGGACAGCCCCATCCCCAGCTCCCGATCACAGAGAATCTGCTTGCGCAAATCCTCCTGATTGAACTTTCTGGAAAGATTGGCAAGGAAGACCACCGGAAATTCCAGTCCCTTGGACTTGTGGATGCTCATAATGGTAACACAGCCTGCATTGGACGTTCCCGCCGCTGCCACATTCTTTTCTTCCAGCAGCTCCAGATGCTCCAGAAACTGGGACAGCGTTCGGTTCTCCCCCTTCTCAAACTCACCTGCCAGCTGATAAAATGCCTGGAGATTGGCATTCCGGACGGCGCCGTCCGCCATCGCTCCATAGATGCTGTCCAGCCGGGTAAGCATCATGCAGCTTTCCAGCAGCTGGGTCAGGGTGCACCGGCGTGCCTCCCGGCGCAGCTGCCGGAACGTATCCAGAAACCCTCCGGCTATTTTCAGATCGCTGCTCCGGAGGGCGTCGTATATGCTGCCCTTTTTCTCCCTGCCCCGAACAGCCGCCAGATCGTCCGCGGTAAAGCCGAATACCGGGCTTGCCAGCACCGCAACCAGGGGGATATCCTGGCGGGGATTCTGAATGATCTGCAAAAGCGCCCGGAAGGTCTCAATTTCCGGCGTCTGAAGCAGATTGGAACCTCCCCCCGAGGCGCACCGGATCCCTCTGGCCTCCAGCGCCCGCTGAAAGACTCCCCCTGCGCTGCCGGGGGATCGGAGCAGGATTACAATATCCTCCGGCTGCACCGGACGGAAACCGTCTCCGTCCCGAACCGGGGTTCCCTGGGCGATCATTGCCTGGATTCTTTCTGCCACAAAGGCAGCTTCTTCCTGATACGCGTCCTCACGGACTTCCAGCGCGTACAGCTCCACCCCCGGATCCGGAAGCTGTTGGTGGGGGATCCCCTCCCGCAAAGCCTCCGCTTCCCCGTAGTGCAGTCCGCCCACCTTTGGCCTCATACAGCAGGAAAACACATGGTTGACGCCTTCGATAACCTCAGCCCCTGACCGGAAGTTGTGGCTCAGCAGCACCTTTCTCCCCTGACCGGGAAGCGCCTGATCCGCCGGCACATAGCTGTGGTACTTTTCCAAAAAAATCCCGGGGTCTGCCAGACGGAACCGATAAATGGACTGCTTCACGTCTCCCACCAGGAAGCAGTTCTGCCTTTTTCCTGTAAGGGCGGAGAAAATGGCATCCTGCACACCGTTGGAATCCTGGTATTCATCCACCAGAATCTCCCGATACCGGCTGCCGATTTCCACAGCGGCGGCTGTAGGGCCGGAGCGGGATCTTCCCAGCAGCAGATCCAGCATTTTATGCTCCAGGTCACTGAAGTCTAGGATCCGTTTGCCGCGCTTGGCCGCGTCATATTCCTTTGAAAAGTCCTTCACCAGCCTGATCAGGCTGCTGACGCCGTCAGCCGTCTGGGAAAGGTCGGAAAGCACCTGCGCAGAATCATCGGTGAAGCTCTTCAGCCGCTTCTCCAAACCCTTTTTGCAGGCATTTCTGGCGGCCTTTACCCGTTCCGCCAATTCCGCGTCAACGTTCTTTCTGGGGAAGCTCAGCCGCCCGAACGCGATGTCCTTTCCGGAAACCACCTGGTCCCAGGTTTCCGCTCCGCGCAGCCGCTTCAGCTGTTCAAGGATATCCTTGTAAAGCGCGGCGGGCTTTTCCATCCCCTGGCTTGCCTCCAGCTCCCGGACGCATTGGGTCATCACCCGGATCTGCCGATCCAGATACCATCTCAGATCCTCCAGCAAATACCGGCCCCACAGGGTTTTTCCCGCGTCCTGGGTCACATCCGCCTCCGCCGCAGCCAGGCATTCTTCCTGCCAACCCTCCGGATCCAGGTGACACCGGGCGCTGTCATACACCTGTTCGATCATCTGGGGAACCAGACTGTCGTCCCGGCCCAATCCCTGGGTATCGATCAAGGCACAGAACTCCGGATCCTCCCCGGCTCGTTCATAGGCACGATCCAGCAGGTCGGACAAAACCCGTTCCCGCAGCTGCGCGCACTCATTTTCATCCGCCACCCGAAAATCACCGGCCACGTCCAGGCGGTAAGCGTACTCCCGAACGACGTCCGCGCAGAAGCCGTGAACCGTGGAGATCTTGGTCAGGAACAGCCGCTGCATTTGTTTTTGCAGGTGCCTGTTTTCCGGCTCCTGGGCGATCCGCTCCGTCAGCTTGGCCGCAATCTTCCCTCTCAGTTCCGACGCGGCCGCTTTGGTATAGGTGATAATCAAAAACGCGTCCAGATCCGCCGGATCCTTGGGATCCGTCAAATAACCCAGAAGCCGATCCACCAGCACCTTTGTTTTACCGGAACCTGCCGCGGCGGACACCAGCAGCTTGCCGCCCCGATCCTGTACCGCCTGGGTCTGCTGGGGCGTCAGTTTATCCGCCATGGCGCTTCATCTCCTTTTCTATCTCCTCCCAGAACCTCTGGGCAGTCATGGCCTTATAGTTTCGGCGGCCTTCCACAGACTGTTGGTGGCACACCGACCCATAGGGGCAGTATGTACAGGCGTTGTGGCTGGCGCCTCGGGTATAGGGATTGGGCTGAACGTTTCCGGAGGCAATATCCTCCACGGTTCTGGCTAAAATGTGATAAATATACCCTTCCAGCAGCTTCATCTGTTCTCGATTCGCCAAATCCCCTGAGAGGCTCCCGTCCTTCCGCAGGCTGTAGCACATCCGTTCAGGCGCGGCCCCCGGCTCCATGGCCTGCAATACGCTCTGATCCGACAGTACCAGCCCGCGGCGCTTCCACTGATCTTTCCGGGCGTCCTCCGCCTCCTCCCGATTCAGCTTCCCATCCACGCTCAGATAGGGCGCCCGCGCCGGAAAATACTGAACCCCGGCAGGAATCGGTTTGTCGCCCAGCTGCTCGTGACCGCTGTCCCGCAGGGCAAACAGATACAAAAGCATCTGCAGACCCACACCGTTAAATACATCACAGTAGTCAAAATCCTTGTTTCCGGTTTTATAGTCCACCACCCGGAAATAGGTGTTTGGCCCCGCCTTCCAGGCATCCAGCCGATCCACAAATCCCCGAACGATGGCGTCCATCCCCCGGTTGGGAATGACAATGGGCGGAAGATCGGCATGGGAGCCAAAGCCCACCTCAAAGTCCACCGGCTCAAAGTCCGCCTTCCGAAGCTCCAGCCACAGCTCCCGCACCACCATATCCAGTTCCAGCAGATTCCTGCGGAACAAATACAGCATCCGATCCGAAGCGATTTGTCCAAACCTCTCCTGGGCGTACGCTTCGCTGTACCGGTGCGCCAGTTCCAGGGTCTGCTCCAGCGATACCTTATGGAACCCGCCCAGATCCCGGACGCATCGGGCAGTATGCTCCAGAACCGCGTGGACATAGGTGCCGAATTCCGCGGGGTCGATCCTGGCTTCCCTGCGCTCCCTGGCGCGTATGCCGTATTGCAGAAAATATGACAGCCGGCACTTCCCCACCTGGTCGATCTGGGAGGCAGACAGCTGCAGGGTATTGCCATAAATGGCGCGGATATGCTTTCCCGTTACCGTGCCCAGAGAATAATCCCGACGGCGGCAGATATCCGAATAGGCATCCAGCACCCCCAGAGCCTCCGCCTGATCCCGGGCATTCCACCGGGCCAGGAAAGCGCCTGCTTCAAATCCGTCCGCCTGGGCAAATCCCAGGTCTTCCGAAACCGCTTCCTCCCCTCCGGCCATCTGCGCAAGCCGGCGGAACACAAAGGAAGGCTGTTCATCGGAACAGTAGACCCGAACAGACTCCTCCGCACCTGAAAAAACGCCGTAGATTTCCGCAAACTCCGCCTGGATTCCCTCCATGGCGCCGCCGGTCAGGGGAACGCCCAGTTCCCGGAGAATCGTGCGCTCCTGGTCTGTCAGCACGCCGGTGGAGCCGGAGTAGCCGGGAAGACTGCCTTCTTCCGCGCCTAAGAGAATCAGGTGCTTCTGCTGATTGCAGCGCATGGCGGAAACCTGCCCCATCTGCACCGCGTCCAGCACCGGCGGAATGGTACCTACATCGTACTGGCTCAATAGCAGCTTGAAAAGCCGGATAAAGCTCTCCGGTTCCCAATGGGTCTGACCCAGCACATCATACATCTGTTCCAGAGCAGAGAGCAGGATCTCCCAAAGCTGGTTCAGGATCTGCGCCTCCCGGTTTTCACCGGCATCGTCCAGCTCCTGCGCCATTTGAGACAGCCGCTGCTCCAGGCGGATATCCTCCAGAAAGCCATACAGCGCGTTGACCTGTTCTCGCAGATCCGCCGCATCCCGGAACCCCCGGCGCAGCCGCTCCAAAGGAGAAATGGCCATGTCCCGGGCAGCGTTCCATGCCTCCAGAAGCCGCCTGTCTTCTTCCGTCCAGATTCCGCCCAAGCCCTGGGGATGCTTATCCCAGGGATCCACCCAGGCCTGCCCCCGGATTCCCCAGATGATGGCATAGTTTTCGATTTCGTCGCAGAGATCCGGTTCCAATGGGGAGAGGACCGAACGCAGATATGCCAGGGTGCTTCGCTGGTCAAAGCCGCTTAATGCCGCTTCCATTGCCGCCAGCACCGTGTAGATGACGTTTTTATCCAGAATCTGCTCCGTGCCGGAACAATACAAAGGAATGTGAAACCGGTGGAAGGTCAGATCCACCAGCGGCCGGTAGACCCCCATGTCTGTGCATACCAAAGCAATATCCCGGTACCGGCATCCCTGCTCCACCAGTTTCCGGATCCGCTTTGCCGCGTCCAGACAGGATTGGTAGGGATTCTGCCCTCTGCAGGCCTGCAGGCAGTCCCTGGCTTCTCCCTGGGTGATGCTCCCCTGAAAAATCCGCTCCCGGACGGAATGCAATGGGCGAACCGTTTCCGGCACCGTCTCCACCTGAACCTCCACTCCGGCTCGCCGGGCGCACTGGATCAGCTCCCTGGCGGTGGCTCCCGCCTTTTCAAACGCCAGCAGTCCCGAACCGGGTCGGTCGCAGTTCATGCTTACGGTCACATGGGGGCAGACCCGGATCAGATGATCCAGAATCGCCAAATTCTGCCGGGTGAAGTCCGGGAAACCGTCTATGTAAAAGGTGTGCTCCTGGGCAAAGGTGCCCTGCTCCATCTGCTCCAGCAGCCATGTCATCTGATCCCGGGGATCCCGCTTTCCCCGGCTGCACAGACTGTCGTAGGTCTCCATCAGCAAAGAAAGCTCTTCCAGCTTCTGCGCAAGGCTTCCCTCTGTCTGAGCCGCCGCGATCTTCAGATCCCGGGAAGTGATACAGCAGCGCTTAAACTCATCCACGCCGTCAATCAGGCCGGTGAGAAACTCCGGTTTTGTCTCCACAGCGGCATAAGCCTTCAGCCGGCTGCTCAGCTGACGGGCCGCCGCAGCCATGGCCACTACCCGGCCGCCATTGTCCAGGCATTCCCGGGTGGTGCCGCCCATGGTATCTGCCACCCGACGGGCAAGGCGGGTGAAGGAGAGGACTTCCGCATACCGGCTGGCCGTATCACCCCCTGCCTTGCAAAGAAGCCGCTCTGTTTCGTGGCTGATCAGTTCCGGAACCAGCAGGATCCGGTTCCCCTGCTTGTTTTGTATGTCCCGGGAAATACGCCGGAAGACCTCCTCCCGGTTGGCAGTCCAGTCCCGCCCCAGCAGCAGGTGCAGCATAGGCGCCTCCTCCTTTTTTCTTT
This sequence comes from uncultured Oscillospiraceae bacterium, assembly GCA_944387125.1. Taxonomy (GTDB): domain Bacteria; phylum Bacillota; class Clostridia; order Oscillospirales; family Oscillospiraceae; genus Faecousia. The sequence continues at coordinate 45,877 of CALXDT010000055.1, read as the reverse complement.
TTACTATACCACACTTTTTCTCCAGGCGCAACGGAACCGTCAGTCCCGGAAAAGGCGGTTCTCCAATCGCCCCAACAGGTCCAGCAGGTAAAAGCGCACCTGATATTCCGGTTCACCGGACAACGCGCCGGACAGAGGATCGGAGAATCCGGCCCCTGACGCCACCTGAGAAAACCCCTCTGACGTACAGGGCAGGCAAAGACTGGGAAATGCCACGCACCACCAGTTCTTCCCCTCTCCCTGACCAATGGTGATCCGCAGCGCCTCATAAACTCCGGCCGGCAGGGTGAAGGTAGGATACGTACGGGTATCAAAGCGTTCCTGACACAGCGTCACCGCGGCGCCGCCGTGAAAGCCCAGGCTTTCCAGCGTCTGATTCACCACGCCCTGGATCTTCGGCAGATTTTCCCGGATATAGGCTTTGGCCTCCTCCACATCCGTAACCCGCGCCAGATCCCCTTCCAGGCTCTGCAGCACTGCGTCGCGCACCTGCAGTTTTATGCTCTGATCCTCCTGACTGTCGGAATTGGCCACCACATGGAGCCGGATCAGATCCTCGTTCAGGGTCTGGCGGTCAAATAGCAAAGACGCACACCACACCGTTCCTGCCAAAACCAGGCAAAACAGCGTGTTTCTAACCAATCGTTTCATAAAAACACCGTCCATACTGAATTACCATCAGTATGGACGGCGTCCGGCAAAATTATACAGGTTTGGCAATATAAACCTGAGGATAGTTCTCCTTCAGCATATTGCACACCACCGCCGCGTATTCAAAGCTGGGCAGAATGGCAAATACCGCGGAACCGGAGCCGGTCATCTGCTGTGCCAGAGAACCGTAGCTGTTGCAGATGGACTTAATATAGTTCAGCTCCAAATGCTCCGCCGTGACCACCGGATCGAATACATTGTACACCTGCCTGGCCACCGCTTCCAGATCCCCGGCCAGCAGCGCGCTTTCCATTGCCCGGTTGTCCGGGCGGACGGGAATGGCTGCCGTATCGATTTTTTGGTACAGCTCCGGGGTGGACACAGAGAACTCCGGCTTGCACACCACAAATACGCAGTCGGGCATATCGGGCAGCTTTCGCAGCCGCTCGCCTCTGCCCTCTACCATAGCGGTGCCGCAGATGGTGCAGAACGGCACATCGCTGCCCACCTGCGCGCCCAGCTCCGCCAGCGCCGGCAGAGACAACGGCTCGCCATAATGCCGGTTCAAGGCCCGGAGCACTGCCGCCGCGTCGGCACTGCCGCCGCCCATGCCCGCACCGGAGGGAATCCGCTTGTGAATGCGGATCTCCAGGCCGCCGGGATCCTTCCCCAGTGCGTCGCAGTACACCGCGGCAGCCTTCATGGCCAGGTTCCGCCGGTCGGTGGGAATGCCCTCCATGGAGCACAGCAGCTTCCATTCCTTCCCGGTTCCTATATCAATCTCCACATCATCCCGGATGGAAATGGTCTGCATCACACTTTGCAGATCGTGATAGCCGTCTTTTCGTTTTCCCAAAACATCCAGGGTCAAATTCAGCTTCGCATAAGCGCCTTCATACAGTGTGGTCATAGCTCGTTCCTTTCTACCTTCAACCGTCCGGAGCGGTTGTACAGTTACTGGTATTATAACGGCAGAATCCGTTTTTTTCAACCCATCCTGATAAAATCGGAAAACCTGTGCATCCTATCCATATCAAACGTTGAAAGGGAGGTAAGCGCATATGGATACCCTTGCTCTGATTCTGTCCATCATCGGCTGCATCAACTGGGGGCTGATCGGGCTTTTTCGGTTTGACCTGGTTGCCTGGCTGTTCGGCGGCAGCGGGATACTGCTCAGCCGTCTGGTCTACGGCATCGTGGGTCTTGCGGGACTGTGGTGCATTTCGTTCCTGTTTCGCAGACGGGCCATTGCGGAAGGCCAATAAACACATGAGGGCGCACTGCAAATCCCTTCGCAGTGCGCCCTGGTTGATTCGTGGGAACGTTTCTGAAGCTCAGCCGCAGCGGACAATGCAGCTGACTTCCTGATCGCCGTATTTCGCGGTGATGGCGGTGGTGCCGGCTTTCAGCGCCTTGACCACACCGTTTTCATCCACTGTGGCAATGTGAGGATGCTCAGAGGTCCAAGTGACCTGGTTCTGCTCCAGATCACAGTCCAGCTTCAGCTGAAATTCGTAGTACACACCCAGCATCACATCGGTCTTCTCCAGCTTCAGAACCACATCCGGGGCGGAAGTGGGCGCAGTGGTCTGTTCGGTCTGCTCCTCCGTTTCCCCGGCAGCCGCTTCGGTGGCCTCCGTTTCCGGCTGCGTCTCTACCGTAAAGCGGCAGACCACCGGGCAGACCTGCTGAATATTGCCGCAGGTAATGTAGATCACCGTCTCACCCTCGGAAACGGCGGTAATCCGCCCGTTTTCGCTGACTGTGGCAATGCTTTCATCCGCGGAGGTGTAGATGATCTCATCGGTGGTGTTCTCCGGCAGCGCCACAACATTCAGAAGATGATAATTGCCCTCGTTGGTCAGCTCCGCCTTGCCGCTGGTCAGCACCAGGTTGGTGCAGGGAATGGAATACTCCGTAGCAGAAGGCTCTGTCTGGTCAGTCTGCGCCGACGTCTCTGTGGGCTGCGCATCCTTCTGCCCCATGTTGGGAAGATAATAGCGCACAAAGAAGAAACCGGCCCCCAGGAGCAGCACCGCGATGAGCACTGTCAGCAGTATGACCGCAACCGTATTGTGCCGGGGAGGCTCCTCATAAACCGGCTCTTCCCCGTAAGGATCCTCCTCCGGCATGGGTTCTTCCGGCTCAGCGTTGGCTTCATCGTAATCAAAGATTTCCTTTTTCTTCTTTGCGGAAAACCGTCCGCCTCTGGTTCGGAGATCCTGCGTCTCCTCAAAAACAATGTCTTCTCCCAGCATGGATGCCGCGGCGTCCCGCGAACAGCCGCATATGGGACAGCATTCCGCTGTGTCCTGATAAGTGGTTCCGCAAATATCGCAAATAATCTTGCTCACGTTCGATCCCCTCCAATGCGGATACCCGAATGGTATCAATATTTTTGACATTATACCACGCATTTCCAAAGATTACAACTACAAAAGTATTGCATTTTTTCCCATTTTATTTTATGATAGATGCGTTAAAGGAGGCGATTCATTTTGTCAGACCCCAAACTCATCTCTCCTTTGCTGGACGGGTTTGCTATGGGCCCCCCAATGAGCGAGCACAACGGTGTCCGCTGTTGTCCTGCAATAAAGGAAAATTCCGATAAGAAGTACATTGTAAAAATCATTGCCATCCCGGCTTCTCAGACGCAGATGGATGCGCTTCTGTTAGCGGGCGCCTATCGGGATCCTGCCGACGCCATGGAATATTTCCGCCAGCAGGGCGAGGACGTGATGAAAGAAGCGCAGCTTCTGAAAACCCTCAGCGCACAGGAGGGCTTCCTGTCCTACGACAACTGGCAGATGGAACCTATCACCAAACGCCGTTTGGGTTATGAAGTTTACATGGTGGGCAGCTATAAGCGTTCTTTGGAAAAGTATGTCCGCACCAATCCGGTCAGCCATTTGGAAGCCATGAACCTGGGCTTGGATCTGTGCTCGGCACTGACCGCATGCCGGGAGGCCGGCGCACTGTATGTGGATCTGAAGCCCAGCAACGTGTTTATATCCGCCAAAAAGGAATACCGCATCGGCGACCTGGGCTTTGTGATGATGGACGCTTTGAAGTATACCGCGCTGCCGGACAAATACCGCAGCCTCTATACCCCGCCGGAACTGCATGACCCCATGTCCAGCCTGAATCTCACCGCGGATACATATGCATTGGGCATGATCCTGTACCAGCTGTATAATGACGGGTATCTCCCTTTCCAGGGAAAGGCGCCGGATACACCGCTGCCCACGCCGGTGAATGCGGACTATGAGCTGGCGGAGATCATCATGAAAGCGATCCATCCGGATCCGAAGGAACGCTGGCAGGAGCCTATGGATATGCGGCGGGCCTTGGTTGACTATATGCAGCGCAATATCGTCAACGATGTTCCCATTACCCCCTACACCCCCCTGGATGTAACCCCCGAGGAACCGGTCCTCCCTGCCCCGGACGCGGAGAGCCAGCCCCCTCAGGCTGTTCCGGAGGCGCCTGTCTCCGATGGGGATCCGGACCCGGCTTCTCCGGCGGCAGACGGGGAGCCGGCTTCCCAGGCGCCCCCGTCCCAGACTTCCGGCGAACCGAACCCGGAAGCCCGGCCCCCGGAGCCTGTGGATGAGACCATCCCCGGTGAAGAGGATGCCGATTCTCTGCAGCCCCACGAAATGTCCGATGAGCTTTCCCGGATCATGGCTAAGGCCGACGACCTGATCTCCCATGAAGCGCCCGAGGGAGTCGTCCTGCCGGATATCCCCGATCCGCCGGATCCCTTCGCCTTTGCCAAAGATGAGGAATTGGACGATTCCGATGTGCCTGCGGAGCCTTTGATGGAAGATCCGGAGGAAGCATCCGGCAAAAAGAAGAAAAAAAAGGGCGAAAGGAAATTCGCTTCAACCAAAGCGAAGGAGCGGTCAAAGAAGATCCTCAGCACCATCCTGGTGCTTCTGGTTCTGGCCGGCATCGGCTTCGGCGCTTACTGGATGTATCAAAACCTATACCTGCAAACCATTGACAATATCACCATCATCGGTGACAGAAATCAGCTGACCGTCAATGTAGAAACCCAGGTGGACAACGCGCTGCTCACCGTCACCTGCTCGGACAATTACGGCAACACCAATACCCAGCAGCTGGTCGATAACCAGGCCGTCTTTACCGGTCTGCAGCCCAACACCATGTATCGGATCCAGCTGCAGATCAGCGGTTTTCACGAATTGGTAGGGCAAACCTCGGATATTTTCACCACCGATACCACCACCAGCATTCTCAGCTTCACTGCCGTTACCGGTCAGGAGGACGGCTCCGTGATGCTCAGCTTCACCTCCGACGGAGACGAGCCTGAGGAATGGACGCTGGTATATCAGGCGGAAGGCGAGGAGCCCCAGCGCCAGACCTTCACCGGTCATTCCATCACCGTCGAGGGGCTGACCGTCGGCAAGGTCTACACCTTCACCCTGGAAGCCGGCGAGGAGCTGTCCCTCAGCGGCAGCACCTCCTTGGAATTTATGGCCTCCAGGCTGATCCTGGCAGAAGACCTGACCATCACCTCCAATGGCGGCAGCGATCTGACCATCCATTGGAACGCCCCGGGAGATATTGTGGTAGACACCTGGACTGTCCGCTGCTACAATACCGCAGGCTATGAAAAGCAGCTGACGGTGCACGATACCGAAGTCTATCTGACGGACATCGATCCCACCGTGAGCTACACCGTGGAAGTCACCGCGGCCGGTATGACCCAGCCCGCCCGGGCGAACATCACAGCCAACCCCATTAACATCACGGCCATTACCGTAGACGATTCCGACCCCGCCGCCTTGCAGATCCAGTGGGAATACACCGGCGCCGCCCCGGACGGCGGGTGGCTCCTGATGTATACCATCGATGGCAGCGACAGCGAAAACGTGGTCAAGTGCAAGGAGGCCTCCGCCTCCGTGCAGGATCGGTATCCCGGCGCCAAGTATCAGTTTACCATTCAGGCCGCCAGCGCCATCTCCATTTTCAACAATACCCATACCTATACCTGCCCGGAAGCGGCGGATTTTGAAGGCAATGGGCTGACCCGGGACGACATCACCGGGAATCTGCTGAAGACCCCCGAGGAAGAGGATTGGCGCTTCGACAGCATGTCCAAGGATGATTTTACCACCGAATTTACCTCCGGCGACAGCATTTCCATCGTTCTTCAGACGGAGGAAAGCTTCTATCTCCCCGGAACCCAAATGGAAGTGATGTACATCATCCGGGATGCTTACGGCAATGTGATCCCCAGCCTGGCCTCCCGGGAGCAGCGGATCTGGAAGGACATCTGGGAAGGCGGCAATTACCGCACAGGTGAATTGGATCTTCCCAAAGCTCCCACCGCCGCCGGCGACTACAGTGTTACCGTATATTTTGACAGCTGTGTTGTGGCTTCCGTGGAATTCACCGTTACAGAATAACCCTTTTGCCGCGCCCTGGGGCATTGTCCCGGGGCGCGGTTTGTTGCTTTTTACAAATTGTCTTCCCCGATATTCTGAAAACCTTATGCGTATTTCCGATTTTTCGGATTGTTCACACATTTCCGGCGGATTTGTGTTATAATTCGGAGGCAATAATGAAATTTGATAAAGGAGCGAGTTCATGCGCGGAAAAAGCCACCAATGCCTCGGACAGTACCTGGTGCAGCATTACATGAGCAATCAGCCGGAGCGTCATAAGCGAGCATTCCTGCTCGGTTGTATCGAACCGGACAGAAACCCCGCTACTTACCTGAAAGGTTCCCTCCGTTACCAATGGCTTCGGGGGCACAATTATAAGAATGCCCGCGGTTTTATGCGCCGTGTTTCTCAGCGTCTGGAAAACCGCAGCAAGATGAACATTTTGGATTACTATACCCTGGGAAAGCTGATCCACTATACCGCCGACGCCTTCACCTCTGCCCACAACGATACCTTCAGCAGCAATCTGAACGATCACCGGGAATACGAAGCGGCTATGCAGGATCATTTCTTAAGCTACATGCAGGAGGATCCCAGCGTCGATCCTGAGGCCGCCTATTCTGTCATGGATGCCATTTACAGCTATCGGCGGGAGTACAAGACCCAGCCCACCAACATCTACACCGACACCCGCTTTGTTTTGTCCGCCTGCTGCTGTGTGCTGGCTGTTCTGTTTGCCAAGCCCATTTTGTAATGGGAGCCTGACTTCATGAATAGAGTTATCTATATGCTTCTGGATGCCGCCATCGCGTCCATCGTGCTGATTCCCCTGTTCCGAGTGCTGGATTGTAAATACTTTCATAACACCAAACGGACAGTCCTGTATTTTTTCTTTGCGGTTTATCTGTCCGGCGTTTACGCGGTGGTGGGGCTGCCGGATATTCGCTATATCCGCTTTGATCTGCGTATCAACCTCATCCCCTTTGCCTATATGTTCTCCGACTATAAAAACAGTCTTTTAAATGTGCTGTTGTTTATTCCCTTGGGTTTCCTGCTTCCAATTCTGTGGCTCCGTTTCCGGAAACTTCATTGGACGCTGCTGTTTGGCCTGGGGCTTTCACTGCTGATCGAAGTTTTGCAGATCTTTACCTTCCGGGCTACCGATATCAATGACCTGATGACCAATACCACGGGAACGCTGGTTGGCTGGTGTCTCGGCTATCCGGTGGCACGCTTTCAGCCCCAGGTGCCCGCCCAGGAAAAAACCAGAGAAGTTTACCTGGTTTGCGGCATCGCCTTCGGGGTGATGTTCCTGCTGCAGCCGTTTTTATCGGATATCATTTTCCCTCTGATTCCCCTTTCCTCCTCTTTGGTTCATTTCGGATAACCTCCCTTGATCAATTGCGGTCGGCAAGCCGGCCGTCTCCGGATCAGGGGTGGTTTTCTTTTTTCCGCCCGTCAGCAGAACGGTTCAGGCCGTCTTTCCGCAAATACCCGGTCTTTTGCTTGCCGGGGGGTTCTATGCCGTCCGGGGAGCATCAGGACGATATGCACAAATTATGAACTTCCAGCTTGTTGGTTTGTACAAATTGTTGTATTCTGTTAAATTCTGTATTGACAAACTGTGCAAAACTCTGTATGTTTATCTTGTAATTAGTTTAACTCTTAAACTGTTTCGCACTTGAACTTTTTTGAGTTGGGAGGGAACCTATGAAAATTCTGAATTTGGGATCTTTGAACATCGATAAAGTATACAGCGTAGCGCATTTTGTAACTTCGGGAGAAACCATCTCCAGCACCAGGATGGAGGTATTCAGCGGCGGCAAAGGTCTGAATCAGTCGATTGCGCTGGCAAAAGCCGGTGCCCAGGTCTATCACGCTGGCGCCGTCGGAACGGACGGCGGGGCGCTCCGCACCCAGTTAGAGGAAGCCGGTGTCCGCACCCAGTATCTGCAAACCCTGGATACCGCAACCGGCCACGCCATTATCCAGCTGACCCCGGAGGGAAAGAACTGCATTATCATTTCCCCGGGAGCAAACGGCGAGATCCGGAAGGACTATATCCGCCAGCTGCTGAACAACTTTTCTGAGGGAGACCTCCTCCTTCTCCAGAACGAAATCAGCAACGTGGACTATGCCATGGCCGAGGGAAAGCAGCGGGGGCTGAAAATCGCCTTCAACGCCTCCCCCATCGACCAGAAGCTCCTGGAATATCCTCTGGAATTGGTGGATTATTTCCTGGTCAATGAAATTGAGGGGGCATATCTGGCGGGGGCTGAGTACTGCGCGGACAAATGGGCGGTTCTGGATGCCATGGCCAGGGCTTATCCCAATGCAGCCATTGTATTGACAGTCGGTGAGGACGGCGTGGTTTTCCGTCAGGGCAGTCAAGTCCTCTCCCACGGAATCTACCGGGTAAAGGCTGTGGACACTACCGCGGCCGGGGATACCTTCTGCGGTTACTTCCTGGCGGGCATCGCGGAGGGACTGCCGGTGGAGACCTGCCTGGAGCGAGCCAGCATGGCCAGCGCCATCTCCGTCAGCCGCAAGGGCGCGGCGCCCAGCATTCCCTCTCTGGAAGAGCTGGCCGCCTTTGCAAAGCAGCAGTGATCCTGTCGTTAGCGGCATAAGCCGTTATAATTTTGCGGCCGCGTCAGACAAATCCGGCCACAGAAAAAGAAATGGAGGAAACTTACCATGAAAAAAGCAATGTCCCTGATCCTTGTATGCGTCCTGCTCATCGGCATGTTTGCAGGATGCGGCAGCAGCGCAGACGACAGCAGCGGCGGCAATGGGGAAACCACCGAAGGAAAGCCCCTGAATGTAGCGCTTGTGGTAGCCGGTTCTCTGGGCGACAAAGGCTTCAACGACAGCGCCAAAGCCGGTGTTGACATGGCTGCGGAAGAATTCGGCGTGACCTCCCAGGTTGTGGAGATCCCCAGCAGCGATAAGACCAGATATGAGCCTACCCTGCTGGATCTGGCCGACACCGGGGAATACGACCTGATCATCGCCTCCGGCAACGCCATGCGGGAAGTGCTGGAAAATGTGTCCAAGGAATATCCCGAGCAGAAGTTCTACCTGTTTGACGCCGCCGTCAACTACGACAACGGCACCTTTGAAAACGTCTACTGCAACACCTTCCTGCAGAACGAAGCCAGCTTCCTGGCCGGCGTGGTGGCGGCAGGCATGACCACCAGCGGAGCGCTGGAGGATCTGAACGACGATGCCATCGTAGGCAACGTGCTCCTGATGGACATGGCCGTTATCAACGACTTTATGGTTGGCTTCATTGAAGGCTGCCAGTATGTCAACCCTGACATTAAAATCAACAGCGCCTATATCGGAGCCGTTGACGCCGCCAAGGCCAAGGATATGGCTATCAGATCCGCATGATGGGCTTTAACGGCAAGTTCGCCATTTACTCCGGCATGGGCGTCACCAGCACCCTGCTGTTCTCTCAGATGCTGGGCGGTTTTATCGCCGGCATCGGCGGCGCAACGGAAGTCCTGGGTATGTACACCCGGTTTGAATGGGCTGCCGCCCCCTCCACCGGCTTTGACGGCATCATGGTTGCGGCCATTGCCCACAGAAACCCCGCGTTGGTGCCCGTGGCGGCGCTGTTCCTGGCCTATGTCCGCGTAGGCGCCGATGTCATCTCCAGAACCAGCGACGTCCCTTCGGAGATCGTCAGCATCATCCAGGCCCTGATCATTATGCTGGTAGGCGCGCAAATGTTCCTGTCTAAGATTCGCCACAAGCAGATCGTAAAAGCATCTGTGCGTGAGCTGGAAAGGGAGGGCAAATAAATGAACGCATTTGACATTATTTTCACCACAGACTTTGCCTTTATGGTGTTCCGCGTCACCACGCCCATTCTCTTTACCGCTCTGGGCGCCATGATCAGCCGCCGGGCGGGGATCATGAACATCAGCCTGGAAGGCATGATGCTGATCGGCGCTTTGTTCGGCGTCATCGGCTCTGCCTATTCCCAAAGCGCGTTCCTGGGCGTTCTGTGCGCCGTGGTGGCCAGCCTGCTCCTGTCGCTGGTATTCGCCTACTTTGTTCTGAAGCTGAAGTCCGATCTGATTCTGACCGGTATCGCCTTAAACCTGATGGCCTCCGGCGGAACGGTATTCCTGTTGTATATCCTTTGCGGCGACAAGGGCGTTTCCACCTCCATGAACAGCCTGGTGGTTCCCAGCATTGAGCTGCCCCTGATCAAAGACATTCCCATCCTCGGTGAGATCCTTTCCGGCCATAACCTGCTGACCTACCTGGCTCTGATCTCTGTGGTCTTCGTCTATATCCTCATCAACAAAAGTCCCCTGGGTCTTCGGATCCGCTCCGTGGGCGAGAATCCCGACGCGGCGGAATCCGTGGGCATCAGCGTGGTGAAGACCCGTTTCATCGCCCTGATGATTACCGGCATCATGTGCGGTCTGGGCGGCGCCTTCATGTCCATGGGCTATGTCTCCTGGTTCGCCCGGGATATGGCTGCCGGGCGCGGCTATATCGCCCTGGCCGCCCAAAATCTGGGCAACGCTACGCCTGTAGGCACCTTCCTGGCCAGCTTCCTGTTCGGTATCGCCGACGCTCTGTCCAGCTCTTTGCAGGTGCTGAGCATTCCGGCGGAATTTATCCAGATGATCCCCTACGTCACCACCGTCATCGGCCTGATTCTGTATTCCATGAACCGGAAGCACCAGGCGCGGAAGAAAAGCGCTGCCCTCTGATGGAAAGGAGTCTCTATGAAAAAAATCCCTGTAATCATTGACTGTGACCCCGGTCACGACGACATGATGGCTCTGGTGCTGGCATACGGCAGCGGAAAGCTGGACATCCGGGCTGTTACCACCGTGGCAGGCAACAATACCATCGCCAATACCACCCAGAATGCCCTGAACGTACTGCACTACATCGGTGCGGACGGGATCCCTGTAGCCATGGGGTATCAGGATCCCATGGTTCGCAGCCATAAGGAACAGATGGAGCTTTTGGCTGCCTCCCGGAAAAAAATGCGTCCCCAGGCCGCCGCTCCCGCCACCGGCATCACCGGCGCGGCTGTCCACGGAAAAACCGGCATGGACGGCTTTGACTTCCCGGAAAGCAACCCCAAAACCCCGGCGGATCTGCGATCCGTGGAAATGATGGCAAAGGTTCTGCGGGAAAGCCAGGAGCCGATCACCCTGATCGCCACCGGCCCGCTGACCAACCTGGGCTTCCTGATCCGGCTGTATCCCCACCTGCTTTCCAAGATCCAGCGGATCTCTCTGATGGGCGGCACCAGCGAGTTTGTGCTGACCCGGCAGTTTATGGAATTCAATACCTTTGTGGATCCCGAGGCCACCAAAATCGTCTTTGAAAGCGGCATTCCCATCACGATGTACGGCTACGACGTAACATACCGGGTTCTGTTCAACCAAAGCACCATCGACCGGCTCAGAGCCCTGGGCAACAACACCGGCAATATGGTGGCGGATCTTCTGAGCTATTTCCGCAGCAGCCACAACCGCTCCTTGAGCCGGCTGAACCTGGGCGACACCGCTCCCATCCACGACGCCTGCGCCGTAGCCGGGGTCATTGATCCCTCGGTGGTCACCGATGTGCGGAAAATGCACGTGGATATCAACGTCGGCGGCAGCCTGCTGGACGGCGCCACGGTGTGCGACTACCAGGGTGCTCTGGAATCTCTGCCGAAAAATGTGGATGTGGTCTACAATATGGATACAGAGCGTTTCTTAACCATGCTGGTAGAAGCCGCCGGCGCCTGCAAGTAAAGGAAGTGCTCTGTTTGAAGAAAAAAAAGATATTCTACGGCTGGTATGTGGTGTTTGCCTGTATGATCCTGGCCGCGGCATCCACCGGAATGCTCTCCTATCTGAATCCGCTGTTCGTGGAACCGGTAACAGAAGACCTGGGTATTTCCAGAGCCACTTTCATGGTCTACCAGACCTTCAGCACCATCGCCACCGTGATCTGCATGCCTTTGGCAAGCAGTCTCCACAAAAAAATCCCGCTGAAAGTCATGATCCTCACCGGCGCCCTTTTTGGCGCCGCGGCGGAATTCTGCTATTCCTCCGCCACCAGTGTGCATTACTTTTACCTGGGCGGCACCTTTGCCGGCATCGGCACCTGTTTATACGGTTCGATTCCCATGGCTGTGCTCACCGCCAACTGGTTCCATGAGAAAAAAGGCATCGCCACCGGCTTGATCTTCGCGGGCACCGGCGCCGCATCCTCCCTGCTGTCCCCTGTGGTTTCCAATATCATTGCCAATTACGGCTGGCAGTCCGCTTACCGTCTGATTTGCATTTTGATTCTCTGCACTGTGGTGCCGGTCACTTTGTTTATCATTCGCGAAACCCCGGAGCAAATGGGTCTTCTTCCTTATGGGGAAAAAGGCGCGCCGGATCCCAACAAGGAAATACAGGGATTTTCCCGGAAGGAGATCTTTTCCGGAAAAGCCTTTTGGGTTTTCGCTCTCGGGATCTTCCTGCTGGGCTGTGTCACCGGACCTGCCCAGCAGCAGCTGGTGGCCTACTGGACTTCCGAAGGCAACTCCGCTTCCTTCGCGTCCTATATGTATTCCGTGGTCATGTTCACAGCCATTTTTACCAAAATCTTCCTTGGGATCGTTTACGATCATACATCCGTCAGCAAGGGCACCATCATGGTAGGCAGTCTGGCCGTTCTGTCCTATCTCTGTCTGCTGCTGTTCCCCCGGGGATATGCCATTTTCATTCCCGCGGTGCTGTTCGCCGTAACAGCCTCCGTTCAGGTGCTGGTAGACACCTACGTCGTCAGCAGACTGTTCGGCGACAGGGAATACGCCTTTGTATATGGGATCGTGACGCCGATTCTCTATGTCGGCTCCGCTGTGGACAGTCCTCTGAGCGCGGCGGTCTACGACATCTTTGGAAACTATCGGCTGCTGTGGGTGATCTGTGCCGGTCTGTTCGCGCTGGCCGTGGTGACGATCGTATGCGCCGATCATCTTTCCAAGAAGGAATACAGGCAGCGCTTCGGAACCGAACGATATTAACAGTGTAAGGATGATTCTATGATTTTTTACTTTTCTGGAACCGGCAATTCCGCCGGGATTGCCCGTCTGCTTGCCCAGCGTCTGGGCGATCAGGCCGTAAACATCATCGGCGCGGATCCGGAAGCCTATACGTTCTCGGAGCAGGACTCCGTTGGCTTCGTCTTCCCGATCTACGCCTATGTGGCTCCCGCCGTGATGCTGGACTTCGCGAAAAAAGTCTCCTGCGGTAAGGCCTATACCTACGCAATTCCCACCTTCAGCAATGCCGCCGGATGCACCCTGGAACACTTCTCCCAGACCGCCTGCCATCTGGACGGCGGCTTCGGCATCAAAATGCCCGACAATATGCCTGTGTTCGACAAAATTGTGGAGACCCGGGAGACCGCCATGGAAAAGCTCAAAGCCGCAATCCCCCGCTTTGAACAGGTGGCGGAAAAGGTAAAAAACCGGGAGACAGGCTTCGACATCTACTATGGTCCAACCCCGGAGGCGCACACCTGGGAACGGGGCGTCAAGTTTTTGGAGGCCCCCTACTTCAAAACCACGCCCTACCATGTGACCGCCGACAAGTGCATCTCCTGCGGTGTATGCGCGAAGGTCTGCCCCGCAGACGCGATCCAGATGCGGGAGGGAAAGCCTGTTTGGGTAAAGGAAGACTGCTATATCTGCATGGCCTGCCTGAACCGGTGTCCCACAGAGGCCATTGAGTACGGAGAATTCTCCAAAGGCCAATATCGATATTTATTCAAGGGTTTTGACCTAAGCAAGTACTGATTCCCCGGTTTCGGATTGTCATTGACTTTTGTTCCCTCCGAACGTATAATAGAAGGTAGTGTACGCTGAACTACGCCATAAGCCCTGGCGAACGCGCTTTGCGCAGGTTTGGTGCTTAGAACCTCTGATTCAATCGTCATCTCTCGTCCTCAGCCCTTGCCGATTTCATCAGAGCTTCCCGGGATCTTCGTCTTTGCGGGGAAATCCAAGGGTCTGTCCCGACCGGCGGAGAATATGCCGCGAAGCGCGGCTGATTCGGCAGATACCAAGATCATCACTTTTTTTGGCGGCTGTACCCCATCCCCCTGCCGGCGGCGGGAGGATGCTCCAACGGCTTTTTCCGGGCGGACAAATGATGATTCACTTTCAACAGATATTCAGGCTCTCAACCAATTTGTGCAGCACCGGATGGCGCAGGCAAATCCGGGCCGGCCGGTTCGTTAACGAGCCTATCAAGGGGGAGCAGCATGACTGAACAAGAGATTTGGGAGACAGAACTGGTGGACTTTGTTGATAACCTGTACATCCGTGGCCGGCACATGCGCTCCATGGAAAATAAGCCGAGATATTACGGCAGCGATACTCTTCTCTACCCCAACGAAGTATATACCCTGAAGGCAATTGCCCAGAACGAAGGCATCAACCAAACCCAGCTCAGCGAGCAGATGTTTCGCACCAAGGGCGCCACTTCCGCCGTGGTTCAGAAGCTGAAGCAAAAGGGGCTGATTATCCAGAAAGAAGATTCCCAGGACAGCCGCTTCAGTCAGCTCTACCCCACGGAAAAGGGACTGGAAATCTACCGGAATCATCTGGAGTATGATAAGCGCTATACCCATTGGCTTTGCCGCCGCCTGGGCATCACCCTGGAAGAGCTTGCCAGTACCAACCGCGTCCTTCGGATGATGAATCAGCATACGCTGCAGCGATATCAGCTGCGGGGCGAGCTTGACTTTTACGAGGCAACAAGTTCGGCTTTTCAGGATGACTGACGGGTTCTGTCATAACCGCTGACAATCCGTGCCAACGCATACTGTTTCCTGAGGAAAGTATTTCACTTTAAAAGGCACCCGGTTTTCGTGCATCGAAAATTGGGTGCCTTTTTCATGTCTTTCCAAAATAACGCCCTTTCCAGGCCGGCGCTGTCCAATCTTCCTTGTTTACAGACCGGTCAGCTTCGCACCGGGGCCGAAGGTTCTGGGCGTCGCCATGGAGTCAAATTGAACAATGACCCCCTCCTGATCCCTGGGGATTCCAATCACGCTCCCTTCTCCGAATACCGGATGCGCCACCCGCTTGCCGATCAGCGCATGTTCCGCTCTGTGGGGCAATCCGCTTTCTTCCGTCCGGGAAACCTGCTCCAGGGTTCTCTCTTCCAACTCCGGATCCAGCGGAAGGACGTATTCCACGTTCTCTTTCTCCGCGTTGAACAAGAACCGGCTGGGATAGCGGAAGGATCCGTCATAGTGGCTTCCCGCCGCGTCAGACAAAAACAGCCGATCCCGGGCACGGGTAAACGCCACATAGCACAGCCGCCGCTCCTCTTCCAGCTTTTCCCGGGTGTTTGCCCGCTTTCCCGGAAAGATCCCCTCGGACAAGCCGCACAGAAATACCACCGGGAATTCCAGCCCTTTGGCGGCGTGAACCGTCATCAGCTTCACCGCCTGTGTCTTTTCCGTTTGATCCATATTGGTAAACAACGCCGCGTGATCCAGGTAATTCCCAAGGCTGACTTCCTCCCCCGCTTTCCGGGAAAAGTCATAGACGGCCTGTTTCAGCTCCGCCAAATTATCCAGCCGCTCCTCCTCCCCGCTGGATCGAAGCATATCCTCGTAGCCGCTTTCGCTGAGGATCCCCGTCAGCAGGTCTGTCAGATCCATGCCATCGAAAATGGCTCGGTACTTTTCAATCATCCGCACATATTCCCGGGCGCGGCTGCGGCGGAACAGCTCCGTTTCCAGATTTGCCATCAGGGATTCATACAAGCTGCATCCGTTTATCTGGGCATATTCTTTTAATGCCGAGATCCGGGTTCGTCCGATTCCCCGGCGGGGTTCGTTGACCGTGCGCAGAAAACTGATGTCGTCTCCGGAATAGATCATCCGCAGATAGCACAGAACATCCTTGATCTCCTTACGCTTGTAAAACTCCACGCCCGAGTAGAGCACATAGGGGATCCGATTGCGGATCAGGGATTCCTCCACCGTCCGGGACACGTAATGCGCCCGATACAGCACCGCCATGGCACTGTAGGCCATCCCGCCCTCATGCAGGGCGCGCATATTGGCGGTGATCCAGTCCGCTTCCAGCTGCCCTGTTTTGCCATGGAAGTACAGGGGCTTCCTGCCATCCGGGCGGATCGCCGTAAGCTGCTTTTTCAGCCGCTCCCGGTTCTTGTCAATCAGCGCGTTGGAGGCCGCAAGAATCTGGGGCACCGAACGGTAGTTGGTATTCAAGCAGATGGTCTTCACCTGTTCGTGACGGCTGTCAAATTCCATAATAAACTTCACATCCGCTCCCCGCCAGGTATAGATGGTCTGATCCGGATCCCCCACCACGAACAGGTTTTTATGATAGCCGGCGAGAATATCCGCCAGCGCATACTGATCCTTGTCAATGTCCTGAAATTCGTCCACCATTACATACTCCAGGCGTCTTTGCCACTTTTCCCTGGTTGGCGCGTCCTGCTGCAAAATGTACAGCGTAAAGTAGATCAGATCGTCAAAGTCCAATCCATAACATTTCCGCTGCTCGTAGAAATACCGGTACATCACCTTATCCTTTAACGTCCCCGCTTCCTCCGACAGCTGCCGCAGCTTTTCAGGACTGCCGATGAGGGTCTTCACATACCCCCGTCCCCCTTTTCGCCATCCGATGTGATCCACCGCTTCTTTCACGGTCATCTCCCGGGCGGTAATCCCCAGATCCGCGAACACGGCCCGGAGAATGGATTCCTTATCCTCTTCGTCCAGGACAATAAAGGTGGAGGGATACTGCACCACATGGCAATCCTCTTTCAGCAGTCCCACGCAAAACCCGTGGAAGGTGGTAATCCGTCCCAGATCCTGATCCGGAAGCCGGCGCCGAATGCGCTTTTTCATTTCGGCCGCTGCCTTATTGGTAAAGGTGACGCACAGAATATTGGCGGTGGAGATCCCCAGCTGATCCACCAGATACAGATACCGGGCGGTCAGGGTTCTGGTTTTTCCGGAGCCTGCTCCTGCCACCACCCGTATGCAGCCTTCTGTGGTGGTGGCCGCCTCGGCCTGCTGCGGCTTCAATTCCTTGATATAATCCATTTCCATCCCTCCTTTGGCTGAACGTATTCTATCACACAATCGGTCCAATAAAGTGGGTACATTTCCGTTTCGCAGCTGGGTAAGCCTGGAAATCCAGGCGCCTCTGAAGCAATCGTCCGGGTCTGAATGCCGGATCCTTTTCCCATCCCCGCCTGCCGGTTTCATCACAGGTTCCTTCAGAATTTTTTCCAATTCCTTTCATTTCCCTCTTGCAATCATCCGCCGCTCGTGGTATACTTGTCTACAGTTCCCGGACAGAGAGGTTTCCGCTATGATGTACACCAGCACTGCAGCCAGCTTTTTCTTTAGCTACTATTACTTTTTTCCCCGGAAAAAGTAATAGCAATTTGTGCTGCAGTAAAATGTTCGAGACTGCAAAACCGTTTTTTCAGGCGCCGCACGAATTGCCCGTGCGGCGCCTATTTTTTGTTAGGAGTGTTTATTATGATTGCAATCCTCAAGCCTGGTACCACCCCCGCGCAGATGCAGCATCTGGTCGATTGGCTCAAGCATATGAATTTGGACGTTCACATCTCCAAGGGTACGGAAGTCACGGTCCTGGGGCTCATCGGCGATACCAGCCGGGTAGATATGGATCTGCTGAAAAGCCTGGACATGGTAGAATCGGTCAAGCGGGTTTCGGAGCCGTATAAGCAGGCAAACCGGAAGTTCCATCCAAAGGATACCATCGTCCAGGCCGGAGACGTGCGCATCGGCGGCGGATATTTTGCCATGATCGCAGGTCCCTGTTCCGTGGAGTCCGAGGAGCAGATCATCGCCGTTGCCCGCGCGGTAAAGGAATCCGGCGCCAACATCCTCCGGGGCGGCGCCTTTAAGCCCCGTACCTCCCCCTACGCCTTTCAGGGCATGAACGGAGAAGGGATCCGCCTGCTGCTGGAAGCCAAGAAGGCCACCGGTCTTCCCATTGTCACGGAGATCATGAACATTACCGCCCTGGATATGTTCGCGGATGTGGATATCATCCAGGTGGGCGCCAGAAATATGCAGAACTTCGATCTTTTGAAGGAACTGGGGAAGACCCAAAAGCCCATTCTGCTGAAGCGGGGACTGGCCAACACTCTGCAGGAGCTTTTGATGAGCGCCGAGTACATCATGAGCGAAGGCAATGAGCAGGTGATCCTCTGCGAGCGGGGTATCCGTACCTTTGAAACCGCCACCCGGAACACCCTGGATCTGTCCGCGGTTTCGGTGCTGCATAAGCTGACCCATCTTCCTGTGGTGGTGGATCCCAGCCATGCCACCGGCAAGGCAGATCTGGTTGCGCCTATGGCCTACGCCGCCACCGCCGCCGGTGCCGACGGCATTATGATCGAGGTGCACAACAACCCCGCCTGCGCCCTGTGCGACGGCGCCCAGTCCCTGACGCCTCACCAATTTGACGAGGTATGTCATAAGGTGCGGAAAATCCGGGAGGCAATCGTATGAATGTAGGCATCCTGGGTCTGGGGCTCATCGGCGGTTCCCTGGCCAGAGCCTATGCCCTGGCCGGGCACACCGTCTACGCCGCGGAAAAGGACGAAAATATGCTCAGCTTCGCCATTCTGGCCGGAGCCGTTCACGGAAGGCTGGAAGATTCCCTGATCTCCCGGTGTGCGTTGATCCTGCTGGCCATCTACCCCGATGGCAGCGCCTCCTGGCTGGAGGCGCACGCCGGGAGCATCTCCAAAACAGCTCTGGTTCTGGACTGCTGCGGCATCAAAAAGAAGATCTGCAGCCGGTGCTTCCCTCTGGCTCAGCGCTATGGGTTTACCTTTGTGGGAGGACATCCCATGGCCGGCTCCCAGTTCTCCGGATTCAAATACAGCCGGGCGGATCTGTTTGAGGGCGCGCCTATGATTTTGGTTCCCCCGGTGTTCGACGATATCTATCTGCTGGATCGGGTGAAGGAAGCACTGAAGCCCTGTCATTTTGGCTCCTTCTCTGTTACCACCGCGGAAAATCACGACAAAATGATCGCCTTTACCTCTCAGGTGCCCCATATTCTCAGCAATGCCTTTATCAAGTCCCCCACCGCCCGTACCCACAAAGGCTTCTCCGCAGGCAGCTACAAGGATCTGACCCGGGTGGCCTGGCTGAATTCCCGGATGTGGGCAGAGCTGTTCCTGGAAAACAAAGAAAACGTACTGTTCGAGCTGGATCAATACATACAAAGTCTCAGCGCCTACCGCAGTGCCATTGCCGAAGGAGACGAACCCGCCCTTACCGCACTGCTGGAAGAAGGCAAGAAGCGCAAAGAGGAGGTGGACGGATGAAAACCGTTGTGGTCAATGCCTCAAAAGAATACGCCGTTCACATCGGTCCGGGTCTTTTGTCCGGCCTGGGGGAGGCTGCCGCCGCCCTTACCGGCGGGGAAACGGTGTGTATCGTCAGCGACAGCCGGGTCTTTCCCCTGTATGGAGCGGCCGCACGCCGCAGCTTGGAGCAGGCAGGCTTTTCGGTGATCCATTACACCTTTCCTGCCGGAGAATCCAGCAAAAACGGCAGCGTCTTTTTGGAGCTTTTAAACCATTTGGCGGAAAACAGGCTGACCCGCCGGGATCTGGTCGTCGCCCTGGGAGGGGGCGTCACCGGGGATCTTTCCGGCTTTGCCGCCGCCTGCTACCTTCGGGGAATCCGGCTGATCCAGATTCCCACCACACTGCTGGCAGCGGTGGACTCCTCCGTAGGCGGAAAGACTGCCATTGATCTGCCGGCAGGCAAGAATCTGGCAGGCGCCTTTTACCAGCCTTCCTTGGTGCTGTGCGATACCGATACCCTCGCCACCCTGCCTCCCCAGGTCTTTCTGGACGGCTGCGGAGAGGTGATCAAATACGGCATTCTCTATGATCCGCAGCTTTTCTCCCTTTTGGAAAAAACCGGCGCCTCCTTTGATTTGGAGCAGGTGATCGCCCGGTGCGTAGAGCTGAAGCGGAATGTGGTAATGGAAGATGAGTTTGATACCGGCGCCCGGATGAAGCTGAACCTGGGGCACACCATCGGCCACGGCATCGAAGCCGCCAGCAGTTTCTCCGTCTCCCACGGCATGGCTGTTGCCGCCGGGATTGCCATGATCACCCGGGCCGCTATGAAGCGCGGCATCTGCCCTGCGTCCGACGGCGCCCGGATTCTGGATCTTCTGACCCGGTTTGGCCTCCCCATTGATACGAAATACCCGGCGGAAACGTTGTATTCCTATGCGCTTTCAGACAAAAAGCGCTCCGGCGGCACGGTGAATCTGATTGTTCCCCGGCGCATTGGCTGCTGTGCCATCCTGCCCACACCTGTGGAGCAGGTACAATCCTGGATCCAGGAAGGTCTTTGATATGGACATTACCATCACCCCCGGCAAGCTCGCCGGAACCGTCCGCGCCATCCCATCCAAATCCCAGGCGCATCGTCTGCTTATCTGCGCCGCCTTTGCCGACGCGCCCACAGATTTGATCTGTCCCCAGACCAACCGGGATATGGACGCTACCGCCGCCTGCCTGCAAGCCCTGGGCGCGCAAATTGCCCGGACGGCGCAGGGATACCGGGTCTGTCCCGTACAGCGGCTCCCGGCTGCGGCAGAACTTCCCTGTCGGGACAGCGGCTCCACCCTGCGGTTTCTCCTGCCTATCCTGGGCGCCCTGGGTGTGGACGGCGTTTTCCACATGGAGGGCAGGCTTCCCCAGCGGCCCTTATCCCCCCTGTGGGAGGAGATGGAGCGGATGGGCTGCGCCCTGTCCCGCCCCACAGCAAATACCCTCCGGTGTCAGGGACGGCTGCGGCCGGGCGAGTATACCCTGGACGGAAGCATCTCCAGTCAGTTTATCACCGGCCTGCTTCTGGCTTTGGCGCTGCTTCCGGAGGAAAGCCACATCCGGCTCATCGGTAATGTGGAATCCCGACCCTATATTTCCATGACCCAGGACGTGATGAAGGCCTTCGGCCGGCACACGGACAATCTTCGGGTCTGCCCCGGTGTCTTTCGTTCCCCCGGGGAGATTCTGGTGGAGGGAGATTGGAGCAACGCCGCCTTCTTTCTAACAGCCAAGGCGCTGGGAAATCCCGTAAGGGTAGAAAACCTCCGCCGGGACTCCCTTCAGGGAGACCGGGCGATTCTGGATCTGCTGCCCGCCCTGGAGCGCCCCGCAGTCATTGCCGCCGGAGACATTCC
Source organism: uncultured Oscillospiraceae bacterium (assembly GCA_944387125.1). GTDB lineage: Bacteria > Bacillota > Clostridia > Oscillospirales > Oscillospiraceae > Faecousia. The sequence continues at coordinate 24,541 of CALXDT010000055.1, read as the reverse complement.
CGATCTGGTTCCCATTTTAGCGGTAGCCGCCGCCTGCAGGCACGGTGCGGTCTTTACCCAGATTCGCCGCCTTCGTCTGAAAGAATCCGACCGGGTCGCTTCCGTCATGGCCATGCTCCAGGCTCTGGGCGGCAGCGCGGTGGCGGATGAAAACAGCCTCACCGTATTTCCCGCCGCGCTCCGGGGCGGAACCGTTGACAGTGCCAACGATCATCGCATTGCCATGTCCGCCGCCATCGCCGCTACCGTCTGCCCGGAGCCGGTGACAATTACAGGCGCCCAGTGCACGGAAAAGTCCTATCCCCAGTTTTGGCAGGAATACTGCCGGTTAGGAGGCAAATATGAGCAGTACCTACGGTGAACATCTGAAGCTGTCCATTTTCGGGCAGTCCCACGGAGCAGCCATCGGTATGACCTTGGACGGGATCCCCGCGGGGCTGCCTGTGGATGCGGATGCTCTGCAAGTGTTTCTGAACCGCCGTGCTCCCGGGCAGGGCGATTGGTCCACCCCCCGGAAGGAGGAGGATCGTCCGGAATTCCTCTCGGGAATATTGGACGGCTTTACCTGCGGCGCGCCCATTGCCGCGGTGATCCGAAACTGCAATACCCGCTCCCGGGACTATTCGGAGCTTCGCGACTGCCCCCGTCCCGGCCATGCGGACTATACCGCTCAGATCAAATACGGCGGTTTTCAGGACGCGGCAGGCGGCGGGCACTTTTCCGGCCGTCTGACAGCCCCCCTGTGCATTGCCGGAGGTCTGTGCAAGCAGTGGCTGGCGCTGAAGGGAATCCGAATCGGCGCCCATATCGCCGGCATCGGCACCGTTCAGGACGAAGACTTTGATCCCCTGGATCCGCAGCTGGATGCCGTTGACAGCGCCTTCCCCACCCTTTCTCCCCAGGCCGGGAAGGCCATGCAGGAGCAGATCGCCCTGGTCAAAGCCCACGGGGACAGCCTGGGCGGCGCTATCCAGTGCGCCGTTACCGGACTTCCGGCCGGTTTGGGCGAGCCGATGTTCGGCGGAGTGGAAAGCCGCATTGCGTCCATTGTCTACGGCATCCCGGCGGTAAAGGCCGTGGAATTCGGCGCCGGATCTCAGGCGGCCCGCATGCGGGGCAGCCAGTGCAATGACCCCTTTATTCTGAAAAACGGGCAGATCCGCACGGAAACCAACTGCGCCGGCGGGATTCTGGGAGGGATCACCAACGGAATGCCGGTGCTGTTGCGGGTGTCCGTCAAACCAACCCCCTCCATTGCCAGATCCCAGCAAAGCGTCAGTCTCAGCCGGCAGGCGCCGAAGTCCCTGACCGTCCGGGGGCGTCATGACCCCTGCATTGTCCCCAGAGCCGTACCGGTAGTGGAAGCCGCCGCGGCCATTGCGATTTTTGATATGATACTGGGCAATACCCAGACAGACAGGAGGAAGAACCATGGATCTGAATGAACTGCGCCAGGAAATGGACAGAATCGACGATCAGCTTGTGCAGCTGTTTGACGCGCGAATGGACGTAGCCGCCCGGATTGCCGACTACAAAAAAGCCCATCAGCTGCCCATATTACACCCTGCCCGGGAGCGGGATAAGCTCCAGGATGTGGCAAAAAAAGCAGGGCCGGAGATGGCCAACTATACCCGGGTGCTGTATTCCATGCTGTTTGAGCTGAGCCGCAGCTACCAGAGCAAGCGTAACGGAGCCATCAGCCCTCTGTACCGGCAGATTACCCAAGCCATTGAGAATACGCCCAATCTGTTCCCCCAGGCGCCTATGGTAGCCTGCCAGGGGGTGGAGGGCGCCTATTCGCAAATTGCCTGTGAGAAGATCTTCAAGGATCCCTTTATCCTCTATTTCAAAAACTTCGAGGCGGTATTTTCCGCCATTGAGCAGGGGATGTGTCAGTACGGCATCCTGCCCATTGAAAACTCCACCGCCGGTTCCGTAAAGAAGGTCTACGACCTGATGATCCACCATAATTTTTCCATTGTCCGCACCTTCCGTTTGAAGGTGGATCACAATCTGCTGGTGAACCCCGGTACTGCCCTTTCGGATATTAAGGAGATCTACTCTCACGAGCAGGCCATCAGCCAGTGCGGCGATTTCCTGGCGCAGCTTCAGGGCGTCAATGTGATCCCCGCGGGAAATACCGCCATTGCCGCGGAAATGGTGGCCAAATCCGGGCGCCGGGATGTGGCAGCCCTCAGCAGCCGCTCCTGCGCCGAGCTGTACGGCCTGGAATGCCTGGCCGCCTCCGTCCAGGATAAGGGCAACAACCGCACCCGATTCATTTGTATCAGCAAAAACCTGGAGATTTACCCCGGTTCCGACAAGACCAGCATCATGATGATCCTCAGCCACCGTCCCGGCTCTCTGTATAAAGTGCTGGCGCGGCTGTACACCCTGGGCATCAACGTGACCAAGCTGGAATCCCGTCCCATCCCCGACCGGGAGTTTGAGTTCATGTTCTATTTCGATTTGGAAACCTCCATTTACTCCGAAGAGTTTGTACAGCTGATGTGTGAGCTGGACGAGCTGTGCGAGGAATTCAAATATCTGGGCAGCTATACTGAGGTGGTTTGATGCGGTGCGGATTGCTGGGACGAAAGCTGGGTCACAGCTATTCTCCCCGGATCCACAGGGATCTGGGAGCCTATTCCTATGCGCTCTATGAAAAAGAGCCGGAGGAACTGGAAGCCTTTCTGAAGCACGGAGACTTTACCGGCCTCAATGTGACCATCCCTTACAAAAGGGATGTGATCCCGTTCCTGGACGCGCTGTCCCCCACCGCCCAAAAAATGAACGCTGTCAACACCATTGTTCGGAGGCCGGACGGAACGCTCTTCGGCCATAATACGGATTATTACGGGTTTACCTCTCTGGTGCGGCACAGCGGCATGGAAGTGTCCGGAAAAAAGGTGCTGGTTCTGGGCAGCGGCGGCACCTCCGGAACGGCTGTGAAGTCGCTGGAGGATCTGGGCGCCCAGGCAATTGTCATTTCCCGCTCCGGAAAAAACAATTACCAAAACCTGCACCTGCACCGGGACGCGGCAGTGATCGTCAACACCACTCCGGTGGGGATGTACCCCAATACCGGAGCAGCCCCTGTGGATCTGAAGGACTTCCCCCATCTGGAAGGGGTGCTGGACGTGATCTACAATCCCTCCCGAACCCAGCTGCTTCTGGATGCGGAACAGCTGGGACTGCCGAACGCCAACGGGCTTTGGATGCTGGTGGCGCAGGCCAAGGAATCGGCGGAGTATTTCACCGGGCAGACCATGGATGAGGACGTCATTGCCGCCATTCACCGCAAGCTCTCCGCCCATATGGAAAATATCATCCTCATCGGTATGCCCGGCTGCGGAAAGTCAACCATTGCCGCTCTTTTAGGACAGGCTCTGGATGCGCCGGTGGTAGACGCGGATCAGCAGATTGCGGAATCGGCCGGCATGCCCATCCCCCGGATTTTCGCCCTGGAAGGAGAAACCGGCTTCCGCCGTTGGGAGACCCAGGTGCTGGCGCGGCTGGGGAAATCCTCCGGGCTGATCATTGCCACCGGAGGCGGCTGTGTCACCCGCCCGGAAAATTATCCGCTGCTCCACCAGAACGGCAGGATTTTCTGGCTGACACGGGATCTTTCTCTGCTGCCCACCCAGGGGCGTCCCTTATCTGAGTCCATTCCCCTGACCCGGATATACGCCCAGCGGAAGCCGTGGTATCAGTCCTTTTCCGATTATGTGATCGATAACAACGGCACCCCGGAGGATACGGTCAAAGCGATTTTAGCCTGCCTTGAAGCTCCCGCCCCGGCGGATCCGGCGGAACGGTTTTTCCTCTGAAGCAAGCAAAGCCTTTGCTCCCGAATCACGCAAAAAACAAGCGGAACGCCTTGGCTCGCAGGGACTTCTGCGTTGTTCCGCACACATCAAGAAATATGGAGGATGTGGAATGAAAATACTGGTAATCAACGGACCGAACCTGAATATGCTGGGGATCCGGGAGCCGGGAATCTACGGAACCGGAACCTTCTCGGATCTGCTCCGGCTGCTGGAGGATACCGCCCGGGAGGAGGGGTTGGAGGTAATCCAGTACCAGTCCAACCACGAAGGCGACCTGGTGGACAAGATCCAGTGGGCTTACGGAACCGCAGACGGCATCGTCATCAATCCCGCCGCCTACACCCATACCTCTGTCGCCATCCTGGACGCTTTGAAAGCTGTGTCTGTCCCAGCTGTGGAGGTTCATATCTCTGATGTGGATTCCCGGGAGCCGTTTCGGCAAATCTCCTATGCCGGAATGGCCTGCATCAAGACCATCAAAGGCCATGGCTTGGAAGGCTATCGGGAAGCGATTCAGTATTTAAAATCCTATTTGACATCTGCCAAATAAGCTGTAAGCAGCGGAACGTTCCGAAATCGTCTCTTCTGAACCGACTGTTTCCATTGTTCCCTGTGCGTTATTGGAGACAACAAGAACCCGGGATGTACCCTGTTGCGGTACATCCCGGGTTCTTCACATTCCATTACACACCGTCCGCAGAAAGCGCCTTGCGGAATTCCTCCGCCAGATCCGTCCGCTCCCAGGGACGGTCCGGCAATCCGAAATGCCCTTCCCTGGCAGTGGCGGTATAGATGGGACGGCGCAGATCCAGCTTTTTTATGATCCCCGCAGGGGTCAGATCGCAGGTTTTTCGCAGTAAGGCAGTCATCTGCTCATCGCTGATCAGGCCGGTGCCGAAGCTGTCCACCCGCAGAGAAACCGGCTCCGCAACACCGATGGCATAGGCCAGCTGAACCTGCACCTGGGTGGCAAGACCGGCCGCCACCAGGTTCTTTGCCATGTAGCGCGCCATATAGGTTGCGCTGCGATCCACCTTGGTGGGGTCCTTCCCGGAGAAGGCGCCGCCGCCGTGGGAGAAATAGCCGCCGTAGGTATCCACAATGATCTTTCGGCCGGTAAGACCGGTATCCCCATTGGGGCCGCCGATAACAAAATTGCCTGTGGGATTGATATGAATATGCGCCACCTGGCCGATATCAAACCCATAATCCTTCAGCACCGGAGCGATCACGCCCTCCCGGATATACCGGCGCAGCTGGCTCATTTCAAAATCCGGGCTGTGCATAATCGATACCACCACGGTATCAATGCCCACAACCGCTCCGCTTTCATCATACTCCACCGTCACCTGCGCCTTTCCGTCCGGCCGCAGAAGATCCGTGGACTGAACACACTGGGTCATGCGTCTGCACAGCGCCCGGGACAGCGCGGCGGGCAGCGGCATCAGCTCCGGGGTCTGGGTGCAGGCGCCGCCGAACATCATTCCCTGGTCTCCGGCGCCGCACACTTCCTCATTGGTGCCCAGGGCAATGTCTGCGGACTGGGTATGAATCCGGCACTGGATCTCTACCGAATCCGCGTCAAATTCGTTCTCAGGGTAGATATAGCCGATGCTGCGGATGGTCTCCCGGGCAACTGCCTGATAATCCACCTGCGCCTTGGTGGTGATCTCACCGCAGATCAGGCAGAAATTTGTAGTGACCATGGTTTCGCAGGCCACCCGGGACAGGGAATCCTGCTGCAGGCAGGCATCCAAAATGGCGTCGGAGATGGAATCTGCCACTTTGTCGGGATGGCCGTTGGTCACGCATTCAGAGGTAAACAGTCTTTTTTCCATTTTTTAATTCCCTTTCGTTTTTTGAAATAAAAACCGCACACCGAAGGATCCGATGTGCGAAAAAAATCGAATCCTCATCTTTCGTTTGCCGCCGGATTTGGCACCTTGCCCTTTCGGACAGGTTGCCGGGTTTCATCGGGCCGTTCCCTCCACCGCTCTTGATAAGGCTCATATGCAGTTTTCATACTTATTTTACACATATATTCCCAAATGTCAAGTAAAAAAACAAAATATTCCCGATGTACGGGAAAAATGACAGGAAGAATTGATTTCAGCCGGTGTCTGTGGTATACTGCAACCAGAAAACTGTGAATACGAGGTAGATTTTATGGATCATCAAGCACTTGCGCAGCTGCTGTTTCCCCAGGTGACGGACACACCCGAGGATCTGGAAGCCCGCTTCCCCCCAAGAGCCCTCCCGGAAGGAGCCGTCGTCACCCGGATGGCTCCCTCTCCCACCGGCTTTGTCCACCTGGGCAATCTGGTACAGGGGCTTACCGCAGAACGCATGGCCCATCAGAGCGGAGGCATTCTCTTCCTCCGGGTGGAAGATACCGACGCCAAGCGGGAGGTTCCCGGCGCGGTGGAGGTTCTCATCGATACGCTGAAGCACTACGGCATCCAGTTTGACGAGGGTGCCGCCATAGACGGCGACAATGGTATGTACGGTCCCTACCGTCAGCGCCAGCGCGCCGGAATCTATCATGTCTATGCCAAAAAGCTGGTGTCGGAAGGTCAGGCCTACCCCTGCTTCTGCACGGAGGAGGAGCTGGCCGCCATGCGGGCGCAGCAGGAGGCCAATAAGGAAACCACCGGCTATTACGGCAAGTATGCCCTGTGGCGGGATCGTTCTCTGGAAGACGTCCGCGCGCAGCTGGATGCCGGCAGCCCCTGGGTTCTGCGGTTCCGCTCCACCGGGAGCATCGAAAACCAGTTTAAATTTGATGATCTGGTAAAGGGCAAGCTGACCATCACGGAAAATGACATGGATCACGTGCTGCTCAAATCCGACGGCATTCCTACCTATCACTTCGCCCACGCGGTAGACGATCATCTGATGCGCACCACCCACGTGGTGCGGGGCGATGAGTGGCTGGCTACCCTGCCCTTCCATATTCAGCTGTTCAAGGCTCTGGGCTTCAAACTGCCCAAGTATGTCCACATCGGACCGCTGATGAAGATGGACGGCACCTCCAAGCGCAAGCTCAGCAAGCGGAAGGATCCGGAGCTGGCGCTGACCTATTACAAGTCTGAGGGGTTCCCGGTGGAAGCGGTGTATGAGTATATCATGACGCTGCTCAACTCCAACTTTGAAGACTGGCGGCGAGCCAATGCCGATCTGCCTGCCTCCGCTTTCAAGTTCAGCCCCAAAAAGCTCAATCCCGCCGGCTCCCTGTTTGACTACGCCAAGCTCACGGATGTATCCAAGAACGTCATTGCCAAAATGGACGCGGAAAAAGTCTATACCCTCCTGTCTCAGTGGGCAGCGGAATTCGATCCGGACTTTGGGGCTAAGCTCGCCGCCGACCCGGACTATGCCAAACGGATCCTGGCCATCGGCCGGGGCGGCAAAAAGCCCCGGAAGGATCTGGCTGTCTGGAAGGACGCCAAAGCCTATATGGGATTCTTCTACGAGGAATACCTGCAGGCGCCCCGGTTCGATCCCGCCTTTGATCAGTCTGTTATTGCGGATGTTCTGAACCGTTTCCTGGAAACCTTTGATCTTTCCGACGACGCCTCCACCTGGTTTGAGAAGGTGAAGAAGATTACCCAGGACATCGGCTTCACCACCGACATGAAGGCCTATAAGGCAGACCCCGCCGCCTTCCCCGGAACCGTGGCGGATGTATCCACCTTCCTGCGGCTGGCCGTCACCGGCCAGACCAACTCCCCGGATCTGTACACCGTGATGCAGATCCTGGGCAAGGAACGCACCGAATCCCGCATCCGGGCAGCCCTGTCCCAGCTGTAATGACTCCTCCCCCGGCTCCCAGGAGCCGGGGGTTTTTGCGCGTTTTGTCAAACTTTTTGTTGACACATAAGGTTTAATATGTTAAACTTATGTATGAGATTTAATGTATTAAACCTCTCTGTAACGACCCTTCCCGGCGGAAGCAATCGGGCAATGACATCCACCCCACCGATTTCGGGAATTCCGTGCCTGTCAGAGAGACACTACCCCATAAGGAGGAGCACATATGCAGGGTATCTTTCCTTTTTCCGGCCTGTACTGTATCATCCTGATCCCGGCGGCTGCGCTGCTTTTCCGGGTGCTGAAAAAAGCAAAAAGGGCAGGATCCCTTCTTTTGATCCTGCTGCTGGCTGCTCTTTTCGTTTTCATCCCCTATGCCCTGGGGGGTCAATTTCTCGTTCAGGAGAATCCCTCCCCGCCGGCTGTATCCGGCGAGACTTCCTTCCGGGATCCGTCCACCGATCCTGCCAAAGGGAACCCGCGGCTGTCTGCTTCAAAGGATGAACTTACCCCTTCGCAAATCGGTGCCCGGGATGCCCTTTCCGGCCGGATCTGCTTCGTGATCTGCTGCATCTGGCTGGCCGCCAGCTGCATCCTGCTGCTGTACAGTCTGATCTCCTTTTGCATCTGTACAAAGCCCACCGGCTTTCACCGATGGGCTTTGCGGTTCAAACGGTCTGACCAATAGGCGTCCCGGGCAGCGGCTACTGTACCTCTACCACCCGGATATCCTCCAAACCGTATTCCGATTGGGTCATGACGATATCCGCAATCACCGCCACATCTTCCTGCTGAAGACCGCCTTCCGGAGAGGCTACCGCCACGGAAATGCCCTCCCCGGACATATAGGCCACACAGTCGGCATAGCCCTTGGCAATGACCAGGCTTTCAATCTGGGCTTCGCTTAAAGCCGTTTGGACGATCTGCTCCAGCTCCATGGCAGACTCCACATCCTTGGCGCCGGTTTCCGCGGCTTCATAAGACATGGCTTCCTGCAGGAGATTTACCGCATTGTCCCGGGCCTGCTGGCGGGACAGGCGCACAGCCGAAAAGTAATCACTGGCAGTGGTATCCACATCCTCTCCGGCCGAAATTGCCGCCATATCCTCGCTGAGAACCAGGGTGTCCTCTGACATCACCTTTTCCGCATCCAGCGTGTCTTCCAGACTGGCGGCTGCATTCTGTTCCGTATAGAACCAGTTTACATAAATCCCTGCACAAACAGTCACCAGCACTGCCGCAGCTACCATGTTTTTCTTCCAGACTTTCATAAAAATGCCTCCCATTCATTTCATTTTCAAAACAGTGATCCTGTCTGCAGTGAGACCGGTGGCACTGGCCACCGCCTCCACAATGGCCAGCTTTACTTTGGGACTGTCCCCGCCTTGGCATACCACCACCGCCCCCTGGTATACCGGCGGATCGATCCGCTGAATCAGGCCGGTCTCCTCCCGATCGGAATTGGTGACAACCACCGTCTCCCGGCGAATGCTGCCGTTGGCTTCTCCCTGGGAACGGTCTTCATCCGTTTGATAAACCGTTTTCTCCCCGGCTGCCTGGGTCAGCAGTACCTCCACCTTCCCCGCTCCGGATATTTGGCTGAGGATCTCTCCCAGTGATGTTTGAAGATCCGCGGGTTCTGTACTTACCTTTGGGGTCTGTTCAACTGCCTGTTCTGTATCTCCCTGGGGCATCGTGATGAGAAGCAATCCCGCCAAGAGCACCAGCAGTACATACCGGTACTTTTTCAGGGCATCCCTTCCGGTTCTTTTGAGGTTTACCCAGTCCATCGCTGATTCTCCTTTGCGATCCCCAGCTCGGTCTGTAATATGTTCTCCAGCCGCCTCCGGGCATAGGGGGAAACTTCACCGCTGATCACTGCCTCCACCGGGATCGGCGTCCCGCGTTCTTCCAGGATCACCTCCACGGTGACAGATGCGTTCAGCGCGGCAGCTTTGTCCAAGATATATGCTTCCGTTTCCGATTTTATGATATCCGCCATGGCTTCCCGCGCCAGTTTTTCCCCCGTCTGAACAGCCGCATCCGTCTCCCGGGAAGCAAACGAAAGATCCAGCAGCGCATCCAGATCCACCCGGGACAAGGGCTGGATTATGACAATTGTCAGAAAGACGCCTCCCAAAAGCCGGAACAGTTCCTTCTTCCCTCCGTTTTCAGCCATGCCCGTCAAAATCCCGCAGATCAGCGCGGCAGTGGAAACGGAAAGCACATAACGCCCCAATCCCGCCATCAACCCACTCCTTTCAGGAAGCATATGGTGCTGATCAGCACCAACAGGCAGGCGGAACCGGTCATGGCCAGAATCAGCCCCATGGCACTGGAGAAATCCTCAATCAGTCCGGTGACGCTTTTCGCGCCAAAGACCCCGCATATCCCTGCCGTGATCTTCAGGGTCAGGTACTGAACGCCAATGGTCACAAAGGGGTTCAAAAACACTGCCAATACCGCCAGAATCCCGTAGATCCCCGCCGCGCTCTTTGCCACTCCCACACTGACCAGTACCGCCTCGGAGGCATCCGACAGAATTCCGCCCACCACCGGCACCACGGAGGAAATGGTTACTCTCGCGGCTTTCAGTGTTACCGCATCGGTGCTTCCGCTGACAACCCCGGTGATCCCCATGTAGGTGGTAAACACCGTCAGCAAAATTTTCAGGCACCAGCTGACAAAGTTTTTGATCAGATCCCGCATGGTCTTCAGCGCGTCCTCTCCCAGGGCGCTGTTCGCCACCGCCAGCGCCAGGAAAACATAGACCATGGGCAGCAGCGCCCCGGCGATCAAGCCGCTGAGGATGGCGTCAAAGGCCGCTGTTCCGGCATAAAGGGCAGCGGAAGCTGTGGTGCCTCCCTGGGCTGCCAGCGCCGCGGTCATCACCGGGCATAGGAGCTTGCCGTATTCGCTCAATTCCCGCACCGTCTCCGCGCCCAAAGAGATCATGGAATTGGTATCCCGCAGCAGCACCCAGGCCACAGCCGCCGCTCCCGCCAAATCCCCGATCCGCTGAATACCTCCGGGAAAGGTACGCAGCAGGCCCACCATCATCACCACAGCCGCCAGGGAAAGACTTGCCCGGGCCGCCTCTTTCAGTTCCGGGCGCAATTGCATCAATCCCCTTTGCAGCAGCTCCAAAAGGCCTTGGAAAAGGGAATCTGTATGCTGAGGCATATCCCCGGCACCGGACTGGGGCACCTGCGGTGCCTCCAGCTCCGCTGCAGCAGCCTGGGGCGCAAGAGCGCAGATCAACAGTAGCAGCAATATCCATATCAGTCGTTTCATAGCGCGCCAAGGATCTCCTGTATCAGTGTCAAAAATCCCCGAAAAATCGGGATGGATAAGTATAAGATTGCCACAGAACCCAGCATTTGCAGCATCGCTCCCAGAGACCCGTTGCCCGCGTCGGCGCAGATCCACGCGGCAATATGGGTCACAAGCCCAATCCCCAGAGCCTTCAGCAGGATCCCCAGCACCCCGCTTTCCAGTCTGCCCAGATCCTCCAGCTCCCAGAGAAAATCCAGCACCGGCTCCAGATAGGAAATAACCACAGAGCCCACCATCCCGCAAACCGCCACCGCCAGCAGCATGGAGATGTCCTTTTCCTGCTTTCCCACCGCCGACCCCAGGATCACAGCCAGCAGCGCCGCCGCGGCGGCCTTCCAATACAGCTCCATCAGAACTCAAACAGGGTCTTTACCAGGTCAAACAGATCCGCGATTTTCTGCGCCAGTATCATCAGTACCACCACCAGCCCCGCCAGACTGGTCATGGTAGCCTGCTCATCCCGGCCTGAGCGAGCCAGCACCTGGTTTAAAATGGAGACAATGATTCCAATGGCGGCAATTTTAAAAATCAGATCGATATCCATATTCATACAAGCAGAATAACCAGCGCTGCTCCCGCGCACAGCGCCAAGGTCTGATAGCTGCGCAGGCGCACCTCCTTATTTTGGTTCAGCGCCTTCATCTGCTCCCGGCAGGCACTTTCCACTGCGGCCAGTCCCTGGAGCTGTCCGTTTAAGTCGTAGCGCCCCAGGGAGCGACCCAGCTGCCGCAGCAGTTTTTTCAGGCTCGCCGGCAGATCTCCGCTGCCCCGCAGCACCGCCGCCATGCACGCGGATACCTCCGGCACATTTTGGGCATCCAGCTCCCGGGAAAGCCTGGAAAACACCTCCCGAAGTACCCCGCCGGATTCCCCGGCCGCCTGACGGCACAGTTCCGGCAGAGGCGTCAGCCGATATTGCAGCTCCCAGCGCATTGCCTGCAACACCCGTATCAGCTGGCGAAGCAGCGCCTCCTCCCGCCTGCACCCGGCAGCCAGAGAAAGGCCGAATCCGCCGCAGCCGGCAATGATCAGCACCGCACCGATTCCTTTATAGCTCATAATGCCATCCTTTCCATAGTATAGGATTTGTCTTGGTGTAAAACCAGTACCGTTTCAAACACCTTTCCTTCCAGCAGCATCCGATAGACCGGGCGGCTGTGAAGATCCCGCAGGGATCCGGCATGGGCGGCAGCCAAAAGATATACGCCGCAGTTTGCTGCCTGCAGCATCGCGCGGCAATCCTCCTCCCGGGTAATCTCATCCACCGCGATATACTTAGGCGCCATGGTGCGCAGGGTCATCAGAACCCCTTGGGATTTGGGGCATCCTGTAAGCACGTCCACCCGCTTCCCCCGGAAAAAGCCATCGGGAAACAGTTCTCCCCGCTCGTCCACCACCGATACCGGCGCCCGCTCCGCCACCTGGCGGATCAGATCCCGCAGCAAAGTGGTCTTCCCCCACCCCGGAGGACCGATAATTAAAACAGATCCGTTAAGCCTCCCGGCCTGCTCCCCGATCCCCGGAAAATCTCTTGCCACTCGAATGCACACCGACTGAATCTCCCGGATCCCCTGTACCATCCCGTTTTGTATCACGCCATGGCCGCACAGCCCAACGCGGTGACCTCCGGGGGCTGTGAGATATCCCTCAGCCGCTCCTTGGGCTGCCCAGGGGGAGTAACGGCTGGCTGCGTTGACCACAAATTGCAATTCCTCCGGGGTGCAGTTTCCCGAAAGCCAAAGGCTTCCGTTCCCCGTTACCACCTCCGGAGGCGCGTTGATCCGCAGCCGAATCTCCTGGGCGCCGGTTCTTCCCTGCCTGTCCACCTCCCCCCGGAGCCGGGGCGGCAGAATCAGCAGCAGCTCGTTCCATGAGCATATCATTTGCATCACTCCTGGAACAGACTATGCCCCCGGCTGCCCGGGTATTCCAGAGATTGACCCCGCCGGCATTTCCCCTGTTGGCGCAAAAAAACATCCTGAACGACGGTTCCGCCGTTCAGGATGCTTTTTATCGTTTGTTTTTCTGGTAAAGGATGTTCAGTCCCTTCAGCAGCAAATCCTTTTCCAAAATGATTTTCCGCTTGCACAGCGGGACGATGAACTGCGCCATGCCGCCGGTGGCCACCAGGGTGGCCTGATGTCCCAGCTCTTCTTCCATCCGCTCCACCAGCCCATCGATCATGGCCGCCGTGCCGTACATAATGCCGTTTCGCATACAGTCCACGGTATTTTTCCCGATCACATGCTTTGGCTTGTCCAGGCTGATCCCCGGCAGCTGCGCCGCCCGGTTGGTAAGGGCTTCCAAAGAAATCTTCACGCCCGGCAGGATCACGCCGCCCATATACCGGTTCTCCGGCTCCACCACTTCGATGGTGGTAGCCGTTCCCAAATCCATCAGGATCAAAGGGGCCTGGTATTCCGCCAGCGCCGCCACCGCAATCACGATTCGGTCGCTGCCCACCTGAGAGGGCACATCCATTTGTATATTCAAACCGGTTTTCAGTCCCGGCCCTACCACCATCGGCTGCTTGCCAATGATCTTCAGCACGCCTGTTCGCACAGAGTTAAATACCGGCGGAACCACCGAGGAAATGATGCAGTCGTCAATATCCCGGATCTGCACCCCGAATGCTTCCATCATGTTTTTGATTTCCACGCCGTACTGGTCGGATGTTCTGGCCTTGTCGGTGGCAATGCGGGCTTTGAACACCAGGGTGTTCTCCCGGAAACATCCGATCACCAAATTGGTATTTCCGATATCGATGGCTAACAGCATAATCGATCTCCTTAACGTTTTTTCATCCGCTCCATCAGGTGCAGCAGGGATTTTCCGATCACCGTCACCAGAATGGCCGCCGCGATGGCCTCCGGAATCCCGGAAGCGGTCACGGTTCCCATCACCAGTCCAAACACAGCGGTAACGGCCACATTTTTCGCCTCAGCGTACTGCTGCGCCAGGAGCACATAAATGCTGCCCATGACCAGCGCCGTGTGGCAGAGGGTCGCGATCACGGCCGTGACCGGAAGGGCGATATAGTCCTTCCGAATCCATTTTTTCAGGATCCTCCAAAGATAACCGGCAATCACCCCCAGCAGAATCCGGCACCCCAGGGCGATCCAAAGGCTTTTGGCCGCACCGACCAGCCCTTCCGTGGACATAAACGGGGAAAAGGCAAAGGCCAGCAGCCCCGGCGACGTGGTATTGACCCAAATGGAGCACAGGCCGAATACCGCCCCCAGCACCGCGCCCGCGCCCGGGCCCAGCAAAACAGCTCCCAGGATCACCGGGATGTGCATCGTTGTGGCCTTGATCACAGGCAGAGGAATAAATCCGATTCCCGTCATGCCCATAACCAAAAGAACACCGCAGAACATGGCAAGCAGCGCCATATACCGGGTGTCCATTTTACGAGTTGACATACGTATTACCTCCTGCTGCCGTTCCTCCTGAGGAGGATACAGCGCAAATTCAGAGCTTTTCGCTCCAGGCAACATTATAACAGCGGCCTGGGAGAATTACAAGGAAAACTTTCCCGTCTCGGAAAATTTCCCCGCTTTGCCTTTACAGCATCCCCAAAAACGAGTATACTATTCTTACTGAATACACAGGAGGAACCACTATGCTGAAGGGAAAAACCGTCCTTTTGGGCGTAACCGGCGGCATCGCCGCCTATAAGGCCGCTGCCCTGGCTTCGCTGCTGGTAAAGCAGCATGCCGCCGTGGAAGTGGTGATGACCCAAAACGCCACAGAATTTATCACACCCCTGACCTTTGAGCAGCTCACCGGCCGGCGCGTGATGGTGGATACCTTTGACCGAAACTTCTCCCATCAGGTGGAGCATATCTCCCTGGCGGAGCGGACGGATCTGCTGATCATCGCCCCGGCCACCGCCAATATCTGCGCGAAGCTGGCCCATGGTCTGGCGGACGATATGCTTACCACCACGGCGCTGGCCTGCCGCTGTCCCAAGCTCATCGCTCCGGCTATGAATACCCATATGTACGAAAATCAAGTCACCCAGGACAATCTGGCCCTTCTGCGCCGGTACAACTGGGAGGTCATTGAACCGGCCAGCGGCCGTTTGGCCTGCGGCGCCGTGGGCAAGGGAAAGCTGCCGGAGCCGGAGCTGCTTCTGGAGCACATTCTCCGGGAAATCGCCCTTCCCAAGGATCTGGCGGGCAGGAAGGTTCTGGTAACTGCCGGCCCCACCCAGGAGGCACTGGATCCCGTTCGGTATGTGACCAACCACTCCACCGGAAAAATGGGCTATGCCCTGGCCAAAATGGCCATGCTCCGGGGCGGGGATGTGACTCTGATTTCCGGCCCTGCCGCCCTGACCCCGCCCCCCTTTGTAAGGGTCATTCCCGTCACCAGTGCCCAGGATATGTTTGAAGCCGTGACAGCCCACGCGCCGAAAGCGGATCTGATCATAAAAGCCGCCGCCGTAGCGGACTATACCCCGGAAGTCTGCAGCGACCACAAGATCAAAAAGCAGGACGACAGTTTTTTCATTCCCATGAAGCGCACCCAGGACATCCTAGCCTGGCTGGGAAATCACCGCCGCCCCGGGCAAGTCCTCTGCGGCTTCTCCATGGAAACCCAGAACCTGGTGGAAAACAGCCGTCAAAAACTCCAAAAAAAGAATCTGGACATGATCTGCGCCAACAATCTGAAGGTGGCAGGCGCCGGGTTTGGCACTGATACCAATGTAATCACCATCATTACCCCGGACAACACGCTGGAGCTTCCCCTGCAGTCCAAGGAATCCGCCGCCAACGCCATTTTGGATCAGGCGCTGCAGTATCTGCCCAGGATCCGGGACTGAGAAAATCCCTGCGGGAAGGAGGCTGGTGCAGGCAGATGCGGACACAAAAGAAGCGCAAGTGGACGGCTGAGGAAGTAACCAGGTGGTATCAGCAAACCGGCGCCATCACCTATGCCAACCCGGAAGACGCAAATTGGGTGGTCAGAAAGCCCAGGAGCCTTGGCTGGACCCTCAACTGGGCCAATCCCAAAAGCTGTCTGATTGCGGCCGGGATCCTTATTGCCCTGTGGGCGGCCGTGAAAGCGTTCCTTTGACCACCGGATTCCCTGTATCGCAAAAGGAGCGTCTCCTGTTGAAGGCGCTCCTTTTTCTGTTCCGGTCATTTCCCGGTTTGTTTGTAGACGACCAGGGTTCCTTCCAGTGCTTCCCATTGGGTAAAGCCGTTTTCCTCCAGCAGTCGGATCAGGTTTTCGTTGTCTTTTCCCTCTTCCCCATAGGCTCGCATGTCATCTCCCAGAGCGATCACCACATACTGGCTCTCCAGCAGATGCTCCCGGGAACAGTATTTCAAATCATGCAGGATTTCCCGCCGGGACAGATATGTGGTATAAAAGGTCGAAGCCGTTACAGATGCCTCCGGGGGGATGGTGTCCAACACCCGGCGGATCCGGTCATAGTGATCTTCATTCTGAACCCATCGGCTGATGTAGGTCTCCGCCTTTGGCACAACCGTCGTTCCGAAGCAGATCCCGCTGACTGCCAGCGCCGCCGCCAGTGCCGCCGCGCGTCTGCTGCCCTTCCAGTCCCCCAGATTGGCGGCGGTGAGATACAGCAAAAAGGCAGTGGAGCCAAAGGTGTATTGAAAAAAAATGTCATGCTGGTAGGGGTAGTCGGACATCAGATTCACCAGCAGATACGGAATCAGCAGAATGAATCGTTCATACCGCCGGGTGCACAGCGGCAATGCCGCCAGGGCGCCCATGGTCAGCCCCAGGAATTTCAGCTTTTCCCCATGGGCGCATTCATATACCGCCTTCATGGGATTCATCAGCACCGCTTTGACGGCGGTGAGCAAGGAACCGGAACCGTCGTAGATAAAATTGCTGTAGCGGTCGGTCATAACGCCCTCCCCTGCAGAATCCAAATACCGCAGCACCAGAAGAAACCACAGCACCGATCCCGTCAGCAGCGCCCCGCCGGTGATCCCGCTGTGCCGGCCGCTTTCGCAAGGGCGCAGCCAGGTGCGTACCAGCAGCCACAGGCCGATCACCGCCACATAAATCCCCGCGTCTTCCTTGACCATCAGGGTCAGCACTGCGGCCAAGCCGGTGATCAGGGGCTTCTCTGCCTGGATTCCGTAAAACACCCATAGCAGCAGCGGTGTCAGAAAGCAGTTTTCATGCAGATCATAGCCGGTTCCTCCGGCATATGCCGGGTAGAGCAGCAGGAGGAAACACAACCCCATCCGCTCCGCTCCCCGCAGCCCCAGCGGCCTTCCCAGCTTCCACAGAGGGATCACCCCGGAGGCCAGCACCGCCCCCTGGCAGACTTGCAGGGTCGCCGGAGTGGGCGCCAGAGCGTAAATTGGCAGCAGCAGATAATAAATCGGAGAAACGTGTACCCGGAAGTGGGAAAGCAGCCCATCCCGTTCCAGGGTGGTCAGCGGCAGGCCGGTTTTTTCCATGTAGGAAAACATCTGAGAAAAGATCCCGAAGTCAAAGGAGGGTGTGCTGAAACTGAAGACTCTGGCTCCCGTCCACAGACACACAAACAGGAAGAATGCACCCGCTCCCACAGCGGTAACGCATCCATAGCGGCGGCAGGGCTGTTCCGGGATCGGAGCCGGCGCTTCCCGGCCGTCCCACCCTCTGATTGCGCAGACCAGTAGAATCCACATGATGGTCAGGCAGAACCCCAAAAACGGCCATGAGAAGGAAGCGGATACAGCCCCACCACCCAAAAGGCCAAACAGCGCCGCCAGGATCCATCGCTGCAATCGCCCGATATCCGCCAAAAGGGAAACCAGCTTCCAGAAAAGGATACCCAGCAGGGTCAGCAGCACCACTCTGGGAAAGGACATCTGACGAAGTCCCTCCAAACCGGAAAGATCCCGGTATTCCCCGGGCAGCCCCAGGTATTCCACCGCCGCCGCTGCCAGCCAGGATACGGCCAGTGTCCGAAAAATCCGGGCAGCCGGATGTTTCCGGTTTTTCCGGAATTCCCACTGCTTTTCATTGGCAATCATAAAAGCACCCCCTGTACCACTTATGATACAGGGGGATCCTTACAGACATTCGGAGGAAAGTCTTACAAAACGCTTTCAGATTTCGGCAGGAAAACCAACTTCCGGAACTGCTCACCGTCCATGATCCCTGAAAGTTTCCTCCCACCGATTCGGTGCAATGGCCAGTTCCAGGCCGCTTCGCTGGTGCTTTTGCCATCGGCATTTCCCGCTCATGGGCAAAGGAGGGCTGCGGAAAACCGGCGGTTTTCCTGCAGCCCTCCTATCTGATGATCATTCCGTTTCTTCTGTGTCGCCGTAGGTCAGCACATCGTCAAAGCCCATCTGCTGACCCTCCTTCTCTGCCTGCCACTGCTCCTTGGTGATGAGAATGGCGCGGGGCTTGGAGCCTTGGAAGGGACCCACAATGCCCTTTTCTTCCATCTCATCCACAATCCGGGCAGCCCGGGCATAGCCCAGCTTCAGTCGGCGCTGAAGCATGGAGACGGAGGCCTGCCCGGTTTCCAGCACCACATCCACTGCCGCGGGCAGCAGCTCATCCCCTTCCAGCTCGTCATCCGTAGGATCCGGGTCGGAAGCCGAGGCGGGCTTTTTGCTGCCGGTCTGCTGCGCCTTCTTCTCGATCTCTTCCAGCACCTGCTGGCTGTACTCTGCCGCATAGTTCTCTTTTACATATTCGGCCACCGCTTCCACTTCACTGTCGGTGACAAAGCAGCCCTGCACCCGCAGAGGCTTTCCGCTGCCAATGGGCGCATAGAGCATATCGCCCTTGCCCACCAGCTTTTCCGCGCCCATCGTATCCAGAATGATCCGGGATTCCATTGCCGAGGCCACAGAGAAAGCGATTCGGGAAGGAATGTTGGCCTTCATCAGGCCGGTGATCACATTGGCGGAGGGACGCTGGGTGGCAATGATCAGGTGCATACCGGCAGCGCGGCCCATCTGGGCAATCCGGCAGATGGAATCCTCCACCTCCTTGGCGGCAACCATCATCAGGTCAGCCAGCTCATCGATGATAATGACCACCGTGGGCAGCTTCTGCCCCTCCTCTTCCGCAGTAACAATGCTGTTGTAGGCTTCCAAATCCCGGACGCCCAGTTCAGACATCATCTTGTACCGGCGGAGCATCTCCGTCACCGCCCACTGGAGAGATCCGGCAGCCTTTTTCGGATCGGTGACAACCGGGATCAGCAGATGGGGGATCCCGTTGTAAATCCCCAGTTCCACCATCTTCGGATCCACCATGATCAGCTTTACATCCTCGGGTCCGGCCTTATACAGCAGGCCGATAATGATGGCGTTCATACAAACGGATTTGCCGGAGCCGGTGGTGCCGGCGATCAGCAGGTGGGGCATTTTGGAAATATTGCCCACCACACAGTTTCCGTCGATGCTCTTTCCCAGAGCAACAGACGTTTTGGACTTGGCCTTGGAGAATTCTCCGGAATCAATGACCTCCCGCAGGGATACGGTGGTCACTGTCCGGTTGGGAACCTCAATGCCCACCACGGAAATCTTACCGGGAACGGCGGCAATCCGCACGCCGGAGGCGCCCAGGCTCAGGGCTATGTCGTCGGCACAGCCGGTGAGCTTATTCAGCCGAACGCCTTTGTCCAGCTCCACTTCATAGCGGGTAACACTGGGTCCCCGGGTGACATTGATGATGTGGGCGTCGATGTTGAAGCTGGCCAGGGTTTCATTCAGGCGGCGGGAGTTCTCCCGCATTTCCTCGGTGCCGTCCATGCCGCCCCGAACAGGGCGGTTCAGCAGTTCCAGCGGCGGGAAGCAGTATTCCGGCTTCTGCTGCCCCTGGTTCTGGGAAATCTCCGCGGCCACCGCCTTGGCAGACTCCGCGGCCTCCCTGGATGTGATCTTCCCGGAGGCTTCCGGGGGGGCAGGCTTTCCGGCCGGCTTCGGCGGAGCCTTGGGCGCAGACTTGGGAACCGGCTCCATTTTCGGCGCCGGGGGAATGGGCTTTTCCAGATCCAGATCCGGCATCCTTCTGGGGATCTCCGGTTCGGTCTCCGCTGCCGCCTTGGCGCCTACGGAGATGGGTTCCTCCAGCACCGAGGGGATGTCCTCCCGGACATATTCGGAGGTTCCGGCCAGAGGGGCGCTGATCTCCCGGTCAATGCGATCCATAAAGGCAGCGCCCTTTCCCGGCACCTGCTTCACCGAATCCTTCACCGGCTGGGGCGCCTCCGGAGTCTGACGGGACTGCTTGGGCTGTATCTGGGGTGCGGGCTGCGGAACGGGCGCCGTTTTCGGGGCAGGGTGCTGGGCAGGGGCTTCCGGCTGCGCCGTCACCTGCGCCTGGGCATTGGCCTGGCGCTGGCGCTGCTGGCGCTTGTGGGCAATCTGCTTGTTGGCAATGTGGTTGACCACAATGGCAGCCGGTTCAATATAGTCGTCCTCATCCTCCTCCCAGTCGTCCCGGGGACGGTTGGCAATGGCGCGGATGATGCTGGGAATGGTGATTTGGAAGGCGCCAAGCAGGGTAAAAACAGCGCCTGTAATGGTTATCAGGAAGGACAGCGGCCGCCCGCAGGCCCAGGACAGCAGCACACCGAAACCGCCGCAGATCACGCCGCCGGTATATCCGCCAATGCCGCCCCGGTAAAGGTCCCCAAAGGTTCCCAGATCCAGCGCCATTCCCTGGGGCTGAACCGCCAGGTGGTAGATCACGCCGCACAGGAAGGCAAAGCAGCAGATGCAGATGCTGCGCATGGTAGAGGCGTTTTTTCGGGCAAAGGTCTGCAAAATAAACAGGTACAGTAAGGCCGGAATGGAAAAATAGAATCCGGCCTGTCCGACCAGTCCCAGCACCACATCCTTAATAACCTGCAGCAGCGCGCCCTCCGGGTTGACGCTGATGATCACAAACAGGATAAACAGCACCAGGCTGAAAAACGCGATAATAAAATGGGTGGAAACGGGATTTTCATACTCCGTTTTTACCTTCGGCTGTTTCTTCGCCGGAGGAACAGGCTTTTTTTCTGTTTTCTTGCTGCCGGATTTTCCGGAAGCTCCGGTGGCGGACGTCTTTTTCTTTTCTGCCGAAACCATTTTTTCAGCCCGGCTGGAGCCGCTTTTTTGAGCCATACGGCAATTCTCCTCCATTCTGCCGCGGAAGCAGCAAAGATCTGGCCATTACGCCATGAGATTCAGGATAAATGTAAACAGGGAAAGTCCCACGCAGTAAAGGCCGAAGAGCGAAAAGCTGTGGTTCTCTGCCAGCTTGCGCAGAAAGCGGATTCCCAATACGCAGCCGGCAAAGGCTGCCAGCGCCGTAACAAGGTAGCGAAGGAAGATGGAAAAGGAAAGCGCCCCAGCGCCGTAGGCCATCAGCGCCATCACATCATAAATTACAAACCCCGCCATCAAAAACATATTCAACAGCAGCGCCATGTTCAGGCAGTAGGTTCGCTCCACACCGCAGATGGAACCAATGGATGTGGCGGCACCCACAGCGGACAGGCCGGGGAGCATGGAAATCGCGCCGCCAACTCCCATAAGGATTCCTTCCACCCGGGACAGGGTGCGGGAGTCCCGGTTGCTGGTAGGGAAAAACTGAGGTATATACAGGATCAGCCCGTTGAGAAACAGGAAGATGGCAATCAAAAGCAGATTCCCCTGCATATCGGCGGTGTATCGGTACAGCACCAATCCCACAACAGCGGGAATGAGCATGGTTTTGAGCATGCTCAAATCCATCAGTGTCCGAACGTCCAAAGGACGCTTCCGCTTCCGCTTGGGCACCCGTGCCAGCGCCCTGGCCCGGGAGAACCGGGTCAGCTGGCTCTGGTTGCAGAAATACAATCCCGCAAATACGCCCAAATGAACCAAAAGATTCATCAGCTCCATGATGTCGCCGGTTCCGTATATTTTCAGCATAAGCGCCTTGTGCGCCTGCGCCGAGACAGGCAGGATTTCCGTGACCCCGGATAGAAAGCCGTAAAGGATGCTTTGCAGCCAATTTAAGTCCATGTCTGTCCCTCCTTTTTTCAAATGTTTACGCCGCCGGGGCTGGACTGCCCCGGCGTGCAGCCGGCACCGCCTCCCAATCCGGGAGCCGCGCGCAAGGCCGCGCTTTCCAGAAAACCTCTGAATCAATCGTCTGCGGTGTAATGCCGGAGCCATTGCACCGTCCGCGCAGTTCAAAAGCGGGAAATAAGCCGCAGAAAGCGGCTTATTCAGCAGGCATACAGTATTCCTCCGCTTTTGAAGGCTCGGCCGCGCCAGAGGTTCCCTGGCTGATGGTTTCCCAAAAACAGCAGACATTCGCAGAATCCAACACAGTACAGTACACTTTATAATATCATATTCTCAGCTGAATTTCCAGTCCTTTTTTCGTATTTCTCCCTGCCACCGGGAAGGACGCCCCGCACCGCGGAACCGCGGTACGGGGCGTTGCTCAGGAGTCATTTTCTTCCTGTCGGGAAGGCACCTGCTTTTTCTGTTTGTTGATCATTTTGTGCAGCGCTGACAATGCGTCGTTCAGACCTCCCAGCTTGTCAATCAGCCCGGAAGCCACCGCTTCCTTCCCGTAAAGAATGGTTCCCACATCCGTCGCCATCTCTCCCGTAGCCATCATATAATGCTCAAACTGCTCCCGGCTGATCCGGGAATTGGCTGTGACAAAGTCCGCGATCTGCTCCTGAATCCGCTGGAAATACCGGAAGGTCTGGGGGGCACCTACCACCAGACCGGTCATCCGCACCGGGTGCACCGTCATGCTGGCCGTGGGCGTAATGAAGGATTTTTTGGTGCATACGGCCAGCGGGATCCCGATGGAATGTCCCCCGCCCAGCACCAAAGATACCGTTGGCTTTTTCATTCCCGCGATCATCTCCGCAATGGCAAGCCCTGCCTCAATATCGCCCCCAACGGTATTCAGCAGCAGAAGCAGTCCGTCAATGTCCTCACTTTCTTCCAGCCCGGCCAGCAGCGGCAGCACATGCTCATACTTGGTGGTTTTCACCGTCTCAGGCGCCAGCTGATGCCCTTCCACCTGGCCAATGATGGTCAGGGTATAGATATTGCCCTTGCTGCTTTTGGTCAGGTCTGATCCAAGCTCCAGAATCTGCTCCTGCTCCTGCTTTTTCATTTCCGCGCTTTCACGCATAAGATACCTCCCCATGCAGATTTTCCATTAGGATACCCAAAGATCCGGGCATAATATACTTGCAAGTGAAGATAAAGTGTCGTATAATATTGACCGGTGATCATATGGCAACGAAAACAAACGCAGTCCGTCTGGTTCAGCAGGCAAAGATCCCCTGCCGGGAACAATTTTATGAAGTGGACGAAAAGGATCTCAGCGGTCTTCACGCGGCAGAAGCTGTGGGCATGCCTCCGGAGCAGGTATTCAAAACACTGGTAGCCCGGGGAGAAAAAACCGGCATCAATGTGTTCTGCATCCCCGTTTGCTGCGAGCTGAATTTGAAAAAGGCAGCCAAAGCCGCAGGAGACAAAAACATGGAGCCTGTGGCGGTAAAGGAACTGCTGGGGCTTACCGGCTACATCCGGGGCGGATGCAGTCCTGTGGGGATGAAGAAAAAGTACCCCACTTTCTTTGACGAAACCTGCATTCTCTGGGATGAGATTGCCGTTTCCGCCGGTGCCCGGGGGCATCAGATGATCGTCCCTCCCCAGGATCTGGCGCAGCTGGTGGGCGCTGTTATTGCAGATATTACTTGACAAGCAGAAAGGAACGTAACAATGATGTATCAGTACAAAACCAAGGGCACCTGCTCTCAGATGATCTCCTTCGATCTGGAAGAGGGCAAGGTAAAAAACGTCCAGTTCCTGGGGGGCTGCAACGGCAACCTGAAGGGCATCGGCAAGCTGGTGGAAGGCATGGACATTGACGAAGTCATTGCCCGGGTGGAAGGCATCCGCTGCGGAATGAAGGCCACCTCCTGCCCGGATCAGCTGGCTCAGGCGCTGAAAGCCGCCAAGGCGCAGCAGTAATTTTCCGCATCGCGGCCAAACGCATACGGGGCTGCCTCACCGGGAGGCAGCCCCGTTCTTTTCTTATCTAATGTCTGCTGAATAAGTCGTGATAACGACTTATTCACACACCGAAGGTGTGTAATTGCATAAAAGCGGCTCTTTTTTAACCGCTTTTATGCAATTCAGGCGGCAATCAATGCGTATATTATCCGGCATGGCGCAGTGCCGGATAAGTAGGTGCAAGGTTTTTGCTCTAATACTATTTCCTTATTAAAATATTTCATTTTACGCTTATCGGGTTTACACAGCTTGGTGCGAATTTTGATCCAACTGCCGGGAAACAAAAGGGAAATCGGCGCAAAGGTTTGGCTGCTTTCCTGCTTAAGTGCTCCCCGACCCTGCCGGGGGCGTTCCTTTCTTGTCTCGGCAAGAAAGGAACCAAAGAAGCCGACCGGGGAGGTGCTGAGTTGCTGGGGAAGCTCTGATTCAATCGGCAAGAGCGGATGCCGAGAGATTTTGCCTCAGCCGAAAGTTCAAAAAGTGGAGAAATACTGTATGTATTTCCCACTTTTTGAACTGCACGGATGTGGTAAAAGATCC
>CALXDT010000054.1 GCA_944387125.1 uncultured Oscillospiraceae bacterium | reverse complement strand
CAAACCGTACCAGCCAAAAAACACACCAGCCCAAAAACAAGCCGCACACAAAGAATGAACCTTTCTACAATGTTCAGCAGTGGGTTCCTATGCCGTCACAGGGAATCCCATTCTGAGCGTTAAGCCGCCCAGAATCGGAAACCCCCCTGACGGGCGAGCAAAGCTCGCCCGGACAGGCTTCCGTCTCCCGCCGATTCAGCGGCACAGTCTTCCCTTCCACCTTGCACAAATTGTGCGGCAGAAGGGTACACCGCACCCAACGAAGGGCGCGCCGGGAAGGGGTCCAGGGGGAGGGCGGCTTTGATTTCGGGAGCAATCAATTCAGCGCCTCCCCCGGCCGGCTTCTTTGGTTCCTTTCTTGCTCCGGCAAGAAAGGAACGCCCCCGGCAGGGATACCAGCTTCGTCTCTCGAAAAAGCCAAACGCAAAACGCACCCACCAAAGAACAGAAAAACTCAAATATCAATATTCATCGCGTATTTGGCGTTTCGTTCGATCCATTCCTTTCGCGGCTCCACCTGTTCTCCCATGAGAACGGTGAAGATGGCGTCCGCCCGCTGGGCGTCCTCCAGGGTGATCCGGCGGAGGGTCCGCTTTTCCGGATCCATGGTGGTCTCCCACAGCTCGTGGGGATCCATTTCGCCCAGACCCTTGAACCGGGAAATGTCCACCTTGGCATTGGGGTTGTCCGCCCGCAGGGAAGCGGAGATCCGATCCCGCTCCTCGTCGGAATAGGCCACCTTTACGGTTTTGCCCCGGGTGAGCTTGTACAGCGGCGGCACGGCGGAGTATACATAGCCGTTTTCAATCATGGGACGCATATACCGGAAAAAGAAGGTCAGAAGCAGGGTTCGGATGTGGGCGCCGTCCACGTCGGCGTCGGACATGATCACCACCTTGTGATAGCGGAGCTTTTCCACATCGAACTCTTCTCCAATGCCCGCGCCCAAGGCCACGATCAGAGGGTAGAGCTTGTCATTGCCGTAGATTTTGTCCGCCCGAGCCTTTTCCACGTTGAGCATTTTTCCCCACATGGCCAGAATCGCCTGAAACCGGGAATCCCGCCCCTGAATGGCGGAGCCGGCGGCGGAGTCGCCCTCGACGATATAAATTTCACACAAGCTGGGATCCCGCTCGTTGCAGTCCTGGAGCTTGTCCGGCATCTGGCCGGATTCCAGTCCGGTTTTCCGCCGGATGGATTCTCTGGCCTTCCGGGCGGCCTCCCGGGCGCGGTTGGCCATCATGGCCTTTTCCAGCACCGCCTTGGCGGTCTGGGGGTGCTCCTCAAAGTAGATGCTCAGCTGCTCCGATACAATCTGATCCACCAAGGTGCGGATATAGGCGTTGCCCAGCTTGGCCTTGGTCTGCCCCTCAAACTGGGCGTCGGTGAGCTTCACGGAAATGATGGCGGTGATGCCCTCCCGGCAGTCCTCGCCGGAAACCTTGTCCTCTCCCTTGATGATGCCGTTTTTGGCGCCGTAGTTGTTCAGCACCCGGGTCAGGGCGGTTTTAAAGCCCGTTTCGTGCATACCGCCTTCGGGGGTGCGCACGTCGTTGGCAAAGCTCATGAGAAATTCGTTGTAGCCGTCGTTATACTGAATGGCGATTTCCGCGGAGGCGTCTCCCTTGGAACCCTTCATATAGATCACATCGGAATGCAGGGGGGTTTTGTTCCGGTTGCACCATACCGCAAACTCCCGGATGCCGCCTTCATAGCACATGGTTTCGGCAATGATGTTGTCCGGATCCCGGGCGTCGGTGATGGTGATGGACAGCCCCGCGTTCAGGAAGGCCTCCTCCCGCATCCGCTCATGGAGAATTTCATATTCGTAGACCAGGGTTTCAAACATCTCCGGATCCGGCTGGAATGTCACCTCCGTGCCGGTTTTGTCCGTTTTTCCCACAATCTGCATCTCCTGGGTGATGTGCCCCCGGGAGAATTTCATCTCGAAGATGTTCCCGTTTTTGTGCACCCGCACCCGAAGCCACTGGCTCAGGGCGTTGACCACCGAGGCGCCCACCCCGTGGAGGCCGCCGGAGACCTTGTAGCCGCCGCCGCCGAATTTGCCGCCGGCATGGAGCACCGTGTACACCACTTCCAAAGCGGGACGCCCCGTCTGGGGCTGGATGTCCACGGGAATGCCCCGGCCGTCGTCGGTGACGGTGATGGAGTTGCCCGGATTGATGGTCACGGTAATGTGCTTGCAGTATCCGGCCAGGGCCTCGTCAATGGCGTTGTCCACAATCTCATAGACCAGATGGTGCAGACCCGAGGAGGAGGTGGAGCCGATATACATGTCCGGCCGCTTCCGAACCGCTTCCAGCCCTTCCAGAACCTGGATCTGCTCGGCACCGTATTCCTGGGTTACTTTGGTTTCATCAGACATAGTTTTCTCCTTTCCGCCCGGGATCCCCAGGCGGCATTGAATATGCATACGCCATCAGTCCCGGCAGATCACCCGGCCGCCCTGAATGGCGATGGTTTTTCCCAGCTTGGTAAACCGCCCCGGTTCACAGCAGGTGATGAACACCTGCCCCGAGACAATTTTATTCAGCACAAAGTCCTGCCTTCCGGGATCCAGCTCCGACAGCACGTCGTCCAGCAGCAGCACCGGCTCTTCCCCAAACTCCCGTCCCATCAGCTCCCGCTGGGCCAGCTTCAGGCTGATGGCCGCGGTGCGGGTCTGCCCCTGGGAGCCGTAGAGCTTCAGATCCACGCCGCTTAAGGAGATGGAAAAATCATCCTTGTGGGGGCCGGTGAGACACTGGCCGCTGTCCAGCTCCCGGGCGCTGTGCCGTTCCAAATGCGCCTGCAGCCGCTGGGTCAGCACCGGGATCGGCGCAAAGGGATCCTCCACCGTGGATACGGTTTTGTAGGTCAGCCGCAGCTGCTCCGCCCCGCCGGAAAATTCCCGGTGGTAGCCGTCCGCCGCCTCCCCCAGGGCCTGAAAAAATCTGGCCCGGTAGGAAATCAGCAGCGCGCCCACCTGGCACAGACGGGTGTTGTATTCCGGCAGAATGTCCAATAGACACGGATGCTCCCGGTAGTCCTTTAATATGCGGCTCTTCTGCTCCAAAATCCGGTTATACTGGGTCAGGGAGGCATCATAATTGGGCCTTAGTTGACATAACACAAGATCCCCCAGCCGCCGCCGCTGGGCGGCGCCGGTTTTCAGCACCAGAAGATCCTCTGGGCAGAACAGCACCGTGGGCAGCACCCCGGCGATTTCGGAGAGGGCCCGTTTTTTCACGCCGTTGCGGTAGATCTGCCTGGGTCTTGCCCCGGAAAACAGCACGAACCGCAGGCTCTGCTCCCGCTCCTGGGCATAGACGCTGCCCTGGATGTCCGCATACTCCCGGCCGAAGGCGATCATCTCCCCGGAGCGCTGGGCACGAAAGCTCCTGCCGCTGCCCAGGTAGGAAATGGCCTCCAGCAGATTGGTCTTTCCCTGGGCATTGTCCCCCACGATCAGGTTCACACCGGGATCAAAGGACAGCTGCGCCTGGGAATAGTTGCGAAAGTCCTGTAAGGACAGATTTTTCAGATTCATGAATGGTTTGTCACCCGGAAGGTGCTTCCTTCAAAGGAGAACCGATCCCCGGGGTAGAGCTTTTTTCCCCGCATGGTGCATACCTCCCCGTTGACCAGCACCCGCCCCTCCTGGATCAGCACCTTGGCCTGACCGCCGGAGGGAACCAGATCCGCCAGCTTCATGGCGTCCTGGAGCTTAATATATTCGGTGGAAATGCCCAAAGGGGAGGCATCCGGTTTTTTTACGCTTACGGTAACTTTCATGGATGATCTCCTTTATCAGTTGCTTTTAATCCGAACCGGCAGAATCATATAGGAAAAGTCGAATTTGTCGTCCACCGGCGTCAGCACAATGGCGCTTAACCCATTGGTCAGCTCCAGGGTCACTTCGTCGCTGGGGATCACCCGCAGGGCGTCGGCCAGGAACCGGACATTAAACCCGATTTCCAGCTCCCCGCCGTCCCCGGCCAGGGGGCACCGGTCTTCCGCGGCGCCGATGGTGGTGTTGGTGCGCATCAGCAGCTCCTGGTTGGAGAAGATGCAGCGCACGGGGCTTTTGTATTTTTCCGAGACGATCAGTCCCACCCGCTCCACGGAAGCGGACAGATCCGCCACGTTGGCAATGAGCTTAATGGGACAGTTGGTGGGCACCACCTGCCGCCAGTTCAGGAATTCCCCGTCCAGCAGCCGGCACACCAGGGTGGCCTTGCCCATCTGGAACAGGATGTGCCTGGTTCCCAGGGTAAAGGAGGCGTTGTCATCGGTATCGGAGATGATTTTTTCCACCTCTTTCAATCCCGGGGCGGGCACCACGAAATTCATCTGCCGGCCGGTACCCTCCTCCGGATGGTAGGTGCGGCGGGCCAGACGGAAGCCGTCCACCGCCACGGCGGTGATGCTTTCGTCGGTGACTTCAAACTTCACCCCGGTGTGGATGGGACGCCCCTGGTTTTCCGACACGGAGAAGATGGTTCCGCAGATCAGCTCCTTGAGCTTGTTCTGGGGGATATACACAGGACGGCCGGTGTTTACGTCCGGCAGTTCCGGATAGTCCATGGCATCCTCGGCGGAGATGGTAAAGGAGGCGAAGCCCGCCCGGATGGAGACCTTAAAATTGTCGTCCACCACCACGGTGACGGGGCCTTCCGGCAGACGGCGGATAATGTCCCCGAAGAGCTTGGCCGGCAGGACGCAGTCCCCGGGATCGGCCACGTCCGCGTCCAATTGATAGGTGATGGCGGTTTCCATGTTGTAGCCTGTCAGGCTCAGGCCGTGACCCGCCCGGCACAGAATGCCCTCCAGGGTGGGAAGGCTGCTTTTGGAAGCCACCGTGCGGCTGGCGATGTTCAGGCCCGTTACCAATGTGCTTTTTTCACAGGTAAAACGCATAGTCAGGATCCTTTCTTGCTAAAATAAAAAGATTACAATATATCCTTCATAGGAATAGGCAGCAGTAACAGCGGTAGGGGAAATTTATGTGGAAAAGTGGGTTTTCCCCAAGGGGCGCAGGATTTTTTTTCTCCACAGGCTTTGTGGAAACCCGAAGATTTTTCCACAGCCGCTGTGGAAGGAATATTTCCGACGGATTTTTCCACAGAATTTTCTCCACATTCCACAGCCCCCTGTGGAGAAAAATCCGGCCGCGGAGACCCCCGCCGGCGTTTCCCTTCCGAAAAGCCGGATCAGAGGCAGGAATTGATATTGGCGGTGATATCCCGGATGTTGTTTTGCAGGCTGGTGTCTCCTTTTTTCAGCGCCACCTCCACTTTCCGGATGGCATAGAGCACCGTGGAATGATCCCGGGAAAATTCCTTGCCGATATCCGGCAGGGACAGATTGGTCAGCTTGCGGATCAGGTACATGGCGATCTGCCGGGCTTCCGCGGTGCCCTTGTTTTTCTGAACGCCCCGCAGGACGGATTCATCAATATTATAGAACTTGCACACCTGGGTGATGATCAGGCCGGGGGTGGGCAGGGCGTTGCCCTCGCTTTTGAACATGTCGTCAATGGCCCGGGAGATGTTGGGAAGGTCCAGGGGCATGTTGTTCAAGTCCCGGTAGGCCAGGATCTTCTTCACCGTGCCCTCAATCTGCCGGACGTTGCTGGTGATGTTCACGGCGATGTAGTTGCACACCTCGTCGTTCAGATCCAGACCCAGCTGCTTGGCCTTGTTTTTCAAAATGGCCATGCGGGTTTCATAGTCCGGGGGATTGATGTCCGCGGTAAGACCCCAGAGAAAACGGCTGCGCAGCCGCTCTTCCAGGGTGAGCATATCGTCGGGCTTCCGGTCGGAGGTCAGGACGATCTGCTTGCTTTCCTCATAGAGCTTGTTGAAGGTGTGGAAAAATTCCTCCTGGGTGGATTCCTTGCCGGCAATAAACTGAATGTCGTCCACCAGAAACAAATCCGCTTCCCGGTACTTGGAGCGGAACTCAATGTTTTTCCCGTTTTTAATGGCGTCGATCAGCTCGTTGGTGAACTGATCCCCTTTGATATAGACAATGTTGGCGTTGGGATTGCTGCGGCGGATGCCGTTGGCGATGGCGTAGAGCAGGTGGGTTTTGCCCACGCCGGGAGGGCCGTAGATAAACAAAGGGTTATACACCTGACCCGGGGTTTTGCTCACCGCGATAGCGGCGGAGTGGGCGAACCGGTTGGACGGCCCCACCACGAAGTTGTCAAAGGTGAACTGGGGATTAAAGTCCATGGCGGCGGGGGTTTTGCCGCTGAGCTTCCTGGCGTTCATTTCCGCGTCCCCGAATACCAGCAGCTTGGCGTCGGAATTGAAAATGGCCTTCAGAGCATCCTGAATGTGGTCGGTGCAGTGCTGGCGGATGATATCCCGGCGGAAATCCGAGGGGGAGTAGAGAATCAGATTGTTTTCGTTCAGCTCCACCACCTCGGCGTCGTCAAACCAGGCGGAAACGGTCACGGCTCCCAGCCGTTCTTCAATGTAGCTTAAAACCTTGGCCCATACATAGGCGGATGAATACATGTTGCGGCTCCTTTCCATATCTGTTCAGAGCCCAAAACCCCGGGAAAACTGATCATTTTGGGCAGAATCCTTCACCCTATAGTTTATCATATTCTGATGGAAAACACAAGGAGTTTTTGCTTCCCGCCCCGGGGCGGTTTTTGGGGCGGAGGCGGGAAAAACCCGGCTTCACACACAGGTGGCGGACAAGCATTTTCCACCGGCGGACAGTTATCCAATGGTCATACAAAAGGGGATTCTTTCTTTCAAAAATTCGTCGCTTTACGCCTTGACCCTTAGATTCAGCTATGCTAAAATTCATACAAACAACCCCGGTTCACCGGGCAAAACAGGTTTGTCTGCAGGGAGAGCCTTTATGCACAGAGGAAAAGTCATCTGGACTTACGCGGTTATTGTATTTGTGGCGCTGATCTCAGCGGTGAATTACGAGCTGTTCATCTTTCCCAATCAGTTTGCCCCCTCGGGGCTCAACGGCATCTGCACCATGATTCAGCATGTGACCCATATCAGCGTGGGCTATCTGAGCCTGGTGATCAACATCCCCCTGGCGCTGTGGTGCTACCATGAGGTAAGCAAGCCCATGGCCGTCCGGAGCATGGTCTATGTGGTGGTGTTTTCCGTGGGTCTGCTGATTCTGGATCATGTGGATCTGTCCCCCTTCGCCTATTCCACGGAAAACGGCACCAGCAAAATTCTGGGACCCCTGGTGGCCGGGGTGATCCAGGGCTACGCCTACTCCATTCTGATCAAGGCCAGCGCCTATACCGGAGGCATGGACTTTGTATCGGCCATCATCCATCACCGGATGCCCAGCAAGCCCTTTTTCGGCATGAGCTTCGCCATCAACTGCGTTGTGGCGGCTTGCAGCTACTTTGTCTACGGCTTCCAGATGGAGCCGGTGATTCTTTGCATTCTCTACAGCTTCATGGCCACCAACGTGGGCGAGCGGCTGATGAAATCCGGCCGGGAGGCCATCTCCTTTGAGATCGTCACCGACTACCCGGAGGAAATCTCCCAGGAGCTGATCAAAACCCTCCACCATTCGGCCACCCGGATCCCCGGCAAGGGCATGTATTCCGGCCGGGAAACCAGCGTGCTGCTGTGCGTGGTGAACAAAACCCAGGCTCCGGCGGTCAGCCGGATTATCCGCAAATACCCCCATACCTTTGCCATTGTGGACTACGTAAGCGAAATTGTGGGCAATTTTAAACATATCGACAGCAGCGGCAGGGAAGTCCGTCAGGTGCTGGATGCCGGCGACGGCAAAACCCTGTGATTTCTCAGGGGAAATCTCCCACCCTTGCCGATTTTCTGAAACACCTATTATAAACAGGAGGAATGATCCATGGCCTATTATTATCCGGAACCCAGCCACACCTTCAGCGAGTATCTGCTGATCCCCGGCTATACCTCGGAGGACTGCGTTCCCGACCGGGTGAGCCTGAGAACCCCTCTGGTCAAGTACCGCAAGGGCTTTGAAGAGCCTGCCATTTCCATGAATATCCCCCTGACCTCCGCGGTGATGCAGTCGGTGTCCAACGACACCCTGGCCATTGCCCTGGCCAAGGAGGGCGGCATCAGCTTTATCTATGGCTCCCAGTCCATTGAAGATCAGACGGCCATGGTGGCTAAGGTCAAGGGCTATAAGGCCGGCTTTGTCACCTCCGCCTCCAACCTGACCCCGGAGCATACCCTGGCGGATGTGCTGGAGCTGAAAAAGAAGAACGGCTTCTCCACCGTGGCCATCACCCACGACGGCACCGCCAACGGCCGTCTTCTGGGCATCGTCACCAGCCGGGACTACCGGGTTTCCCGGATGGATCCCAGTGAAAAGGTGAAGGACTTCATGACCCCCCGGGAAAAGCTCGTCACCGCCCCCCGGGACACCACCCTGAAAAAGGCCAACGACATCATCTGGGAGCACAAGCTCAACAGCCTGCCCATTGTGGATGAAAAGGACTGCCTGATGTACTTCGTGTTCCGGAAGGACTACTCCTCCCACAAGGATAATCCCCTGGAGCTGCTGGACGCCAAAAAGCGCTACCTGGTGGGCGCGGGCATCAACACCCGGGATTATGCCCAGCGGATCCCCGCCCTGCTGGAGGCCGGAGCGGATGTGCTGGTGATCGACTCCTCCGAGGGCTATACCTGCTGGCAGAAAAAGACCATCGACTGGGTGCGGGAGCACTATGGCGATACTGTGAAAATCGGCGCCGGCAACGTGGTGGACAAGGACGGGTTCCGGTTCCTGGCGGAGTCCGGAGCGGACTTTGTAAAGGTGGGCATCGGCGGCGGCTCCATCTGCATCACCCGGGAGACCAAGGGCATCGGCCGGGGGCAGGCCACCGCTTTGATTGAAGTGGCGGCGGCCCGGGATCGGTATTTTAAGGAAACCGGCGTCTATGTGCCCATCTGCTCCGACGGCGGCATTGTCCACGACTATCACATGACCCTGGCTCTGGCCATGGGGGCGGATTTTCTGATGCTGGGGCGGTACTTCGCCCGGTTCGACGAATCCCCCACCAATAAGGTGATGATCAACGGCGCGTATATGAAGGAATACTGGGGCGAAGGCTCCAACCGCGCCCGGAACTGGCAGCGCTACGATCTGGGCGGCTCCACCAGGCTGAGCTTTGAGGAAGGGGTGGATTCCTACGTCACCTACGCCGGCTCCCTTCACGACAATGTGGAGTCCTCTTTGTACAAGGTCAAGTCCACCATGTGCAATGTGGGCGTGACCAATATAGAGGATCTCCAGCGGGAGGCCAAGCTGACGCTGGTATCCTCCGTTTCCATTGTGGAGGGCGGCGCCCACGACGTGACCCTGCGCTCCACCTCCCAGGTAAAGTAAACACAAGCCCGAGAAGGATTTCTCCTTCCCGGGCTTGTTCTTTCCCTGGGGGTGGTTCTGAACGGGCACGTCTTTTGGGTTGGTACGATTTTTTGGCTGGTACGTTCAGCATTTGGCTTTTTGGAAAGACGAAGCTGGTATCCCTGCCGGGGGCTTGTTCGTTTTGGGTTCAGCCACTGCAAGAGTTTCGCTGGTCAGCCCTGCGGGGCGATACTTTCTTGTTTGGGCAAGAAAGTATCCAAAGAAGCCCACTTGGGAAGGCGCTGAGTTGATTGCTCCCGCAATCAAAGCCGCCCTTCCCAAGACCCATC
>CALXDT010000053.1 GCA_944387125.1 uncultured Oscillospiraceae bacterium | reverse complement strand
AAAAAATGGCTTGCAGCGGTGCTTTTGGCACCCCCGGCTGGGTTCGAACCAGTGGCCTGTCGCTTAGGAGGCGACCGCTCTATCCAACTGAGCTACGGGGGCTTATACAAAAAATATTCAATTTTTGGGTCCAGCCGGATTCGAACGAACTGCCGCTTAGGAGGCGTGTGCTCTATCCAACTGAGCTATTGCGACGTATGCAATTTTTAGATTTCAGCCCGAAGAAACTCGAACTTGAATCCTGTATGAAGTTTTCCCGTGGCGGCCGTTGTAACGTAACCTTAGGAGGCGATCGCTCTATACGACTGAGCTACTGGGGCATATTCAATTTTCCTGCTCGGCAGGATTCGAACGAACTGCCGCCTTGGGCGGCGTACGCGCTGCCCCGGTGAACTGCGGAGGCTTATGTTGTTTACCCTTCTTCTGTTCGTGTGCTTTGTTATTTTACACAGTTTTCTCTCCACTGTCAAGGAAAATCCGCAATCTTCATAACTTCCTGTCCTGCCTGCAGGGCGCGGCGAATCTGCCGCGCCCTGCAGGCTCTTATATTTTCCGGGCTGTTAAAAGAGAAAGGCCACCTGGTAATGCCGCAGCCAAAAGTCCAGCTGGCAGAAATATGCCATTGTCTGGGGGCGCCGCATCAGCTGACCATACCAGGGCCATTGGTTTTCCCCAGTCAGCAGCTCCTGTAACGCTTCCTTTTTCACAAGGTGCCACAGCGGCGCCTGATCATCCGCCATCACTCTTCGAAGCCGAGACTCCATCAGCTGCTCATATCGCGGATCAAAGGTCTTCGGGTAAGGGCTTTTCTTTCGATGCAGCACCGCCTCCGGAAGCATCCCCGCCACCGCATGGCGCAGAAGCCCCTTCTCCTGCCCCTGATAATCCTTCATTTCCCAGGGCACGCCATACAGGTATTCCGCAATCCGGTAGTCGCAGAAGGGCACCCGGACTTCCAGGGAATGGTACATACTCATCCGGTCCTTTCTGTCCAGCAGCGTCTGCATAAAACAGCGGAAGTTCAAATTGACCATTTCTTTCATCCGGCGCTCTATATCGGACGTCCCGGGCAGGATGTCGCTCTCCCGGCAAACCTTGGAATACGCCTCCGCCACAAACCCATTGGCATCCAGTTGTATCCCGGGCGTCAGCAGCCTTGCCCGCTGTTCCGTGTTCTGCGCCCATGGAAAGCCTTCCCGTGCCCGAATCTCCGGATCCCGATACCACGGATATCCGCCGAAAATTTCATCCGCGCACTCACCGGAAAGAGCAACCTTTACATGGGCGCGGATCTGTTTGCAAAAGGCCAGCAGGGAAAAGTCCACATCCCCCATTCCCGGCAGATCCCGGGCAATGGTCGCCTCTTCCAGCGTTTCAGAAAGTTCCTCTGGCGAAAGCACCGTCCAGCGATGCAGGGTACCCAGCGCTTCCTGCATCTGCCGGATATAGCTTCCATCGGAATTTGGCTGGAATTTGTCCGGGTGAAAGTAGCGTTCATTGTCCCTGTAGTCCACAGAGAAGGTTTCCAGCCGCTGTCCTGTACTTCCCAGTTCTTCGGCACAGACAGCGGTGATAATGCTGGAATCCAGCCCCCCGGATAGGAAAGTCCCAATGGGCACGTCAGAAACCATCTGCCGTTTGATGGCATCCCCCACCAGATACCGCACATAGTCCGCGGTCTCCTGAAAGTTCTGGGTGTGTTCCCGATCCCACAGTTTCCAGTACCGGCGGATCCGCAGCCGTCCCCGTTCATACCTGCCGCAGCACCCCGGTTCCAGCTCCCGGATATCCCGGAACACGCCGCTGCCCGGAAGCCGTCCCGGCCCCAGCAGAATCACCTGTGCCGCGCCGGCTTCATCCAGGGCTGCCTGTACCATTGGATATGCCAGTATGGTCTTGATTTCCGAAGCAAACAGCAGCCCGCTGCCGCGGCGCATATAAAACAACGGTTTCACGCCGATGCGATCCCTGGCCAGAAACAGACTTCCTCTCCCCTCCTCCCATACCGCAAAGGCAAAGATCCCATTGAGCCGTTCCAGACAGCCTTCCCCATATTCCGCATAGGCGTGGAGCAGCACTTCCGTATCAGAATGTCCGATAAACCGATGGCCAAAGCAAATCAGCTCCCGCCGCAGCTCTTCCGTATTATACAGTTCTCCATTGTATACCATCCGATAGGTCTCTCCTGCCCAGGCCAGGGACATGGGCTGCCTGCCGTTTTCCGGGTCAATGATCGCCAGCCGGGTGTGGAGCAGCACCGCATCGTCAGTCCGACAGATCCCCGAATCATCCGGCCCCCGGCGTTTCATGGTATAAAGCATTTTTGGAACCACATCATCTCCGGCACGCAGCCCGATGATCCCGGCAATTCCGCACATTCCCGTCACTTCCTTTCAAAACTGCGGGGAAACTTCCTATTGCCGCTTTCCAAATGCCGCAGGCGGCGAAGATTCCCAGCTACTTTTGTATTCTATGCATGAATGTCCCAAAAATGCGTATACTAGTGCTGGTGATGCAGTATGAAAGACAGCAAAGAGATCCTTTCCTCTGTTCTGAAAACCACGCAGATGGGACAGTTGGGTATTCGCAGCGTTTTGGATACCAGCATGCGTCCCGGTCTGCGCAAAGCCCTGGAAAGCCAGCTTCAGGAGTATGATTCCATTGAAACAGAGGCGCATTTGATTGCCACCCAGCGAGGCTGGGAGCTTCCGGAAATCGACCCGGCTGTTCGTCTGATGACGGATATGATGACCCGGATGCGCCTCACCGGCAGGAATTCTGACTCCAAGATCGCCGGAATGATGATCCAGGGAAATACCCGGGGCATGATCAAGGGGCTGAAAAATATCCACCAGTTCGGGCGGCAGGATGAGCAGATCCATATCCTTTCCCAAAAGCTGCTGGACTGCGAAACCGCCAACATCCGGCAAATGCAGGGATTTCTATAATTTGTCTGCCCTTCGCCTCCGCTGGGACGCGAAGGGTTTCTTTTGGAACAAACCGCCGCCTCGGAACATATACTGTTTGAGAATGTGAAAGGAGTGAAATGCTTGTCAGCCATCGGATACATACAAGTACACGCGTTTGCCAGCAATGCCAGGCTGCCCCTGGAAAATGTGGCCATTGCCATCACCGCCGCCGATGGAACCGCCATTGCCATGCGGCTCACCAACAGCAGCGGAACCATCGTTCCCATTGCCATCCCTGTACCGGATAGATCAGAAAGTCTGTCTCCGGATCCCCCGGAACAGCCCTTCACCAATGTCAACCTCCATGCCCACCTGCAGGGCTATGAGCAGGTGGAGGCCAACAATATCCAGGTATTTGCCGACGTCACCACCAATCAGAACCTGGAAATGATTCCCCTGTCGGAATTTCCGGAATTGTGGAATCAGACTGTAATTTTTAACACCCCGCCCCAGAATCTGTAGGAGGGTGCTATGGCAGTTGTGACACCTTATGTACCTCAGCAGATCACGGTGCACTTGGGCGCGCCGGACGAAGCGGCAAAAAACGTCACCGTCAGCTTTGTGGATTACGTTAAAAATGTAGCTTCCAGTGAAATATATCCTACTTGGGAGGAAAGCGCCCTTCGCGCCAATATTTTGGCCATTGTCTCCTTTGCGCTGAACCGGGTGTATACGGAATTCTACCGCAGCCGGGGATATGATTTTGAGATTACAAATTCCACTGCTTATGATCAGTTTTTCATTGAAGGCCGCAGCTTTTTCAGCAACGTCTCCCGGCTGGTGGATGAACTGTTCAACGACTACCTTCGCAGACCGGGATTTGTAGAACCGCTGGCCGCCAAATTCTGCAACGGCACCACCGCCACCTGCGATGGTCTGAGCCAGTGGGGCAGTGAAAATCTGGCGCAAGAAGGGTACACCGCGCCGCAGATCCTGGAAAGTTATTACGGCAATGTTGAAATCGTTGTAAACGCGCCCTTTCGGGGGATCACCTCTTCTTATCCTGGCATCCCGCTTCGCCGGGGCGCGGCAGGGCCGGCGGTGGTCGTGATTCAGACAGAGCTGAACCGCATCTCTCAGAACTACCCCGCCATTCCCAAAATCTCTCCGGTGGATGGTATTTTCGGAGCCCAGACCGAAGCGGCTGTGCGGAAGTTCCAGGAGATCTTTGATCTGGATGTGGACGGCATCGTGGGCATGTCCACCTGGTATGCCCTGGTACGCTACTATACCGCCGTTACCAGGCTGTCGGAGCTTCGCAGCCAGGGACAGCGATTCTATGCCAACTCCTGGGCAACCTCCGATCCCATTGAATTCGGCGATCGGGGCATTAAAGTAGAGCACCTGCAGTATATGCTGGATGTGCTCTCGGACTACATTCCCGAAATCCCTCCTGTGGCTGTAGACGGGATCTTCGGCAGTGAAACCCGGAACGCAGTACTTGCCGCCCAGCGGCGGTTTGGTCTGCCGCAAACGGGAATCGTCAACTATGCCACCTGGGAGCATATCTACGACCAGTTTTCCGGTATTGAAACCATCAGTTGGCGGGACGCGGAAAAATTCCCCTACACATCCGGTGTGATCAACAATGGAACAGCTCCCCGGTCCCGATATTCTACCACCAGCACCATGACCCAATTCCCGGGGAATAATCTCAGAAGCGGAAACCAGGATCCCGTTCGACAGGAGGCGCCACGATGAGACCAGGATATTCCTTTATCGGCCAACCCATCCGCAGCCTGCAGACCATGCTGCAGGTAATCTCCGAAAGCGGTTCCGGCTATATCCGGGTAATCCCCGACGGTATTTACGGGCCGGAAACCATGCGCGCTGTTTCTGTATTTCAGCGCACCCATGGGCTGCCCGTCACAGGTGTGACGGATCTTGCCACCTGGGAAGCAATCGTGGCCCGGTATGAACCGGCGTTGGTGGATCAGTCCCCTGCCCAAGGGCTTCAGATCATTATGCAGCCGGGACTTGTGATCCGCAAAGGCGAATGCTCACCCTATGTCTATTTGGTGCAAAGTATGCTGAAGGCTTTGTCGGACATTTACCAAAGCGTCAGCCAGCCCACGCTCTCCGGTTCCCTGGATACCATTACCTCCGACGCTTTGTCCTCCTTCCAGGCTTTGTGCGGTCTTCCCATGACCGGGAATCTGGATAAGCACACCTGGAAGCATCTGGCGCTGCAATATCCGCTGGCAACCAGCCTGCAGAATCCCCCGGGCTGAGCTTGGAAAATGCTTTCCTTTTGTAAATTTTGGTTCCGAAAATCAGATTGCTCTTGATAAAGGCCGCAAAACCGTCTATAATAGTCTTTAATGATTATCTGCTGGATGTACACGTGGCAGTGGGTTTTGCGGAGGAAAGCAAATATGTTTATCAAGAACTGGAAAAAAGAGATTTTCACCATTCCAAATCTGCTCAGCTTGTTTCGGCTGATGCTGCTTCCGGTTTACGCATATATCTACCTGAATGCCACGGAGGACTACCAATACCTCATCGCCGGCAGCATCATGGCCGTCTCCTGCCTGACAGATATGATTGACGGCAAGATCGCCCGCCGTTTTCAAATGATCTCCACTCTGGGGAAGATCCTGGATCCCCTGGCGGATAAAATCACCCAGTTCACGCTGATTCTATGTCTGTCCATGAAATACCCGATCCTTTTGCTGGTTTTGGCGCTGCTGCTGGTCAAGGAGATTTTTCAGCTGGTTTTGGGCATCATCAACCTGCGGAAAGGAAAAATGCTCCCGGGGGCGCTGATGGCCGGGAAGGTATGCACCACCGTTCTGTTTGTCAGCCTCATTGCGCTGGTGCTGTTCCCCAATATTGATCCCCGGTGGGTCAACGTCATTGCGCTGACCGACATGGTCTTTCTGACGATTTCCTTTATCAGCTATATCCTTGCCTACCTGGGCAAGAATACAAAGGTTCAGGATATTCAGCCCTAACAAAAAGAACCGTCCGGCGGGAATGTCCACCAGACGGTTCTTCCATATTTCAGCGGTTCCCAAGGAGCCGCTGTCCTCTGTCTTTTCTGCTGGAAGCAGCGTGTCACAGGTCCGCCGTCGGCTTATCCGCAGATATTTCCACGGCATCGGCTTCCCTCATTGCCTCCCGGTTGTATGCTTATTATACCATATGCGCCGTGCGTTTGGTGAAGAATCCTTGAACAATCGGAAAAAAACTTTTGTCTTTGTTGA
Source organism: uncultured Oscillospiraceae bacterium (assembly GCA_944387125.1). Classification (GTDB taxonomy): domain Bacteria; phylum Bacillota; class Clostridia; order Oscillospirales; family Oscillospiraceae; genus Faecousia. The sequence continues at coordinate 10,021 of CALXDT010000053.1, read as the reverse complement.
TTTTCCCCAATTCCATCCGGAAAAGCCGCCGCTTCCCAGTGGGAAGACGGCGGCTTTATTGGCGGATATGGGGGCGCTCAGGCAGGATACAGGTTGCTCACCAGCAGCAGCAGCGGCAGCGCCAAAGTAAACACGCTGATCGCCCAGGCATACGTCGCCTTCCGGGCAAAAAACATCATCAGCAGGCATCCGAGGGTCAGCCCCAGAGGCCCCATCACCGCAAACTGGCGGCTGATGGTTCTGGCAAATTCGCCGGTGGTCTGCAGATCAATGCCCACCTGCTCAGGCAGATGCTCCATATTGTAGGCCGCTAATCGCAGGGCGACATAGACCACAGGCGCGGCCATAACAAATTTTCGCAGGCGAAATGCCCACACAAAGATCAGATTGATGATAGAATTGCCCTTGGCGACCACAGCCGCGGCCTTTTCCATACCGGAACGCGCAGGCTTCTGAACGGTTCCCGGCTGAGCCGCCCCGTCCACACCGGATTTTTTCATAGGGTACCTCCGGAATCAGTTTTCTTTATAATAGCATATTTTCGGAATGGTTGCAAGTCATTCAGGCTGACAGAAAAAGAATTCAAAAAACCTTAATATGCACAGACAGGCTTGTAAATCCAAATGCAGGTATTTTGACCAGGAACGTTAGAAATCCTTGCGTTTAGTTTTTCCATTAACCATCCCGAAATTCCAGTAAACGTCCGATTTATTACACCGTTTTTCTGATATCCTGACGGCATCATCAGGAAAGGATGGAATCCAAGCATGAAACCCAAACGTTCTCCTCTTTACATCGTCCCCCGGAAACCGGCTCCGCCCGAACCCGCATCCTGCCGCTCTTTGGCCGTGGATATTCTAACGGTAATCATCTCCGTCCTGGGGCTTCTCACAGCGCTCACGTTTCTGCTGACGCTGCATTGAGCAGATCCTCCTCCCCCACCAGGGCGCATCGGGTAATCTGTCCGTCTTCGATCCGGATCAGCCCGGCGCTGCCGCCAAAATATCCGCAGCTTCCGGGGTTCAATACCCAAAGACCGTCCGGCTCCCGGTGACAATCCTTCTGGTGGGTGTGCCCATACAGGACAGCAGCAGCCCCGCAAGCCCTGGCGTCCCGAAGCAAGGCGCCCAAATGGGATTTAACCTGATGCCGATGGCCGTGGGTCAGATAAAGCGTCACCCCGGATATGGACGGAATCATAATCTCGGGCTGCCCCTGGGGACAGCGGTATCGGTCACAGTTCCCCGGCACCTGGTACATGGGGATCCGGGGATACGCCTCATGGAGGGTCTGGCCATCGTCAAAGTAGTCGCCCAAATGGATGATCCAGTCCGGCGCCAGCACATCCACGCACCGGCGCATAAAGCGGATGGAGCTGTGGGAATCAGACAACACAAGAATGTTCATTTATTCTGTACCTTTCCAATTGTGTGCAGAAATCGTCGAAGACATACATCCGGATTTTGTCAATCCAGTTCGTCATCCGGTTCATCAATGGTTACTTCCCGGAAAAACTTCCGCTTCTCCGAGGGTGTGCATCCATAGATCTCACGAAAATATTGGTTGAGCATCTTCGGATCCCGGAAACCGTGCCGCTCAGCGATCTCCCCAATGGGATCGTCGGTGGTTTCCAGATCCCGGCAAAATGCCGTGGTTCGGATCTGATACACGTACTGCAAATAGCTCACGCCCATATTTTTCTTAAACAGCCGGCAAAAATATTCCTTGTTCAGTCCCATGGAATCCGCGGCTTCCTCCAAGGGCAGCTCCTCCGCGTGATGCAGCTGAATATAGTCCAGCACCGGCTCCAGCCGAACCATGTCACTGCGCTGGAGCTTGACCTCTTCCACCGGCAAGGGCTGGGAGAAATGCTTCACCAGCAGCGCCGTCACCGCAAACAGACGCGCCTGCCGTTCCAGCTTGTAGGCCAGGTGGGCTTCCTCCGTCTGCCGGAGAATCTCCTGCAGGTGAATCCGCAGCTGCTCATAGGCTATGGCCTTCACCTGGTCCTCCGGATCAAAGGCCAGGGAAAAGCTCAGCTGTTCAAAATTCGGTACAAACTTGCACATCTGACTGGGCAGAATATGCACGCAAAGATACCTGGCATTGCGGCTGCACTTGGTGGCATGCAGTTCATGGGAATTGATTATATGGATGCTTCCGGGTTTTGCCTGGAGTGTTGAATTTTCAAATTTGCAAGTTACCCTTCCTTTTACAAACAGCAGAAGTTCCACAGCCTTGTGCCAATGGGGCGGCGTGTAGGCGCTCAGGTTCGTTTCATCTTTGACGCCGAACCCGGTTTCGTCCAGATCAGTCAAGAGCTTATGTTGGAAATTTTGCATAAAACTCCCCTTTTTACAAACTTTTTACGTTCATATGCCGTTCACAAAGTCAATATTTTCCATACTGAAGTCAATTATACCACTTTCTTCTCCTGTGTCAAGGTGTTATAATGCTCTCACTTCAAGGGAAACAATCGCAAAAACCTTGCAAGTTGTACGCCATAAACTTTCATTAACTTTGCCCGATCTGGCACAGCGCCAGCCCCGGGGCAGAGAAACCGCGCAGCTCGCTGCGCCTTGACACAGGAGGTGTTTTGTCATGACGAATGAGATGACCGCTAAGGAATATCTGGTACGTTGTGCACAGTATTTCAGCAATACCGTCAACTACAGAGATTTCCTGTAATGATTTATGAAAAAACGCAGTCTTGGAATGGCTGCCTGCTTAGAACCTTTTTTTGATTGGAGGTATATGATTATGAAAAACGAACTGACTACGAAAGAATGCCTGATGAACGCTCTGCGTTACTACAGCAATACCCTGAACTACAGAGATCTTATCTGACTCTCTAACGTTGATTGGGAGGTATGCGATTATGAAAAACGAACTGACCACGAAGGAATGCCTGATGAATGCTCTGCGTTACTACAGCAATACCCTGAACTACAGAGATCTCATCTGACTCTCCCCTTGGAGCTACGACCTTTGCCCCGCCCTTCGGCGGGGCATTTTTTCATTTTCCAGGCACATTGCCGCCTCCGCCTGCATATCCTATGGCAGTGACCTATGCAGCGGATCCTTCCAGGCGGAGGATCCTTCCGGTTCCTTTGCTTTTGTACCGCCCCGGCGGTGGAATGGAGGTTCATTATGGAAAATACCCCTGATATGGCTCAGCTTTGGAAACTGGCGCAGTCTCCCGCCGGCCGGCAGCTTCTTTCCCTGCTGCAGCAAAACGGCGGTGAGGCGCTGCAGTCCGCCATTGCCATGGCCTCCGCAGGCGACTATGCTCAGGCGCAAAAAGTCCTGTCTTCCCTGTTGGATAATCCTCAGGCACAAACGCTTTTGAAAGAATTGGAGGCGCGTCCATGAGTGAGCTGGAGGATCGGCTGGGAGCGATCTTGAGCAATCCCCAGATGATGCAGCAGATCATGTCCATGGCGCAGGCCATGACCCAATCCGGTGCCGGACAAGGGCAGTCACCGCCGGCTCCCCAGCAGGCTCCCGCCTCCCAGGCCATATCCCCGGCTTTTCCAGATATCGATCCCAAGCTGCTCCGCTCCCTGGCCAGCGCTGCCGGGCAAAGCGGTGTGGATCCAAGCCAGCAGGCACTGCTCCAGGCGCTCTCCCCGTATTTAAGTCCCCATCGGATCAGCAAGCTGGAGCGCGCAATGCAGGCAGCGAAGCTGGCAAAGCTGGCCTCCGGCTTTCTGAACGCAGGGGGGCTACAGCTGCTCACAGGGAGGTGAATCCATGTACAATCGGTATGTCCCACAGCCAGACGGCTCCTATCGCCGGAACCGGCTCCCGGACGCAGAGCAGCCCGCCTCCCCGGAACGGGGGCAGCAGGGGCGGATATCCCACCAGGAGCCGCCTTGCCCCCAGGAGTCTCCCCCGCCTCCCAATAGCCGTCCCCGGAACAGTTCCAGGCCGGCAGGCCGCGCCGCGCCGCCTCCCAGACAGCCGCCTTCCTATACCCCGCCGCCTAAGAGCGGCGGAATTACCGGCTTTCTGCGGCAGCTTTTGCCCAAGGATTTTGAAACAGAGGATCTGCTCATTGTTTTGCTGCTTCTTTTGATGTCCGAGGACAGCAAAGAGAACCAGAATACAGCGCTTTTGACCCTGGCGCTGTACTTATTCATGTAGCAGGAAAACCATATGATCAAAATGCATGGCAGAGTCCTTCCCTGCCATGCAAATTTTTTACGGTCCCCGGCGCAGAGCCTTCAGCTCTGCCCTGCGCTGTTTCAATTCCCTTCCCAGGGGAATCAGCGGACCGAGGGTAATGGCAGTCAGGAGGATCATCAGGACGGTCATCCACAAGGTCGGTTCTCCCTGAAGGAGGATCCAAACCAGCAGGCCCGTCAGAAAAAGCCGGGCCAAAACCGCTTTCCAAAGGGTCTTGATGGATCGGCGGCACCATTCTTCCCGCTCAAAGGAGTCCTTTGGGGAAACGGATTCGTCCATGGCGCTCATCTCTGGACGAATCCAACCTTTTTATAAACCTTGCGCAAGGTCTTTTCCGCCACATAGCCGGCCTTTTCTGCGCCGCTTCTATAGACCCCTTCCAGATACGCCTTGTCCTTCATCAAGCGGGTGGCTTCCTCCCGGATGGGGCGCAAAGTCTCCACCACTGCCTCGCCTACGGCAGGTTTGAACTTTCCATAGCCCATGCCGGCGAACTCCTGTTGGATCTGCTCATAGGTTTTACCGGTACAGGCGGAGTAAATGGTCATCAGATTGGACACGCCGGGCTTATTCTCCCGATCAAACCGAACGCAGTTTTCCGTATCGGAGTCGGTGATGGCACGCTTGAACTGCCGCATGATGGTTTCGGGGGAATCCATCACCAGCACCCGGCCGGTATCCTCATTTTCGGATTTGGACATCTTCGCCGTGGGATTGGTCAGGCTCATGATCCGGGCGCCTACCTTGGGAACAAAGGGTTCCGGCAGCTTGAATACATCGCCGTAGATCCCGTTGAACCGGCGGGCAATGGTGTGGCACAGCTCCACATGCTGCTTCTGATCCTCACCCACAGGAACATAGTCCGGCTGATACAGCAGAATATCCGCCGCCATCAGCGCAGGGTACGTGAACAGACCGCCATTGATATTGTCAGCATTTTTGGAAAACTTATCCTTAAGCTGGGTCATCCGGGACAACTCGCCGAACATCGCATAGCAGTCCAGAACCCACCCCAGCTCCGCGTGCTGGTGCACATGGCTCTGGATAAACAATGTGTTCTTCTCCGGATCCAGACCGCAGGCAATGTATTGCGCCAGCTGTTCCAGGGTGCGGCGGCGAAGATCCGCCGGATTCTGGCGCACCGTTATGGCGTGCAGATCCGCCATAAAGTAGAAGCAGTCATAGCTGTCAGCACGCTCCGCCCAATTTTTAATCGCGCCCAAATAAGAGCCCAGGGTCAGATCCCCAGAGGGTTTGATGCCGGAAAGCATCCGCTTTTTCGGTTCCAAGGTTTCCACCGTAACATCACGCATATGGATTCACGCTTCCTTTATTCATTTTGATTGCTTTTGTCTATTCTAGCACAGTAAGAGGGAATGTTCAAGGAGATTTTCGCCCGCCGCGCCCTTTCTGCTCTCCCCTTCCTCCGGTCTGGCAGAATATCTCTCTCAGAAAAAACCGAGACGTCCGGAAACCGGCACATTTTTCAATCCCTTTCGCATATACTGTCCAATAGTCTGCAATTGGAAAGGAGTCTCTGCCATGCGTGAAAGCGACGATCCCAGAGCTGATTTGGAGGATCTGATCTTCGACGAAGATGCGGGCGGCCCCAGCGAACGCTGAGGCTTCCTCCATCTGGTGGTTCTGCCGCAAGGGGAGCAGCGCTCCTCCTTCGGTAGGAACCGCTGATCCCCAAGGCTGTAGAAAAGGCTTGATTTTTTCCTGACCGGCTGGTATAATAGCACCGCCGGCAGTTCAGCGGCTTTCACGGAGACGTATCGAAGTGGTCGTAACGAGCTTGACTCGAAATCAAGTTGTCCGCAAGGGCACGTGGGTTCGAATCCCACCGTCTCCGCCAACAGCAAATCCGCGTAAATCAAGGATTTACGCGGGTTTTCTTATGTCCTTTCCTGCTTGCCCGAATCTCGCGCTATGTGCTGAAATGGTGCCCGTGGTGCCCGGAACGCCTAAAAACATACAAAAAGCAGATCATCCGCGCCCCAAAAAGGCTTGCAGGTATGGCTCTGTGATAACGGATGTGTTTCGTTTGCTGTTTCCTTTCCGATCATTTTATCGCAGCCGCGTTCTGCCCGGCTGCGCGGATAATCGTTTCCTGCCTGCATTGTCGCAATCCGTTTTTCCATGGTTTTGCCGGCAAACAGCACAAGGCTCCAATTACGAAAAGCGTCCCGCATCCCCCAAAATTCCAAACCATACGCCATGACAGCTATCCACACATCTGCCTCCCAATTACATTGCGCTTATTCTGAGATTCTCGGAATTACACAAAGGATTTGCTCTCCATGGCGTTGATGGATTTGATGTACTGCTTTGGTGAGATGCTGTAGCGTGCTTTAAACTGACGATAGAAATTGGGATAGGACTGAAACCCGCAGATTCTGGAAACATCCGTTGGGGTGACGCCGCAAATCAGCAATTGCTCCGCATGCCGCAGCCGAACCGTAAGAATGTATTGGTACGGCGGGCAGCCGTAATAGCGAGTAAATTCGTGGGACAGGTGATCCTTGCTGATATGGATATCCTCCGCGAGCTGCTCCAGGGTAATTTTCTGAGAATAGTGCTGCTCAATGTAGCTGACCGCGCTCTGGATCAGCGTGCTTGTGCTGCCTTTTTCCTCATGGGAATGGGAATAGTCCAGGGCAATCAGATTGATCTCCACCAAAAGCTGCGTCATCAGGCTGTGCACCAGGGCGTCTGTACCATAGCGGGTTTTGGATCTGTTATTTATGGTGTGGATTCGCTGAAAGAGGTCATGGATTTCCTTCCGCTTTTCGATGTTCAGCCGGAATATGCTGCAATGCATGGGATTGGCGGTGTCAAAGCATAAAAACATATTGGTATTGGGGGAGGAAATTCGCCGGATATAGTCCGTTGAAATATGGAACGCATAACGGTCAAAGGCAGTGGACCGCTTGCCGAAGGTCGCTTTATGAAGCACATCCGGGGCAAGAACCAACAGAGAACCCGGTGTCACATAATAATCCCGCTCCCCCACCGAATAGATTACATCCCCATTGACGATATACAGGACTTCACAGAAATCATGTCGGTGCAGCGGATAGCTCGTTGCCACAGTGGAGTATTTGGTTATAAAGTCCATGCCTTTTGCCAAAGTGAGCACTTCCGGAACCTCTGTTGAGCCTTTTTTCATAAATTCCTCCAATCTACAACAGGATTTGTAATGTTTATCAACAGGAATTTGAATGTACAAAATTTGACTGTTACTTTATAATAATCATAGTACAAGTTTAATTGATATGGGTATTCAAAAAAGGAGGCCAGCAATGAAAAAAGGTACAATTGGAGCAATGCTCATGATGGTGAAAAAGGAAATTGCCGAGCAGGGTGTCTATGCCGTCATGAAGCAGCTGAAGGAAATCGGCATTAATCTGGTAGAAGTGTCCCAGATCCCCATGACAGCAGAATTTGTATCCGAGCTTCAGCGCGCATGCAGGGATTTGCATATGGAGATTGGCGCTCTGTCCTGCGGTTTGAATGATTTGACCGCTGCCCGCAAATATCCCGGCGACACCCTGGCAAATGATTTTGACAAAATCGTTGCGGATTGCAAAACCCTTGACTGCACCACACTTCGGATCGGCATGATGCCGGTGCCCTATATGGAATCGGAGGAAGCAGGCCTGGAGTTCATCCGGCTTTGCGAGGATTACGCCATCCGGCTGAAGGAGCATGGGATCCGGCTGTATTATCATCCGCATCATATGGAAATGGTGAAGTACAACGGAAAGCGCTTCATGGATACCATGCGGGATGTAACGACGCATGTTGGCTTTGAACTGGATACCCACTGGATGTGGCGCGGCGGCGTGGATCCTGTGGAGTATATCAAAACCTTTAAGGGGCGCATTTATCTGCTGCATCTGAAGGATTACCGGATTGCACCTGTGAATTTTGCCTCCTACCATGTTCCGGAAGAAGAGAAAATGGAGTACATGTTTGACAAGATTGTCCAGTTTGCCGAAGTCGGCGAGGGCGTAATCGATTATCCCAATGTGCTGCGCACCGCGGTGGAATGTGGTACACGCTATTTCCATATCGAGCAGGACGACTGCTACGGACGAAATCCCATGGACAGCATCCGGCTTTCCTATGAGAATCTGGTAAAAATGGGCTTCAAGGACTGGTTCGAGCTGGAGTAAAATTCCGGCGGGTTCTGTGAACCAAGGATTCCTATGGCAGACAGGAAGGTTGATACATGATGGATAAAGGGATAGACAATCTGGTGAAGATGGGCTTCGGAGATTGGTTTTGAACCCTTTGCGGATTTCCACTGTTTGAGACTTTTTCCAATTATAATTCAAATCCGGAAACATTTCAATTGCGCAGCAGAATTCGTATAGTTTTTTGGTAGTATTATACAATACGAATCTTGCTGGTTGTCCCGGAATTCAATGATCGTCCCCCTGTTCAGACCACAGCTTGTTTGCAGCCAGTGCCCTTTGGCACTGGCTGCTGGTCTTTGTGCCTGTTTTAAAATCAAAAAATACGCATCATCCGCGCCAAATATCGATCTTATCTTATCTGGCTCTGTGATAACGGATGTGTTTCGTTTGATATTTACATTCCGATAATTTTATCGCGGCCGCATTCTGCCCGGTTACGCTGATAATCGTTTCCCGCTTGCGTTTAGGGCAGAACTGCAGGAAGTTTTCAAGCACCGTATCGGGGCGCACTTGAATGCGGGTCTTGTTGCCGCAGATCGGGCATAGCACCCATTTTTCTTTCTCCGACGCGCCGCCTCGTATGCCTAATCGTGGCGGCCTTTATGGTCAGGAATGCATGTCAATATAACACCCACAATGCCCATAAGAACAAAAACAGTATCCCACCGCAAGCTGAAATCGAAAACCGCTTCCTTGCCATAAGCCAATGTCAGCAGGATCGATAGCAGCAGAACGGCAATTCCCTGTAACTGTTTCTTCATAATGATACCTCCATATCATCAGGACAAAATCTCCCAAATTATATTTGTTGACCGAAGGGCAAAGCAGGAGCCTTGCCTTTACAAAGCCCTGGCCTGCTTACGCTGTTCGTCTCTGGGTCTGAAGCGTCTGGCTCCGTAATGTCTGATCTGCCTATTACTTTACTCGTTTGTATCTCGATAGACGGTCATTCCGAGGATTTTAATTTCAATCCCCTCTATGTACGGATTTGTTTCATCATTACCGCCCAATTCGTGAAGTTTGATTACTTCATATAACGCAGCTTTATAGCCGGCACTTCCTCCATCTTCGTAATTCCTGCGGATAGGGATGAACAACAGCAATAAGACAAACGCCACTACTGCGGCAACAAGTGTTTTCTTCTTTTTCATCTCATTTCCTCCATATCATCGGAACAAAATGTTCCAAAGTGTATTGGCCAAAGCCGCTGCCTGATCGTGCTGTGCGGCGCTGGGTCTCAAGCGTCTGGCTCGATTGTTGCCCCAATATGATCTATTGTCAAAAGCAAGTGCCGTCTTGTGATTGTTTGCAGAGAGGCTTAACAGTGGTTCCCTCATAAGTAAAAATTAAAGCTGACCCAACCATGGGGCGATCCGCTTAATCTGGTTCTTTTTTTCGTCCGCACCTGCGCCAGTACATCGCTGAATGTGGAAATGTTCATTTGTTTATCCATAGGTCAATTATATCATATTTGGAGCCAACTGGCACACTTTCTGTGCGGTATTTTCTTAATATTTTGCAGGCTGCCCCTTTCGGCGCAGCCTGCTTTCCCTTGGTTTTTTTACAACCTCTTATCTTATGGTTTCATCTGGGCGGTTTTGCTCTGCAGGAAGCAGGCAAACGCAGGA
>CALXDT010000052.1 GCA_944387125.1 uncultured Oscillospiraceae bacterium | reverse complement strand
GAAGATTGTTTGGATTGGATTTCAGACCATGGCCGTAAGACCAACCGTTTGGATGGGGAACGCTGTACCAATATGGGGCACAGAAATTTCCTTTGCTGTATAAAGTCAATAAGCATATTTCGAAATTGCGCGCCGGGTGTTCCCACGGGATTACGTTTCCCGGAAGGAACCGGGAGTATGTGTGGAAAAAAGTCGAATCCCTGAATAATTCCTCCCATTTTGGAAGATATGGAGAATGTCTATGTTAAAACAGCTGCAAGCTGTCTGTGATAAATACGAAGAGCTTTGCGCCCGTTCCGAGCAGCCGGATTTTTATGCCGATCCCAAACGGGCCGCCAGGCTTCTGCGGGAGAAAAACGATCTGCAGCCGGTGGTGGAAGCCTACCAGAGCTATCTTGCCGCCCAGCGGGAGATGGAAGAGGCGCAGGAGCTGATGGGCGACCCGGAGCTGAAGGAGCTGTGCCAGGAGACCTACGTCCAGGCCAAGGCCAAAAAGGAAGAACTCCACCAGCAGCTGCGGCTTCTGCTGCTGCCCAGGGATCCCAACGATGAAAAAAATGTCATTGTGGAGATCCGGGGCGGCGTGGGCGGTGAGGAAAGCGCCCTGTTCGCCCACAGCCTGTTTCGGATGTATACCATGTACGCCGCCCGGCAGGGCTGGTCCGTGGAGCTGATGAACTACAGCGAAACGGAGCTGGGGGGCGTGAAGGAAGCGGATTTCGTCATCAACGGCCGGGGCGCCTACTCCCGGATGAAATATGAATCCGGGGTGCACCGGGTGCAGCGGGTGCCGGAGACGGAGTCCGGCGGCCGGGTGCACACCTCCACCGCCACCGTGGCGGTGCTGCCGGAAATCGAAGCAGTGGACGTAAGCATCAACCCCGCGGACATTGAAATGCAGGTCTACCGGGCCAGCGGCGCCGGCGGCCAGCACGTGAACAAAACCTCCTCGGCGGTGCGGCTGATTCACAAGCCCACAGGGCTGGTAGCCGCCTGTCAGGAAGAGCGCAGCCAGGTGCAGAACCGGGAAAAGTGCATGCGGATACTGGCCAGCAAGCTCTATGAAATCGAGCAGGAAAAGCGCAGCAGCCAGATCACCGGCCTACGCCGCAGCCAGGTGGGCACAGGCATGCGCAACGAGCGGATCCGCACCTACAATTTCCCCCAGGGGCGGGTGACGGATCATCGGGTGAATCTGACCCTGTACCGGATCGACAGCGTCATGGACGGGGATCTGGACGAGATCATCAACGCCCTGGCCACCGCCGACCAGGCGGAAAAGCTGAAAAACAGCCAATCATACACCCCTGAGGGGTAAAGGAGAATTATGGAATATTTGTCCCATTCCCCGGAGGAAACCGAGGCTCTGGGCGCCGCCCTGGGGCGGCAGCTGGCTCCGGGCGCGGTGATTGCCTACCGGGGGGATCTGGGGGCGGGAAAAACCGCCTTTACCCGGGGACTTGCCCGGGGACTGGGGTACGGCCAGATGGTGACCAGCCCCACCTATACCATCGTCAACGAATACCTGGGGGGCAGGCTTCCCCTGTTCCACTTTGATATGTACCGGCTCCGCTCCTCCGAGGATCTGTTTGACATCGGCTGGGAGGATTACCTGGAGCGGGGCGGCGTGTGCGCCGTGGAGTGGAGCGAGCGCGTCTGGGACGCTTTGGAATCCCCTGTGATTATCACCCTGGAAAAGCTGGATCCGGACACCCGCCGGATTACTGTGGAAGGAGGCGGCAGCCTTGCGGATCTTAGCCTTTGAATCCAGCGCCAAGGCCGCTTCCGCGGCGCTGATGGAGGACGGCATCCTTCTGGCCCAGTGCTATCAGAATACCGGCCTGACCCACAGCCAGACCCTGCTGGCCATGGCCGAGGATCTTCTGCGCCAGTGTTCTCTGGCTCCGGAGCAGATTCAGGCGGCGGCGGTGGCCGCGGGCCCCGGTTCCTTTACCGGCGTGCGCATCGGCATGGCCGCGGCCAAGGGCTTCGCCTGGGGCAACGGGATTCCCTGTTACGGGGTATCCACCCTGTTTGCCATGGCGCTGGGGCTGGGAATCCATCAGGGATACCTGTGCCCGGTGATGGACGCCCGGCGAAGCCAGGTGTACAACGCCCTGTTTTCCGTGGAAAACGGAGAATGCACCCGGATCCGGGAGGATCGGGCCATCTCCCTGGAGGCGCTTGCCGGGGATCTGAAAGCCCTGGACGGGTCTGTTTTCCTGGTGGGCGACGGCAGCAGGCTCACCTTCCAGGCCCTGTGCCGGGAGATTCCCCATTTGATCCTGCCCCCGGAGCACCGGATGCACCAGCAGGCGGCGGGGGTCGCCCTGGCCGCGCAGATACAGATTGCCCGGGGGGACCCGGGAGATCCGGCGTCCCTGGTTCCCAACTACCTGCGGCTGAGCCAGGCAGAGCGGGAGCGTCTGGAAAAGCAGAAAGCCCAAGCCTGACCGGCTTTGCATAACGCTATTTTATTGTAGAGAAAAAGGAGATTTTCCCATGGCTGTACATGTATTGAATCACCCGCTGATCCAGCACAAGCTGGCTGTCCTGCGCAACGAGAAGACCCCGGTGAAGGAATTCCGGGAAGTGGTCGGCGAGATTGCCGGACTGATGTGCTATGAAGCCACCCGGAACCTGCCCACCAAGGAAGTGACTGTGAAGACCCCCGTCGCCACCGCCAAGTGCCGGATGCTCTCGGGCAAGAAGCTGGCCATTGTGCCGGTGCTCCGGGCGGGTCTGGGGATGGTGGACGGCATGGTCTCTCTGATCCCCTCCGCCAAAATCGGCCACATCGGACTGTACCGGGATCCCGAAACCCACAAGCCGGTGGAATACTACTGCAAGCTGCCGGAGGACATCGGCAGCCGGGTGGTGTTCCTGGTGGATCCCATGCTGGCCACCGGCGGCAGCGCCGTGGCCGCCATCAACTTCCTGAAGGAGCGGGGCTGCCGGAACATTGTCATGATGAACATCATCGGCTGTCCCGAGGGCATCAAGGCTGTGGAGGAAGCCCACCCGGATGTGGAGGTGTACCTGGCCGCCTGTGATGAAAAGCTCAACGCCCACGCCTACATCGTTCCCGGCCTGGGAGACGCCGGCGACCGGATCTTCGGCACCAAGTGATCCTTTTCCGGCAGGGAAAATCCCTGCCGGATATTTTCACAGTCCCGTCCCAAATTTCAAATGGATAAGGAGAACGCCTATGTCTTTTGTATATCGCGGCCTGGAGGCCACCCTGGAGCGTCACATTGTCACGGAAGAAGAGCTGGAGCGGCAGCTGGAGCGGCTGCGGCAGCAGTCCCCCCGGATTGCCCCGGTCACAGACCGTCCCACCCGGCTGGGAGACGAGGTGGTTCTGGACTACGCCGGCTTCTGCCAGGGGGAGCAGTTCCCCGGGGGCACCGCCCAGAACCAAACGCTGACCCTGGGCAGCGGCAGCTTTATCCCCGGCTTTGAAGAGCAGCTGGTGGATAAGGTTCCCGGCCAGGAGGTGGTGGTGAACGTCACCTTCCCCGCCCAGTACCACGCCAAAAACCTGGCAGGAAAGGACGCGGAATTCCGCTGCAAAATCCATCAGATCCGGGTCAAGACCCCCTATGCCCTGGACGATACCTTCGCCAAAGAGGTGGGGCAGTGCCAGACTCTGGCGCAGATGCGGGAGAAGCTGCGCCAAAGCCTTCAGGAATACACGGATCAGCGGGGCGAGATGGATCTGCAGGATCGGCTGCTGCGCCAGGCGGCGGAAACCCTCCGCTTTACCCCCACGGAAGAGCAGATTCAGAGCCAGATGGATGAGCAGATGAACAATCTCAGCGCCCAGCTGAGCCATCAGGGTCTGACCATGGACATGTACTGCCAGTTCCTGAACACCACCCGGGAGGCGCTCCGGGAGGATATGCGCAGCGAGGCGGAGCAGGCTGTCCGGATTCAGGCGGCCGTTGAGCAGATTGTCTACAGCGAAAATCTGGAGGCCACCAAAGAAGAGATCGGCCAGGCTGTGGCCGTGATCTGCCGCCAGAACAACATGACGCTGGAGGAGCTCAAGCCCCATTACGACGCCCGGCTGGAAGCGGCGGTGGTGCGCAGCGTGCTTACTTCCAAGGCCATGCAGCTGATCCGGGACAACGCGAAGATCCGCAAAATCCAGGGCTGATCCGTTTTTGGAAACGTTTCTTCGACTTGGATATCCTGCACAATTTTTCCTCGTTTTTTTCTTTCCCCATCCCTTTCTTTTTGGAAGCTCTTACGAAATATACCGTTGCCCCGTGGTTTTTTGGAATTTTGTTGACGAATCGAAAAAAGGGTGATACAATTCGCTTGTACCGATAAACCATTATCGATATGGCGCCGGGTGTTGCTTGGGTTTAAAGCACGGTGCCGAAACTACATCACCTCCCACGGGTAGTTAAAGGCTCGGGGAGTATTCCTTAAGGAGGAACAAACGCTATGGCAATCGAGTTCGTTGACGGCAAGTATGTAGACGAGAAGACCGGTCGTGTGACGCTGGATCCCACCGTCTACAAGGACTGGCAGATCGCAGAGGAAGCCGAAAAAAACCTGCCCCCTGTGGACTATTTCCGGGAAAAGCTGGGTCTGCTTCCTGATGAGATCATCCCCTATGGCAAGACTCCGAAAATCGATTTTATTAAGGTCATGAACCGCCTGAAGGACAAGCCCGACGGCAAGTTCATTGAAGTCACCGCCATTACCCCCACTCCCTTCGGTGAAGGCAAGTCCACCGTTTCCCTGGGTCTGATCGAGGGCCTGGGCTACATCGGCAAGAACGTCGGCGGCGCGCTGCGTCAGCCCTCCGGCGGCCCCACCATGAACGTCAAGGGCACCGCGGCCGGTGGCGGCAACGCTCTGCTGATGCCCATGACCGAGTTCTCCCTGGGTCTCACCGGTGACATTAACGATATTATGAACGCCCACAACCTGGCCATGGTGGCGCTGACCGCCCGGATGCAGCATGAGCGGAATAACAACGACGAATGGCTGGCCAAGCGGGGTCTGAAGCGCCTGGACATCGACCCCAAGCGGGTGGAAATGGGCTGGATCATCGACTTCTGCGCCCAGTCTCTGCGCAACATCATCATCGGCATCGGCGGCCGTCTGGACGGCTTCCTGATGGAGTCCAAGTTCGGCATCGCCGTGGGCTCCGAGCTGATGGCCATCCTGGCCGTTGCCCGGGATCTGAAGGATCTGCGGGAGCGCATCGGCAAGATCGTTGTGGCCTACTCCCGCAGCGGCGAGCCTGTAACCTGTGAGGATCTGGACGTTGCCGGCGCCATGACCGCCTGGATGCGCAACACCATCAACCCCACCATGTGCTACAGCGTGGAGCATCAGCCCGTGCTGATCCACGCCGGCCCCTTCGCCAACATTGCCATCGGCCAGTCCTCCGTTATCGCCGACCGTCTGGCTCTGAAGCTGTTTGATTACCATGTCACCGAGTCCGGCTTCGCCGCGGACATCGGCTTCGAGAAGTTCTGGAACGTCAAGACCCGGCTCTCCGGCCTGACCCCCAACGTCTCCGTGCTGGTAGCCACCGTCCGCGCGCTGAAGATGCACGGCGGCGGCCCCAAGGTCACGCCCGGCGCCCCCCTGCCCAAGGAATACACCGAAGAGAACCTGGAGCTGCTGGAAAAGGGCACCTGCAACCTGTTCCACCACGTAAACACCATTAAGAAGTCCGGCATCAACCCCGTGGTCTGCATCAACCGGTTCTACACCGATACCGACGCGGAAATCGCCCTGCTGAAGAAGCTGTGCGCCGAGAAGGGCGTCCGCTGCGCCGAGTCCAACCACTGGCGCTACGGCGGCGAGGGCGCTGTGGAGCTGGCTCAGGCCGTTGTGGAAGCCTGTGAGGAGCCGGTGGAAGTGAAGTTCCTGTACGATCTGGAGATGCCCCTGCGTCAGCGGGTGGAGCTGATCGCCAAGGAAGTCTACGGCGCCGACGGCGTGGATTGGGCGCCTCTGGCGGTGGAGAAGGCCAAGCGCTTCGAGTCCGATCCCAAGTACGCCGACTACTGCACCATGATGGTCAAGACCCACCTGTCCCTCAGCGACGATCCCACCAAGAAGGGCGTGCCCACCGGCTGGCGGCTGGCCATCCGGGACATCCTGGAGTACGGCGGCGCCAAGTTCCTGTGCCCCATGGCCGGCACCATCTCCATGATGCCCGGTACCGCGGCTGATCCGGCTTACCGCCGCGTGGACGTGGATACCGAAACCGGCAAGGTCTCCGGCCTGTTCTGATCCGTCTCTATAAAAAAGCACAGGCGCCTCCGCCTGTGCTTTTTCCCAATATACTTTATTAAAGAAAGGAAATTCCCCCTATGGATATGACTTTGGAATCCTGCCGCACCTTTGTGGAGGTGCTGGCGTCCAACGCGCCCGCTCCCGGCGGCGGCGGCGCTGCCGCTCTGGTAGGCGCCCTGGGCACCGCCCTGGGCAACATGGTCGGCTCCCTGACCGTGGGCAAGAAAAAGTACGCCGATGTGGAGGCGGAGATCATCGCCCTGAAGGCCAAGTGCGACGATTTGCAGAAGGAGCTGCTGGATCAGGTGGAGGCCGACGACAAGGGCTTTGTGCCCCTGGCCAAGGCCTACGGCATTCCCAAGGACGACCCCAACCGGGATCAGATCCTGGAAGAGGCTACGGTGGTGGCCTGCCAGGTGCCCATGCACATTATGGAGCTGTGCTGCGAAGCCATCGACTGCATCGCCGTGTTTGCGGAAAAGGGCAGCCGTTTGGCGGTCTCCGACGCCGGCTGCGGCGCGGTGTGCTGCAAGGCCGCGCTCCAGGCGGCGTCCCTGAACGTGTTCATCAACACCAAGAGCCTGAAGAACCGGGAAACCGCCGAAGCCCTGAACGCCAAGGCCAACGGCATGCTGGAAAAATACTGCGCCCTGGCGGATCAGATCTTTACCACCGTCAAGGCCGGCTTCGGTCAGTAAGATACTACATATTTTGGAGGAAACTAAATTATGGCAAAGCTGCTGCTGGGCAAGGAAGTTACCGACGCCCTGAACGCCAACCTGCAAACCCGTACCGCTGCCCTGGTGGAAAAGGGCATTGTCCCTACCCTGGGCATCATCCGGGTGGGCGCGGATCCTTCCGACCTGTCCTATGAAAAGGGCGCCACCAAGCGCGCCGAGCTGGTGGGCGTGGCGGTTAAGAAATTCGAGCTGCCCGCCGACGCTTCCAAGGAGGATGTGCTGGCGGTCATCGACCAGGTGAACGCCGACGATTCCATCCACGGGGTGCTGATGTTCCGCCCCCTGCCCAAGCACCTGAAGGCGGACCAGAACGAGATCTGCAACCGCCTGGATCCCAAAAAGGACGTGGACTGCATGACCCATATGTCCAACGCCGGTGTCTTCGAAGGTCTTTCCGACCTGGGTTACGCCCCCTGCACCCCCGCCGCCTGCATGGAGATCCTGGACTACTACGGCATCGACTGCAAGGGCAAGAACGCGGTGGTCATCGGCCGGTCTCTGGTGGTGGGCAAGCCTGTGGGCATGATGCTCATGGGCAAGAACGCCACCGTCACCACCTGCCACACCCGCACCGTGGACACGGCGAAAATCTGCCGGAACGCGGACATCATTGTCTCCGCCGCCGGTGTGCTCAACTCCCTGACTGCCGACTTTGTCCGTCCCGGCCAGGTGGTCATTGACGTGTCCATCAACTGGGATCCCGAGAAAATCAACGCCAAGGGCGGCAAGGGCGGCATCGCCGGCGACGCCAAGTTCAGCGAGGTGGAGCCCATTGTGGAAGCCATCACCCCTGTCCCCGGCGGCGTTGGCTCCGTGACCACCTCCGTACTGATGAAGCATGTGGTGGAAGCCGCGGAAAAGCTCTGATCCGAATATACACGGCGCCGACGGGCGCCGTGTTTTTTTCCTCTGCCCCACGGCCGCGGGCTGGGGTCAACGGAATCCGCCGCAAAGCGGCAGATTCCGCTTATTCTTCAACGGTAAAAATTTCTTCGATGGAAACATCGAATACTTTTGCTATGTTCCAGGCCAATACCAGGGACGGATTATATCTGCCCTTTTCCAAATTCCCTATGGTCTCTCTGCGAACGCCCACGCGCTTTGCCAGATCCTCCTGCTTCATGTCATACTTTGCCCTGAATTCTTTGATGCGATTTTTAATCATCCTCCGCTCCTTTTTGTTCTTTCCATTCCAAAACCACAAGGGCAATGGTAAAGGTGAGAATCGTTACCCCGAAGCTCAAGGCAAATGCCGTGGGCACCGCCTTGCTGCCGCTATAAAGGTACGCGCAGGCAAACATAAAGGGCACAAGAGAGATCATCTCCGCCAAAAAGGCAGCTGTTGCGGCCTTTTGCACATTCAGCCGGAAAAATTCATCGGGAACCACCCAAAAATACCGAAGATACGCGGCAAAGCCGAAAAAACCATATAGGCCGGTATTGTCGGTTGTCCAGCCCAGAATTGCTATCAATGCCAGCAGAGATAGAAATCCCAAATAGTTAATTTTATGTTTCATAAAGTTCCCTCCTGTTTGATGTGGTGTATTTCGCTCTTGATGATAAAAATATACCACACACAGAAAGGGATGTCAAGCCCTTTTTGAAGGGCGCCACCGTATTTTTTACAGAAGGGGAAACCGCTTTGCGGCGCGCAATTGCAACAGGGCCTGTCTCAAAACGGTTTGAGACAGGCCCTGCCGGTTGTGAATGGTTGTCCGGGGAATCCGCCGGAAGAGGCCCCGCCAAAGGCCGGGGTGGGAAATAAGGGTTTTGCCGTTAGGATCCTCCCGGGGGCGCCCGCCCTGGCGGCGGATCGGCACCGGGGACTTGCGCCCTGAAGGGAAGCTCCCTTGCGCCGGAACAGCGCTTATGAGGCCGGAGGGCCTTGGGCTTTCCGCCGCTCCTTTTCCCTGGGGTTACAGGCCGAAGTACCGCTGGGCGTTGCGGCTGGAGATATCCTGAACCATCTGACCCAGGGCTTCCAGATCCGCGGGATACTCGCCGTTTTCCACCCAGGTTCCGATCAGGTTGCACAGAATCCGGCGGAAATACTCATGCCGGGTGTAGCTGAGGAAGGAGCGGGAGTCGGTGAGCATGCCGATAAAGTTGCCAAGCAGTCCCAGATTGGCCAGGCTGGTCATCTGCTCGATCATGCCGGTCTTGGTGTCGTTGAACCACCAGCCGGAGCCATGCTGAATCTTGCCGGGAACCTCAGGACCCTGGAAGGCACCCAGGAAGGTGTCCAGCTGGGCGTTGTCACCGGGATTCAGGGAGTACAGGATGGTCTTGGGCAGGTTGTTCTCCTCGTACAGCTTGC
>CALXDT010000051.1 GCA_944387125.1 uncultured Oscillospiraceae bacterium | reverse complement strand
ACCACCATGTTGGATGGGGAACGTCTGTACCAATATGGGGCACAGAAAGTTCTTTTGCTGTGTAAAGTCGATAAGCATATTTCATTTTAATCAGGAAGGCATCGCCTTGCGGCGCTGCCGAATCTGTGATTTTCGGAATAGAAAATCACAGGTTCCCGTCTCATAGGATTTTCAAAGAGAATCCGTATAAGCCGCCCCAAAAGGGGGCGGGATGCTTGCAAATTTTCCTGTGAAGGCGGCGCCTTCACAGAACCCCCAAAGGAGAACCATCCATGGAAAAAGCCTTTCTTGCCGCCTGGGCAGCCGCTCGGGCGGAAGCCGCCGCCCTGGGGATCCGGATGCGCCCGGTGCCCCCGGAGGAGGCCGTCCGAACCGCCCGCCGGTGCCTGTCCGGCCGCCGGCTCAGCGACGGCTTCCAGGCGCTGGCTGCCCGGGGGCGGCTGGATCTGAGTCTGGAAGCCCTGGTGGTGAACAAAGCCTACACCGCCCTGTTTTCCGATGAAGAAGCCAACGAAGCCCTGACCCGCCTGCTGGAAGCGGGATACCGGTTTTCCCCCTCGGCGCCCTCCCGGAAAAACCGGTGAAGCGTCTCCGGAACGGAAAATTGCCCGGTCTGCCATGGCAGGCCGGGCAATTTTGGTTTTCTGCTTATCGGCTTTCCGCAGCTTGGTACGAATTTGGATCCAACTGCCGGGAAACAAATGGGAAATCGGTGCAGGGGTTTGGCTGGTTCCCCGCCGAAGTGCTCCCCGACCCTGCCGGGGGCGTTCCTTTCTTGTCCCGGCAAGAAAGGAACCAAAGAAGCCGACCGGGGAGGCGCTGAATGCTGGCCAGCTCCCGCGCCAGAGCCGCCCTCCCCGGACCCCTCCCGGCGCGCTTCTCGTTCAGATTGTGCTGGACAGAAGATTGTTTGTATTAGATTTCAGCCCATGGCCGTAAAACCAACCTTTTGGATGGGGAACGCTGTACCAATATGGGGCACAGAAATTTCCTTTGCTGCATCAAGCTGATAGGCATATTTGTTTTTATGCTTATCGGCTTTCCGCAGCTTGGTACGAATTTGGATCCAACTGCCGGGTAACAAATGGGAAATCGGTGCAGGGGTTTGGCTGGTTCCCCGCCGAAGTGCTCCCCGACCCCTGCCGGGGGCCTTCCTTTCTTGTCTCGGCAAGAAAGGAAGCAAAGAAGCCGACCGGGGAGGCGCTGAATGCTGGCCAGCTCCCGCGCCAGAGCCGCCCTCCCCGGACCCCTCCCGGCGCGCTTCTCGTTCAGATTGTGCCAGACGGAAGATTGTTTGGGGCGGGTATTGGAAAGACCACCATGTTGGATGGGGAACGTCTGTACCAATATGGGGCACAGAAAGTTCTTTTGCTGTGTAAAGTCGATAAGCATAAAGATTTTAAAAGAGAATCAGTATAATACAAACCGCGCCAGCCGTTTTTTCGGCTGGCGCGGCGTATTTTCGGATTTGGCGCTGACCGGCGGTCAATGTTCCGCCGGAACCATGGGCAGAGCGAGGATTTCCCGGGTGATGGCTCGAAACTGCGCCGCATCCGTGGTTTTTCGCAGCTGCTTCCACAGCTTTTCGCTGCCTTCAAACCGGGGGTACAGATAGCTCCAGTTTTCCTTCAGCCGGAACATGGCGTTGCGGCTGCTGCCGAAGGCAGCTGTGTAGGCCTCCAGCAGTTCCTCCATGAAGGACTTCAGCCGCTCCCGATCCGTGCCGCCGGAGAGCATCCCCGGGTCGGCCAGCAGTCCCCGGCCGATCATCACCGCCTCCAGGCCGGGATAGGCCTTCTCCAGGGCGGCGCACTGGGCAAGGGAACGGATCTCCCCGTTGAAGCACAGCTTGACCCGGCTGTGTTCCATGGCGTAGGCGAACAGGGATCGGTGGAGACTGCCTTTGTAAAACTGCTGCCGCACCCGGGGGTGGATAATCAGCTCTTCCAGGGGATAGCGGTTGTACACCGCCAGAATGGCCGGGAATTCCTCCGGGGCTTCCAGCCCAAGCCGGGTTTTTACCGAGACGGGCAGGGAAGAGGCGGTGCAGACCCTGTCCAGGAACCGATCCAGGGCGTCCAAGTCCCGAAGCATTCCGCTGCCCTTGCCCTTGGCGGTGACGGTGCCCGAGGGGCAGCCCAGGTTCAGATTGATCTGCCTGTAGCCCAGATCCCGGCAAAGCTCTGCCGCCCAGAGGAAGTCCGCCGGTTCTTTGGTGAGAACCTGGGGAACCACGGGAAAGCCCGCACTGTCCGCTTGCGGAAGCTCCCGCTGCTCCCTGGCCGTGGGCTTGTGGTGGATGGTGGGGGAGAAGAAGGGGGTATAGTACCGGTGAACCCCGGGAAAGTACCGGTGGTGCAGCCGCCGGTAAATGCTGTCCGTCAGCCCCTCCATGGGGGCAAAGTAGTATTGCATCGGATGCTCCCCTCTGACCAAAAGCCGCCCGGAGGGGCGGCTTTCGGAACTTTCGGATTATACCTCAGAAATCACCGGCAGAATCATGGGATTGCGCTTGGTGGTTTTGTACAGGTATCCGCTGAGATCGTTTTTAATGGCGGATTTGATGGAAGACCAGTCCCGGATATGCTTCCGGTGGCACCGGTCAATGGCGTCCTGGGCAACGGTCTGAAGGGAGTCCATCAGTTCCTCAGACTCTTTTACATACACAAAGCCCCGGGTGATGATGTCCGGGCCGGTGACGATGGAGCCGTCCTCGGCGCTGAGGTTCACGCAGACCACGATCATGCCGTCCTCCGCCAGGTGCTTCCGATCCCGGAGCACCACGCTGCCCACGTCGCCCACGCCGCTGCCGTCCACAAAAACCCTGCCGGCGGTGACGGAACCTTTGAGCTTGCAGGTTCGGCCGGTAAGCTCATACACGGAGCCGATTTCCCCGATGAAGATGTTCCGGGGATTCATGCCCATGCTTTGCGCAAGCTTGCTGTGGATCTGCAGGTGCCGCTGCTCGCCGTGAACCGGCAGGAAGAACTTGGGCTTCACCAGGCCGTGGACGATCTTCAGCTCCTCCTGGCAGGCGTGGCCGGAGACGTGGAGGCCTTCGCTCTTTTCGTACACCACATCGGCGCCCTTCCGGTACAGCTCGTTGATGATCTTGGACACGGCCTTCTCGTTGCCGGGGATGGCGGAGGCGGAGATAATCACCCGGTCCCCGGCGGCGATTTCCACCTGCTTGTGGGTGTTGAAGGCCATCCGGTACAGGGCGGACATGTTCTCCCCCTGGGAGCCGGTGGAGACGATGACGATTTTGTTTTTGGGCAGGCTTTTGATGGAAGCCAGATCCACAATGGTGCCGGGCTTAAAGGTCAGATAGCCCAGCTGCTGAGCCACCTTCAGCATATTCTCCATGCTTCGGCCGGTGACGGCCACCTTTCTGCCGTACCGCTGGGCAGTGGACAGGATGGACTGGATCCGGTGCATATTGGAGGCAAAGGTGGTGACAATGATCCGCTGGTCGCAGTTTTTAAACTGACGATCCAGGCTTTCCGCCACCAGGTTTTCACTGGGGGTGTAGCCGCTGCGCTCGACGTTGGTGGAGTCGGCCAACAGAGCCAGAACCCCCTGGTTGCCCAGCTCGCCCAGCCGGGCCAGATCCATCATGCCGTCCTTGGAGGTGGGGTCGATTTTGAAGTCACCGGTGAAGATGACCGTGCCCACCGGGGTGCGGATGGCGAAGGCCATCGCGTCGGCAATGGAATGGTTCACATGGATAAACTCCACGGTAAAGCAGCCGGCCTTGACCACGTCTCCGGGCTTGTGGGTGATGAGCTTGACCTTGTCTGCCAGGCGGTGCTCCTCCAGCTTCAGGTTGATCAGCCCGTTGGTCATGGCGGTGCCGTGGATGGGACAGTTCACTTCCCGCATGGCATAGGGAATGGATCCGATGTGATCTTCATGGCCGTGGGTGATGAAAAATCCCCGCAGCTTCTTCTGATTGGCCACCAGGTAGGAAAAGTCCGGGATCACCAGATCCACGCCGTACATATCCTCCTCCGGGAAGCCCACGCCGCAGTCTACCACGATCATGTCCTTGCCATACTCCAGGACGGTGATGTTTTTTCCGATCTCATCCAGGCCGCCCAGGGGAATGATTTTTAATTTTTCAGCCAAAAAAATACTCCTTTCAATGTGCTGTTGGTATTGTAGACACAACAAACAAGCAACCACTTCCCCCAAATACAGCCCTGAATCGCTTTTTTGCGGGGAAATGCCTGCAAACATTCCGATTATTTCAGGCGGCAGCGCCGCCTCAGTTGTAAGGCCCGGGTCTGCCCATCCCGGCGCCATCCAATATAGTATAACACAAAAAACGGAAAAAGTATACCATAATTTTTTGTCCCCGGGAAAACCGGCACTATGACCAAGGAAATGGGGCTTTTTCCCCGGGGAATGCACGGAAAGCAGGTATTTTCGGGAAAAACCTGAAAAAGCTGTTGCAGGATCCCATGGGATTTGCTATAATGATAGCTGCCGAATACCGCCTTGGGCGGGGGTTATTATTTTTAACAAAGGGGGCAGAATGCCGGTGAAAGGAAAGCTGGGAAAACTGTTCAGACCCGGTATGGGAATGTATTTCTGCGTCATGGCGGCATTCTGTCTGGCGGCGCTGCTGGAAGGGCAGTATTGGATGGCCGCCGCGGAGGCCGCGGTGACGCTGTTGGTGTTTTTGATCTATATTATGAGCCGCAGCAGCCGCAGCCGCCGGATCCATCAGTATATCCAAACCGCCTCCAACACCCTGGAGGCCACCGGCCAGGGGGAAAGTCCCCTGCCTGCGGTGCTGGTGCGCATGGGAGATGAGGGGATCATTTGGGCCAACCGCCGGTTCAGCGAGATCACCGGCTATGCCGATACCATGATGGAGCAGCAGCTGGACGAGATCCTGCCGGATTTTTCCACCGACTGGCTCACCGCGGGAAAAACCGAGTATCCCCAGGACGTGTCTCTGGGAGACCGGCGGTACCGGGTGTACGGCACCCTGATCCGCGCCGAGGACAATAAGGGCACCATGCTGGGCGTGCTGTATTTCAGCGACCTGACCGAGCTGTACCAGATCCGGGACGAGTATATCCGCTCCCGTCCGGTGGTGGCCATCATTCTCATTGACAACTATGACGAGCTGACCAAGAATCTGACGGAAAGCGCCATCTCCACCCTGAACGCCCGGCTGGGCGACGCCATTACCGACTGGACGGATCCCTACCACGGCCTTCTGCGGAAGCTGGAGCGGAACCGCTACCTGTTTATCTTTGAAAAGCGGGACTTGCAGCGAGCCGTGAACGGGAAATTCTCTCTGCTGGAAAGCATCCACGAGATTACCAGCGCCGCCGGCGTCCAGGCCTCCATTTCCATCGGCCTGGGTGTGGACGGTGTGGGCTTTGAGGAAAACTACAACTTTGCCGCCCTGGGCATTGAAATGGCGCTGAGCCGGGGCGGCGACCAGGCGGGGATCAAGGACCGGTTCAATTTCTCCTTCTTCGGCGGCCGGAGCCAGGAAGCCGACTACCGCAGCAAGGTTCGTTCCCGGGTGACTGCCAATTCCCTGATGGAGCTGATCGGCCAGAGCGGCCATGTGTTCATCATGGGGCATAAAAATGCCGACCTGGACGCGGTGGGCGCGGCGGTGGGCATCTGCTGCCTGTGCCGTAAAAAGGGCAAAAAGGCCAATATCGTAATCGACCTGGAGAAAAACGCCGCGGACAAGCTGATTCGGGAGATTCAGGCAGAGCCTTTGTACCGGGATGTGTTCATCTCCGGCCAGGACGCGCTGCTTATGGCGGACAACCGCAGCATCCTGGTGGTGGTGGATACCAACCGGCCGGATCAGGTGGAGTGCGAGCCGCTGCTGGAATCCATTTCCAAGGTCTGCGTGGTGGATCACCACCGGCGGGCGGCGGATTATATCAGTCCTGTGGTGGTCAATCTCCACGAGACCTACGCATCCTCTGCCGCGGAGCTGGTGACGGAGATCCTGCTGTACACCGTGGAAAAGAAGGACGTGCTGCCCATTGAGGCCAAGAGCCTGCTGGCAGGCATCTGCCTGGATACCAAGTTCTTCAACGTCCGCACCGGCGAGCGCACCTTCGAGGCCGCTGCCGCTTTGCGGCGCATGGGCGCGGATCCCACGGAAGTGAAGCGGCTGCTGCAAAACGACTTCCAGGATACCATGGCCAAGTATCAGATTATCAAATCCTCCCGGCTGTACCGCCAGGAGATTGCCATCGCGGCGCTGAATACCCCCACCACCCGGGTGCTGGCAGCCCAGGCGGCGGATGAACTGCTGAACATCTCCGGCATCGCCGCCTCCTTCGTGATGTATCCCGACAAGGAACAGGTGATCATCTCGGCCAGAAGCATTGGCAGCGCCAATGTCCAGGTGATTTTGGAGCCGCTGGGCGGCGGCGGCAACGCGGCCACCGCCGGGGCGCAAATGACCGGTGTTACCGTAAAAGAGGCGCTGGATGAATTGGTTGCCTCCATCGATCAATATTATGAAAGCTGAGGCCGGGCAGCCGGCATTGTCAGCGGAAAAGGAGTATCCCTATGAAAGTGATTTTACTGCAGGACGTAAAGGGCAAGGGCAAGAAGGGTCAGATGCTGGAGGTTTCCGACGGCTACGCCCGGAACTTTATGCTGCCCCGGAAGCTGGCCGTGGAAGCCACGCCCGACACCATCAACACCATGCGCATGAACGACAAGGCCACCCAGGAGCGGATCGCCCGGGAAAAGGCCGAAGCGATGGCGGTTTCCCAGAAGCTGCGGGAGATGACCCTCACCGTCACCGCCAAGGGCGGCGGCAGCGGCCGTCTGTTCGGCTCCGTGACCAACCAGGAGATTTCCGACGCCCTGGCCAAGGAGGGCATCAAGCTGGACAAGCGGAAGATTGTCATCTCCGACCCCATTAAAAATGTGGGCACCTATACCCTTACCTGCAAGCTGGGCTATGAGATTACCGCCCCGCTGACGGTGAAGATCGTAGAGGCTCCGTAAAATCCCACTGGGCGAAGGCATATCCTTCGTCCAATTTTCCCCAGGAAGGAGAGAGGAACCATGGATGAGGAACTGCTTTCCCGGCAGCCTCCCCAGTCTCCGGAGGCGGAGCAGGCGGTGCTCGGCTCCATCCTCATTGACAGCCGGTGCGTCACCGATGTGATCGGCCGTGTGAAGCCCGAGGACTTTTATTTGCAGCAGAACCGGGAAATCTTTGAGACCATCTACACCATGTTCAACTTCTCCCAGACCATCGATCCGGTGACGGTACTGGATAAAATGAAGGAACTGGGGTATTTCCACGACAATTCCCGGGACTACATTCTGCAGCTGATGGAGATCACCCCCACCGCTGCCAACGTGGTTCGATACGCGGACATCATCCGGGGAAAGGCCATGCTCCGGGGGCTGAATCAGGCGGCTGCGGAGATCAACCAAATGGTCTATGAAGAGGTGGGCACCCCGGCAGAGATGCTGGAGTCCGCCGAGAAAAAGATCTACGCCCTGCGCAAGGGCGAGCGGGGGGAGAGCCTGGAGCACATCGGCACCACCCTCCACCGGGTGTTCGACCGATTGACGGAGCTTTCCCAGTCGGACTCCCTGATCCCCGGCCTGTCCACGGGTCTGCGGGATCTGGACAGCAGGATCAACGGCCTGAATAAGTCCGATCTGATTCTGGTGGCCGCCCGGCCGGCCATGGGCAAGTCCGCCTTCGCCCTGAACATCGGCGCCAATGTGGCCAAAAAGTACAAGAAGACCGTGGCGGTGTTCAACCTGGAAATGTCCCGGGAACAGCTGGCCATGCGCATGCTGGCCAGCGAGAGCTTTATCGAGCTGCAAAAGCTGGCCACGGGCAAACTCAGCGAGGAGGAATGGACCAAGCTGTGCATGGCTTCCGCCGCCCTAAGCCAGACGGACATCCGCATTGACGATAACCCCTCCGTCACCGTGGCGGACATCAACGCCAAGTGCCGCCGGCTGGACAACCTGGGGCTGGTGATCATTGACTATTTGCAGCTGATGCAGGGCTCCGGCTACGGAAAGAACAACGAAAACCGCGTGGTAGTGGTAGGCGAGATTTCCCGATCCCTGAAAATCATGGCCAAGGAGCTGAATGTGCCGGTGATCTGCCTGAGCCAGCTGTCCCGCGCCGTGGAAAGCCGCACGGACAAGCGCCCCATTCTCTCAGACCTGCGGGAATCCGGCGCCATTGAGCAGGACGCGGACTCGGTGATGTTTTTGTACCGGGACGAATACTACCACGAAAACTCCGAAGACAAGGGCATTGCCGAGTGCATTGTGGCCAAAAACCGCCATGGGGAAACCGGCGCCGTAAAGCTGCAATGGATCGGTCAGTTCCAGACCTTTGCGGACAGGGAGTGGAAACATGCTGAATAAGCTCTGCGCCTTCATTCGGGAGCAGGCGCTGATCCGCCCGGGAGACCGGGTGATCTGCGCCGTGTCCGGCGGGACGGACTCTGTGGCGCTGCTGTTTGCCCTGTACCTGCTGCGGGAAAAGCTGGACATTACCCTGGAAGCGGCGCATTTTAACCACGGACTCCGTGGGGAAGAATCCCAACGGGACGAGGCGTTTGTCCGATCCTTCTGCCGGGGGTATGCGATTCCCCTTTCGGTATCCTCCGCCCGGGTGGTTCCCGGGAAAAAGGGCCTGGAGGCCGCTGCCCGGGAGGCGCGCTACAGCTTCTTTTCCACCCTGCCCGGGAAGGTAGCCACCGCCCACACCGCGGATGACAACGCCGAAACCCTTCTGATGCATTTGATCCGGGGAACCCGGCTGAAAGGTCTGGGGGGCATTGCCCCTGCCCGGGGAAATGTGATCCGCCCCATGCTCACCATCACCCGGGAAGAGACGGAACATTTTTTGACCCAGTGGAGCCTGCCCCATGTGGAGGACAGCTCCAACGAAAGCGACGCTTTTTTGCGCAACCGGCTGCGCCGCCATGTGATGCCGCTGCTGTATCGGGAAAATCCCCGGCTGGGGGAGAATCTGTCCCGGCTGGCGCTGAGCCTGCGGGAGGATGAAGCCTGCCTCAGCGCCGGGCTTGGGCAGACCCTGCCTCCGGTGGAGGCCCTTCGGGCCATGCCCCCGGCGCTGCGCCGCCGGGCATTGGAAGCCTTTTTGAAAACCGCCGGGGTTCGGGAGCCGGAGGAAGCCCACGTGCTTCTGGCTGAGGAACTGGTGTTCTCCCAAAAGCCCTCCGCCCGGGCGGATTTCCCCGGGGGCGTGACCATCGGAAGGCGCTATGACCGGCTGGAGGTGCTGAATCGGGGGCTTCCGCCGGAGCCTGTGCGGCTTACCTGCCCCGGAACCTTCCGGTACGGGGACTTTTTGGTGGAGTGCTTCCCCGGGGAGCAAATTTTGAATACAGAAGACACCTTCACCGTTCAGCCGGTGGGGGAGCTGATCCTGCGTCCCCGGCAGTCCGGGGACACCATCCGTCTGAGCGGCGGCAGCAAGTCCCTGAAAAAGCTGCTGATTGACCGGAAGATCCCCGCCGCCCAGCGTCCTTTCCTTCCGGTGCTCAGCGATGATTTGGGGCTGGTAGGCGTGTATTCCATCGGGGTCAGCCGGGACAGGGCGGCAAAAGCCCTGCCCGGAGTCACCGTTCGATTGACAAATTTACACAAATAAAGGGAGAGTAAAAGGATATGGAACGTGATATTGAGAAGATCCTTCTGACTCAGGAACAGATCCAGAACCGCATCCGGGAGCTGGGCGAGATCCTCACCGCCGAGTACGCGGACAAAAATCCGGTGATTGTAGGCGTCCTCAAAGGCGTGGTGGTGTTTTACGCGGATATGGTGCGGCAGATCCAGGTGCCCTGTCAGATGGACTTCATGTGGCTGTCCTCCTATGGCGGCGTCAATTCCACCGGAAAGATGGTGGTGCGGCAGGACGTCACAGCAGACATTGCAGGCCGCCATGTGCTGATCCTGGAGGATATCTATGACACGGGCAATTCCCTGACCTACACCGTGGCGCATTTGAAGGCCAAGAATCCCGCCTCTTTGAAAATCTGCACCCTGCTGGACAAGCCCGAGCGGCGCAAGCCCGGCGTCACCCTGAAGGCGGATTATGTGGGCTTCACCATTCCCAACGCCTTTGTGGTGGGCTATGGCCTGGACTACAACGAACAGTACCGGAACCTGCCCTTTATTGGCATTCTGAAGCCGGAAGTATATGAAAAGTAAGGAGATAACCCATTGAAAAACCGTAGACTCATCCCCCTGATTGCCTATGTGGTGGTGCTGGCGGTGATCTTCCTGTGGGCCAATGAGCTGTTCAACGACAGCCTTACCCAGATGCCCTACTCCCAGGTGGTGGAGCTGTTCCAGCAGGAGCAGGTAAGGAGCTTTGTGGTGGAGGATCAGACCATAACCATGAACCTGCGCAGCGAAAGCGGTCAGGACATTGTGATCACCACCGCTTTGGCCAGCCCTGAGAGCTTCCGCCAGGAGATGCACAGCCTGCTCCAGGAGCAGCTGGACTCAGGGGTGCTGGAAATCTATGACTTCGTCCCGGAGAAGGGCTTCTCGCCCTATGAGCTGACGCTGCCTTTGCTGGTGGTGGGACTGATCCTGCTGTTTGTGTGGGCGATGTTCATGAGCCGCGCCAACAGCGGCAATCCGTTAAACAACTTCGGCAAGGC
This sequence comes from uncultured Oscillospiraceae bacterium, assembly GCA_944387125.1. GTDB lineage: Bacteria > Bacillota > Clostridia > Oscillospirales > Oscillospiraceae > Faecousia. Next base: position 20,290 of record CALXDT010000051.1, on the reverse strand, counting down.
GCGGACGGTTCTGGGCGTTCCCGACGGGAAGAAGGTCACTTTCGCGGATGTGGCCGGGGCAGATGAAGAAAAGGCGGAGCTTCAGGAGGTGGTGGACTTCCTGAAAAATCCCGACAAGTACACCCAGATCGGCGCCCGAATCCCCCACGGCCTGCTGCTGGTAGGCCCTCCCGGCACCGGCAAGACGCTGCTGGCCAGAGCTGCCGCCGGCGAGGCGGGGGTACAGTTTTTGTCCATCTCCGGCTCGGACTTTGTGGAGATGTATGTGGGCGTAGGCGCCAGCCGGGTCAGAGATCTCTTTGACCAGGCCAAGAAAATCGCTCCGGCCATTATCTTCATTGACGAGATCGATGCGGTAGGCCGCAAGCGGGGCTCCGGCCTGGGGGGCGGCCACGATGAAAAGGAACAGACCCTGAACCAGCTGCTGGTGGAGATGGACGGCTTTTCCCGCACCGAGGGGATCATTGTCCTGGCAGCCACCAACCGGCCGGACATTCTGGATCCGGCGCTGCTGCGCCCCGGCCGCTTCGACCGGCAGATCCAGGTGGGGCGCCCGGATGTAAAGGGGCGCGAGGAGATTCTGAGGGTACACGCCAAGGACAAAAAGGTGGACGGCACCGTGGATCTGAAGGTGGTTGCCCGTTCCACCGCCGGTTTTACCGGCGCGGACTTAAGCAACCTGCTGAACGAAGGCGCCATTCTGGCCGCCCGGGACAACCGTCCCGCCCTGTCCATGGAGGATCTGAACGAGGCGCTGATGAAGATCACCGCCGGACCTGCCAAAAAGAGCCGTGTCCAGACCCGGAAGGATCTGAAGGTCACGGCCATTCATGAGGCAGGCCACGCGGTGGCCATTTACCACCTGCCCACCCATGATCCGGTGCGGCACATTACCATTGTCCCCCGGGGGCAGTCCCTGGGCGCCACCTGGTACCTGCCCCAGGATGATTCCGCCAACCTCACCCGGAACCAGATGTATGAGCAGATTGTATCTCTGCTGGGCGGACGGGTGGCCGAGGCGCTGTTCCTGGGAGACATCTCGGTGGGCGCTTCCAACGACATTGACCGGGCGACCAAGCTGGCCCGGGATATGGTGGCGCGGTACGGCATGTGCGAAAAGCTGGGCACCGTATCCTACCTGGACGGGGGAGAGGTGTTCATCGGCCGGGACTATCAGACCACCAAGAGCTACTCGGAAAAGGTGGCGGGCACCATCGACGATGAGGTGAAGGCGCTGATCGACCGGGCTTACGACCACTGCCGCCGGCTGCTGACCGAACACCAGGACAAGCTCCATGCCCTGGTGGATGCGCTGCTGGAAAAGGAATCCGTAACTGGGCAGCAGTTCCGGGATCTGATGGAAGGAAAGACCCTGGGCGCGGCTTCCGCCACGGATATGTTTGACAGTTTTTCGGAAGCGTCGGAACCCACGGAAGGCTGAAGGCTTTTTCCTTTACTTCCCCCGGAAAACGTGGTATAATAACCAAGGCGAACAAGCTGTTTTGCCCATATCATTCATGAAACACCAAGGAGTTGATCGCTTTTATGGCAAACCAAAAGAAGAACCCTTACGCCGGTACAAAGACGGAAAAGAATCTCTGGGAGGCTTTTGCCGGCGAGTCCCAGGCGCGGAACAAATACACCTACTTTGCCTCTGTAGCCAAGAAGGCCGGCTATGAGCAGATTGCCGCTCTGTTTCTGAAAACCGCCGATAACGAAAAGGAGCATGCCAAGCTCTGGTTCAAAGCCCTGGGCGAGCTGGGGGACACCCCCGCCAACCTGCTCCATGCCGCTGAGGGGGAGAACGCCGAATGGACGGACATGTATGACCGCATGGCCCGGGAGGCTGACGAGGAAGGGTTCCATGACCTGGCCGAGCAGTTCCGCGGAGTCGCCGCCATTGAGAAGGCCCATGAAGAGCGCTACCGCGCCCTGCTGAAGAATGTCGAGACCAAGGCCGTGTTTGAAAAGAGCGGCGTGACCATGTGGGAGTGCCGCAACTGCGGCCACCTGGTGGTGGGCACCAAGGCGCCGGAGGTCTGCCCGGTGTGCAGCCATCCCCAGGCGTATTTTGAGGTTCGCAGCGAAAACTATTGATCCTTGCAGACGATAACCGGGCCGCATCCCAAAAGGATGCGGCCCGGTTTTCTGCGGTCTTGCCGCTGCCGGATCAATTCAGATTCAAACGCTTGCCGGTGAGGTAATGCATCAGGAAATAGCTGAGGATGCCAACCACCAGGCACAAAAGAAGCTGGGGGAGCATGATCTGGGCGAAGGGGGGGGATCCGGAGACGGTCAGGGGCAGGGCGGTTCCCACGCCGATCAGAGTCACCACCGTGGACATTGCCATATGAACGCCATAGTATACGCCGACGGCTGCCAGAACCTTGTGCCTGCGGGTGATCACCGCGCCGATGGTAATGGAGAGCATGATCAGAAGCAGTTCTGACAGGCTGGCGATGATGAGATAGGCAGCCATCAGAACGGTGTTCCCGAGACCCACCGTCTGGATCAGATCTCCACAGGAGGCAAAGAAGGCGAGGATGGAGTCTGTTTCCCCAGTGTCGGGAATTCCCATGGCAGCAAGCAGCAGCACGCCGAAGGACAGGCACATCAGCGCCATGCCCAGGACACACCCAAGAATGCAGATGAGAAACGCCGACAGCAGATTCTGGTGGTGCGTCACCGGCAGGGTGAAGATCAGATACCCCTGGTCGGTAAAACGGCTTTTGTAGAAGTGGAACAGGGAAAGAAATTGGCAGGCCGCCCCGCAGATGATCAGAGCAAAAATGCAGATCGTCAGCGCCAGGACGGACATCACCATCACCGGGTCGCTTTGGATGTCCCGCTCCAGGAGGCGCAGTATCCCGCCGCCCAGGAAAGCGGAGCTCAGGCTGATCAGGCACAGCAGTCCCAGGGTTCCCCGGACTGCTCGGAAATCATGCTTCAACAATTTGGCAAACATTTGAATACCTCCCGGAATAGTTCGTCCAGGGACTTGCCGGTTTCCTCTCTGACAGTATCCACGCAGCCGCTGCGCAGGATGCGTCCCTGGTGCAGAAACAGAAAATCGTCCAGTACCCGCTCCACATCGGCAATGAGATGGGTGGAGATCAAAATGGTGGCCTCGGGGGCGAAGTTGGTGATGATGGTATTGAGAATATAGTCCCGAGCCGCCGGATCCACGCCGCCGATGGGCTCGTCCAGCAGATAGAGCCTGGCTCTGCGGGACATGACCAGCACCAGCTGGATCTTCTCCTGGCTGCCCTTGGACAGTTCCCGGAACCGGGCCTGGGGAGAGATTCCCAGAGCCTTGAGCATCTGCTCTGCCCGGAGCCGGTCAAAGTCGGCGTAAAAGTCTTCAAAAAAATCCAGCTGATCCGTCACCTTGGCCTGCTTGCTGAAATACGGCCGATCCGGCAGGTAGGAGACCAGAGCCTTGCTCCCGGTACCAACGGCTTGGCCGCAGACGCGGATCTCGCCGCTGGTGGGGGAGAGCAGCCCTGCCACCAGCTTGATAAAGGTGGTCTTGCCGCTGCCGTTTGGGCCAAGCAGACCAATGATCCTCCCCTGGGGCAGGGAAAGGGAAAGCTGATCCAGAGCCAGGGCGCTGCCGTAGCGCTTGGTTAGATTTGTTGCTTGCAATGTGTACTGTTCCACCGTTTATACCTCCTTTTCTTCCTCCAGAGCCAGAAGCAGCTGCGCCGCCTGGCCGGGGCTGACGCCGAAGACCATGAATTTCTCCGCGCATTCCAGCGCCAGCTGATGCAATGTATCTTCCCGCATGGCTGCCAGAACCGCCTCATCCTGGGTGACGCGGCGGCCGCTGGTGCCGCCGCTGACCAGCAGTCCCTCCCGCTCCAGTTCCGTCAGTGCCCGCTGCATGGTGTTTGGATTTACCTGCGCCTGCGCCGCCAGATCCCGGACGGACGGGATCTTCTTCCCCGGAGGAAGCGCGCCTTGGAGGATCGCGCCCCGGATGGCGGCCATAATCTGCTGATAGACCGGCTGGCTGCCGGTAAGTTTCCAGTCCATAAGCCCTCCTTTGTGTTATTGTATTAGTGCATTAATACAATAACACAGTAATACAGTTTTGTCAAGGGGAAAGATAAAAAAATTCCCCCGCCGCAGCGGGGGGAGGATCAGAGGCCTTCCGGAGAGGGGCCGTCCACAGATGAATCTACGATAGCCAGGGTGTTTTTTACCAGCACATCCGGCTTCAGGTACTGCCGGTAATAGGCTTCGTTTGCTTGCTGCATGGCAAGCCTTGCCTGGGGGTTCTCCACCAGGGTGTTCACTGCCTGAATGCACGCCTGGGCGGTGGAGAAGGGGAGGTAGTTTTTTTCGGGCAGAAAGCTGCCGGGGACGGTGTAGTGCAGGCATTCGTTGACAATGGCCTTGGCGGCGGCCACGTACTCGCCGGTTTTCCAGCCGATGCTTTCGTGCAGCCCCATGGTGCCGATGCAGATGTGGCTGCTGTGGAGCAGCTTCAGGTAGTGCCTGCGCTCGGTATATTTGGCGGGCAGAATCAGCTCCGGCGACAGGGATCGGGACAGAGGGGTGTCGTTGAGACCGCCCAGAAAGTTGTCTCCGTATTGGCTCCGGAGGACGCGGATGATCTGGATGCGCATTTCGTTGATCTGGACCCGCTCCTGATTCAGGTGGGGCGGCAGGGCGGGATCCTGATCCCACAGCCGGGTGAGGAACAGGATCTTCACCGGCTCCTCCGGGTTCATCCGGGGGGTGCCCTCAAACACCTCCGGGACAAAATACCGATCCGGCGCTCTGCCCAGAAGGCGTTTGGCCGCAGCCTTCCACAAGGGTTCCTCAATGGGATTGCGCCTGTGGGTTACGTGATAGTTGAAGCCCAGGGGGTACAGCTTGCCGGCCAGTTCAGGGAACAGCGCCAGATTCTTTTCCGGTGAGAAGCTGCGCTTAAAGTAGTAGTCGCACCAAAGAAGTCCCTTTCTCATGTCCTCGGGATCCTGATAGCCGTCCCACAGGTCGTAGAGCAGCCCCTTGCCCCGGTAGTGCGCCTGCACCACCGGCAGGCCGTAAAAGGGATTTTCCGGATCCCGGGAGCAGTCCCGGATTCGCACATCCCAGCCCTGCTGGCGCAGCATCAGAAAGCCGGTGATGATCTGGCTGTTGTGGGGGATCCGGGAGGGGATGGTCAGGTCAATGGCAGTCATGGGGCTTCACCTCCGGCATTTTCCTCCCAGGGAAAGGGCTTCCCGGGCAGGACGGTTTCTTTTAAATAACGGAACGTCGCCTGCTCCCCCTGCTCCGCCAGCATGGTCAGGATGTATTCCAGCTCCCGGCGGGTTTGGGGGTGCATCAGCTGCTGCTCCCGGCTTCTTTGGAAATAGGCCAGAGCGGAATCCGAACGGTAATCCTTGCCCTGATAGGTCATGCAGGCGGCTCTGCGGTCCATGACCATCTCCACCAGGTATTTCCGGGGCATGGGAATCGGCGCATAGCAGCGGGTTTCCCGGCTCATATCCGTCCAGTATTCGTAGTGGTGGCGGTTGCGCCCTTTGTGATGCATCCAGGCTTCGCTGTAGCCCTTGTCCTCCCGCTCTGCCGCGTTGGGGCTGCGGGTGCCCTGGTAGTATTTGGCACCGGTGAGAAACTCTGTGGGGGAATACTTGGACAGGTCATGGGTCAGCCCCTGCCAGTAAAGCCCCACCCGGAAGCAGCCGCCGCAAACCAGAAGCCGGTGCTTGGTAATGGTCAAAAAGTGATGCCAGGCTTTCATAGACTGCCTCCTTTCTCTGAAATGCCGGGATCAGCCTTCCGCCACCACGATCTCCGAGACCTTTAGCCCCGGATTGCGGCGGCAGGTGAAGTCGATGGCCCAGAAGCTGCTGAACACCATCAGGCTGTTGCCCCGGTAGTCCTCCAGCAGCTCCGCGTCGCTGCCCAGGTCCAGATCGGTCAGATCGCCGGGATAGGCGTCGATCCGGCGGATTTCCTCATAGGGCAGCATCTCCATCCGCAGATCCACCCCGTACTCATTTTTCATCCGGTACTGGAACACATCCAGCTGCAAGGTGCCCACCACGCCTACGATCACTTCCTCCATACCGGAGTTGGGCAGCTTGAAGATCTGAATGGCGCCCTCCTGGGCGATCTGCTCCGTGCCCTTGACAAACTGCTTGCGCTTCATGGAGTCCTTGGCGGATACCCGGCAGAAGTGCTCCGGGGCGAAGGTGGGAATGCCGGAGAAGGCAAACTTTTTGCCCGGGACGGTGATGGTATCGCCAATGGAGAAGATGCCCGGGTCAAACACGCCGATGACGTCTCCGGCGTAGGCTTCGTCTACAATTTCCCGCTCCGCGGCCATCAGCTGCTGGGGCTGGGACAGGCGCATCTTCTTCTTGCCCTGTACATGATAGTATTCCGAATCCCGCTGAAATTTGCCGGAGCAGATGCGCATAAATGCCAGACGATCCCGGTGGGCCTTGTTCATATTGGCCTGGATTTTGAACACAAAGGCGGAAAAGTCCGGGCTGAAGGTATCGATTTCCCCGCAGTCCGCCACCCGGGACAGAGGCGGGGGCGTCAGCTCCAGGAACCGCTCCAGGAACGGCTCAATGCCGAAGTTGGTCAGGGCGGAGCCGAAGAACACCGGGGACAGCTGGCCGCCGCGCACCGCCCCCACATCCATTTCCCGGCCGGCAGACAGCAGCTCCACATCGTCGATCAGTTGCCGGTGCTTGGCTTCCGAGTCCAGCAGCTGGGCGACCACCGGATCATACAGATCCACCGCCTGCTTGTCTGCCCGTTTCTTGCCGGAGACCCCGGAGAAGAACAGAAGACGGCTGTCCTGACGGTCATAGACCCCCTGGAAGTCCTTGCCGGAGCCGATGGGCCAGTTCATGGCATAGGTTTCAATCCCCAGCTCCCGCTCTACCTCGTCCAGCAGGTCAAAGGGATCCTTGGCTTCCCGATCCATCTTGTTCACAAAGGTAAAGATGGGGATATGGCGCATGGCGCAGACCTTGAACAGCTTCCGGGTCTGGGGCTCCACGCCCTTGGCGCCGTCAATGACCATGACGGCGGAGTCCGCGGCCATGAGGGTGCGGTAGGTATCCTCGGAAAAATCCTGGTGGCCGGGGGTGTCCAGAATGTTGATGCAGTAGCCGTTGTACTGAAACTGCATCACCGACGAGGTAACGGAAATCCCGCGCTGCTTTTCGATTTCCATCCAGTCGGAGGTGGCGGCACGGGCGTTTTTCTTTCCCTTGACCACGCCGGCCTGGGCGATGGCGCCGCCGTAGAGCAGGAATTTCTCCGTAAGGGTGGTTTTACCGGCGTCCGGGTGGGAGATGATGGCAAAGGTTCGGCGGCGGCTGATTTCTTCTACTAAAGTTGACATAAGATTCCCTCCGTAAATTGATTTTTAAGAAAAAGCAATGCAGAGGGCTAAACGGGAGCGGTCGCAAACATAAGATCCTCCAAAACAGTGTACATTTCGCATAAACCAATTTATTCCAGCGCCTGCTGAATCCGCCGCTTTCCGCGGCGGATTCCCCGCAGCAGGCGGGAAATTGAAAAAAACGGCTCTTTCCAACCGCTTTTTTCAATTCAGGCGCGTATCCATGTGTGGTTTGGATGATGCGGCGCACCGCATTATCCAAACGGGAGCAAGATTTTTCGCCTTTCAGCGAAAAAATCTTGCACCGGAACAACGCAAAAAAGTCCGGAAAGCCTTGGCTTGGAAGGACTTTTGCGTTGTGCAGCACACATTATATTATCACAAAAGTCCGGAAGATACAAGGGCGGCGGGAAGATTTTTACGAAGAACAAAAAACCGGACTCCCACAGGAAGTCCGGTTTGGATGGAAATGCAGATTGGGTTTTGCCGTTGGATTAGGCTTTGCCGTCGGAGCCGAGAACGTGCACGATCTTGTGCGCCACCATGTCCTTGACAGCCTGACGCGCGGGCTTCAGGTACTGACGGGGATCGAAGTGATCAGGATGCTCGGCAAAATACTTGCGGATGTTGCCGGTCATAGCCAGACGGATGTCGGAGTCAATGTTGATCTTGCACACGGCCAGCTTGGCAGCCTCACGCAGCTGATCCTCGGGGATGCCGATGGCGTCGGGCATATTGCCGCCGTACTGGTTGACCATCTTCACGAATTCCTGGGGAACGGAAGAAGAGCCATGGAGCACGATGGGGAAGCCGGGCAGACGCTTGATGACTTCGTGCAGCACGTCGAACCGCAGGGGAGGGGGAACCAGAATGCCGTCGGCGTTGCGGGTGCACTGGGAAGCCTTGAACTTGTAAGCGCCGTGGCTGGTGCCGATGGCAATGGCCAGGGAGTCGCAGCCGGTGCGGGTGACGAACTCTTCCACTTCCTCGGGACGGGTGTAGCTCTCCTGACCGTGCTCAACAGCCACTTCGTCCTCCACGCCGGCCAGGGTGCCCAGCTCGGCTTCCACCACCACACCGTGATCGTGGGCGTATTCCACCACCTGACGGGTCAGGGCGATGTTCTCTTCAAAGGACTTGGAGGAGGCGTCAATCATCACGGAGGTGAAGCCGCCGTCGATGCAGGACTTGCACAGCTCGAAGCTGTCGCCGTGATCCAGGTGCAGGGCGATGGGGATCTGAGGATTCTCAGCCACAGCGGCCTCCACCAGCTTGACCAGGTAAGTATGGTTGGCATAAGCCCGGGCGCCCTTGGAAACCTGCAGGATCACAGGGCTGTTCAGCTCACCGGCCGCTTCGGTGATGCCCTGAACGATCTCCATGTTGTTGACATTGAAAGCGCCGATGGCGTAGCCGCCGTCATAGGCCTTCTTGAACATTTCTTTTGTAGTAACAAGAGCCATTGAAATCAATCCTTTCTTAACCGCAGACCGGGGGCCTGCTTGACTTGTCCTTATTATACCACATTTTTCCTTGATTTCAATAAAAATATTTGCCATTTAATCGGGGATATGGTATACTTTTAATGAATAGGGTTCCTTGAGCAAACCCAACAACCCCAAAAAAGTATTTCAATGTTTTATTGGAGGTAATGCCTAATGTCCAAAGAAACTTTAGTCGGTTCTCTGATCATCGGCCAGTCCGGCGGCCCTTCTTCCGTCATCAACTGCTCTGCCTACGGCGTGATTAAGACCGGCCTGGAAAATCCCAACATCACCACCGTGTACGGCGCGTTCCACGGCATCAAGGGTGTTCTCAACGATCAGCTGATGATTATGGATGAGGAGGATCCCAAGGAGCTGGAGAATATGCTCCACACCCCCTCCTCCGCCCTGGGTTCCTGCCGGTATAAGATTGCCGACCCCGATGTGGACGACACCGATTACAAGCGCATTCTGGAGATTTTCAAGAAGTACAACGTCCGTTACTTCTTCTACAACGGCGGCAACGACTCCATGGATACCTGCAACAAGATTTCCAAGTACATGAACCGGGTGGGCTATGAATGCCGGGTGATGGGCGTGCCCAAGACCATTGACAACGATCTGGCCGGCACCGACCACTGCCCCGGCTTCGCTTCCGCCGCCAAGTACATTGCCACCTCCTTCATGGAAGTCAGCCGTGACAGCCAGGTGTACGACACCGGCATGGTCACTGTCGTCGAGTGCATGGGACGCCATGCCGGCTGGCTCACCGCCGCCGCCGCTCTGGCCGGCGTCAAGAACGACGGCCCCGATCTGGTTTACCTGCCGGAGGTTGATTTCTCCATGGAGCAGTTTGTGGCCGACGTGAAGCGGGTGTATAAAGAGAAGAACAACTGCCTGGTGGCGGTTTCCGAGGGCATCCACTATGCCGACGGCACCTTCGTCAGCGAGGCCAAGACCTCCGGCACCGACGGCTTCGGCCACGCCCAGCTGGGCGGCCTGGCTGCCCGGCTCACCGATGTGCTGAAGGCGGAGCTGGGGGTGAAGGTTCGTCCCATCGAGCTGTCCCTGCTGCAGCGCTGCGCTTCCCACTGCGCTTCCGGCACCGACATTGCCGAGGCCTTTATGTCCGGCAAGGTGGCTGTGGAATCCGCTGTGGCCGGCAGCACCGACAAGATGGTGGGCTTCAAGTGCACCCGGGATGAAAACGGCTACAAGTGCGAGCCGGAGCTGTTTGATCTGAGCCTGGTGGCCAACACCGAAAAGAAGGTTCCCCTGGAGTGGATCAACGAAGCCGGCAACGGGGTCAACCAGGGCTTCATTGACTACTGCCTGCCCCTGATCCAAGGGGAGACCGGCATGGTCAAGGAAGACGGCCTGCCCCGGTTCGTGAACCTGAAGCGGGTTTTCGCCAAGTAATCCTTTTTCGGCCATGGAACAAGGGCGCGTCTGTTTTCTTCAGACGCGCCCTTCATTGCCGTTCCATGCCCGCCATCGGCGCCCCGATCCATGAACGGGCAGAGGGGGAATGTTTTCGCTGCCCCCTTGACACCGGGGAGACTGTGGTATAAAATCACGGGAGACTTTGCCGAAACGGCGCGGAAGGAGAGAGAGGACATGGCGATGAAGGACGGGCACAGGGTCAGGGGCGTGATCTTCACCCTGCTGGGCGGAACCTGCTGGGGATTCTCGGGCACCTGCGGACAATATCTGTTTACCCAAAAGGGGATCCAATCCGATTGGCTGACCATGACGCGAATGGTCATTGCCGGCGGGGTGCTGATCCTGTTTTTGCTGTTTAAGCGGGAAAAGGGAATGAAGGAGATCTGGAAGGATAAAACCGATGTGCTTCAGCTGCTGGCCTTTGCCCTTGGCGGACTGCTGTTCAGCCAGTACACCTATCTGACGGCCATCTTCCACTCCAACGCCGGTACGGCTACGGTGCTGCAGTACCTGTATCCGGTGCTGCTGATGCTGCTGGTGTGCCTGGTATCCAGGCGCCTGCCGGGAAAGCGCGAGGCAATCTGCGTGGTGCTGGCCATTTCCGGCACCTTCCTGATCGCTACCCACGGGAATCTCCATTCCCTGTCCATTTCCGGGGAGGGACTGTTCTGGGGGCTGCTGTCCGCGGTGGCGGGGGTGAGCTATTCCCTGCTTCCCACAAAGATCATTGCCAAACGGGGCAGCCTGCTTGTGACCGGATACGCCATGCTCATCGGCGGCGTCTTCTGGGGAGTGATCAGCGGGGTGTTTGCTGTCCCGGTGAACTATGACCTGGGGACGGTTTTGGCTGTGCTGGCCATATCCGTCATCGGAACCGCCGTTGCGTACACCCTGTACCTGCAGGGCATCCAGGAGATCGGCCCGGTGAAGGCCAGCATGCTGGCCAGCGTGGAGCCGGTATCCGCCTCGGTGTGCTCCTTTCTGTGGCTGAAAACCCCCTTTACCGGGATCGACCTGGTGGGCTTTGCCCTGATCATTGCCACCGTATTTCTGCTCAGCAGGAGATCCCGGATATAAAGGAAGCTCTGACAAATGTGCCGCCCCGAACCGGGGCGGCACTGCTGGTTAAGGAAGAACCCGCAGCCCTCGGGAAATTCCGAAGAACCGGGAAGCGCCGCAGCGCGCTTCCCATCGGGCATACAGGGGTGCTCAGCGCTTTGTAAGAAAAGAATACTGTTCGGCGGTCAGCTGCTTTTTGATCAGCTCCCACAGAGCCTGGGATCCTTCTTCCGCGCAGGAATAGGGCAGAAGGAAGGATTGTGTCCGCGTCATGTACAGGTAGGCGGCAGTTTCTCCACAGTAAACGTGGAAGACATCTTTCCAGGCGTAATCTGCCTGTTCCTGGTCATTTTCCACATGGATCCCCTTTGGGGTTTCGCTGAGGCGCAGCGTATAGAGTTTCATGGGAAAACACTGGGATTTGACCTGCCTTCGCAGAGTGGAAAAGAATGTGGCGAAATAGGAGACGGGCATACCCAGCCCTATCAGAAGGAGGATGCCCCCCAAAGCGGCGGCTCCCTCCATGTGCCGCATCAGAAAGCAGATCAGGGCGCAGAAACAGAGAATGCCTGCAAAGATCACAGGGGAGCGCCACATTTTGCGCTTGTGAAAGGTATCAAACAGAGTAAAGCGCTTAAACTCCTCGGCAGTCAAATTTACTTCGATGGTCATGTCCGGTTCCTCCGCTGCTTGGAAAGTATGCAAACAGTATAGCACAGCCATTTTGAACAGGCAATGGTTTTTTCCCGCAAATACCCAAAGAAGCGCTGTAAGCACTGTGCAGGAAATCCATGGGAAAAAGATAACGCTGAGGGGTTCCGAAACCGGAATCCCTCGGTTCCTTTGCCCCAATCATATCCCAGATGCAGACGGCGGCCAGACAAATTCCCCCCTCCTGCTTCTGAAGGCTGGACGTGTTGTGCAAGCCCTGGATGGCAGTCTGGAACCATTGGGCGTGAATTGTCTTGCGTTATACCTGATGCACACACCGCCTAAGAATCATCCGATTTCAAAGTATATGGATGTTATGGCCGGCGCGGTGCGGCAAGGAAAGATCCAATCGATCGGTGTTTGCAATTTTTCCAAAGACCAGATTGAAGAAGCGGCTGCCGCCCTTGGGAAGCATAACCTGCCCCTTTCGGCTGTGATGGTTGGCTATAATATTCTGCGCCGCTATGGCATATTTCTGTTGCGGGTGCTGCTTGATGTAGAAAATGAGCTTCGACTATGATATACTAACACTATATCGTTGTTGAGGCTCTTTTTGTGCGATACGAAAGGAGCATCGAAATAAGCGGAAAAAGACGCGATAGTAAAAATCGCATTCTTCGCAATGGAGAGAGCCAACGCAAAGATGGACGGTATGCGTTCAAATACATTGACACAACCGGCAGACAGCAATTTGTTTATAGCTGGAAATTGGAAAAGACCGATAAGACACCGGCAGGAAAATGGGATGACATTTCCTTGCGGGAAAAGGAGCGAATGATCTTAAGGGATATTGACGATCAGATTGCGCCCCGTGGCGGTGAAATGACGGTTATTGCGCTGGTTCAAAACTATCTCGTGTAGAAAACAGGAGGGCGGCATAACACGCAGGCTAATTACAACTTTGTTCTCAGCAAAGTGCAAATGCCGAAAGTCACCCCTCATGTCTGCCGACACACCTTTTGCTCCAATATGGCGAAAAGCGGAATGAACCCTAAGACCCTGCAATATTTGATGGGCCATTCTGATATTGGCGTCACATTGAATACCTACACCCATTTGGGATATGACGACGCAAAAGAGGAATTGAAAAGGGTTGCAAATGACGAGTAGTAAAACCCAGCCTTGACCCTCAATTTACTACTTTTTGTACTACTTTTGAGGGAAAAGATATGGGAATTTATGCCACGAAATGCCAAGGAGCAGGGTGAAAGTTGAGCTTGAAAAATGCGCGGAAATCAAGAAAACATAGTATTTTCAAGGAGTTTTGAATAGATGATAAGAATACTTTTCGTGTGCCACGGCAATATTTGCCGCAGTCCTATGGGGGAGTATGTGCTGAGGGATCTGGTGGAAAAGGCCGGGGCTTCGGGGCGGTTTTCTATTGCTTCAGCGGCGGTGAGCCGGGAGGAAATCGGGAATCCGGTGTATCCCCCTGCCCGGCGGGAGCTGGAAAGGCATGGCATTTCCTGCCGGGGGCATCGGGCCAGGCAGGTGGTTCGGGAGGATTTTGACCGGTTTGACCGGATCTATTACATGGATCAGAGCAACCGCCGGTATCTGGAGCGGATGCTGCCCCGGGATGAACATAAGATCCGCCCGCTGCTGAACCGGGATGTGGCGGATCCCTGGTATACCGGAGATTTTTCCGCCACCTGGGCGGATATTCTGGAAGGCTGTCAAAACATTTTGGAGGAGTTTCTATGAACAGAGAATTGCTGGATGCGCATCTGGCGCAGCTGCCGCTGTACCTGTATGACTACCTTTCTCCGGAAGAACTGGAATTTACCGGCCGTGTGCGCTGGATCTGTGAGAACGAATGCCCCATGTACGGAAAAACCTGGGCCTGTCCCCCGGGAGTGGGCAGCGTGGACAGCTGCAAAAAAACCTGTCTGGGCTACGAAAACTGCCTGCTGATCGCTACCATCACCGAGGTCGATGATATTTCCAATGTGGAGGAAACCCTGGAGACCCGGCCGGAGCATGAAAACGTGACCAATGTGGTGCGGGATCTGATGCGGGAGCAGGGGGTGGAGCCTTATGTCCTCTCCACCGAGGCCTGCCAGCTGTGCGACCGCTGCGCCTATCTGGACGGACAACCCTGCCGTTTCCCGGAAAAGATGCACCCCTGTGTGGAAAGCCACGGGATCAACATTATCCCGGCGCTGGAATCCCGGGGGCTGGACTTCCAGTATGGGGAAAATGTGGTAACTTGGGTATCCCTGCTGTTTTATTGACGAACCATAAGACCGCCCCCGGAAAGGCTTGCCTTTCCGGGGGCGGTCTTCATTTCCAAATCAGCCCCAGAGGTATTCGGCGGGGCAGGGCGGGGACTTGGGCAGGCTGCAGGCAATGCCGAAATGCTTCAGCGACTCCAACAGCGCCCTGCCGCAGCGGGCGAAGGCAGCGTCCCCGTGATGGGGATACCGCTTCTCCATCAGCACATGGCGGCAGAACCTGACCCTGTAAGCCCCCAGGCTGCTCCGGCGCATTTTCTGCGGTGATACAGACCCCTCGCCGTAAGCGATAGAAAGCGGCTGATTCAGCAGCCACGGAAAGACTACAGGGGCTTTTCCAGGTACTGCTCCCAGAGGTAGGCCTCCGGGGATTTTTCCAGGCCGTAGGCTTCCCGGATGCCCTGACAAAGGGCGAGGAGCTTTTTCTGCATGGTTTCTGAACGGAACAGATCCTCATTGCCGGGAGTCATGGCGTATTCCATGATCCGGGCCCGGTCTTCCTTGGGATAGCTCATGGAATAGGTGTCGATAAAGGCGCGGTTTTCCCCTTCCAGGTAGACTCCGGCCTGACGGCCTTCGTTGGCGATGTAGTCGTAGTCATAGGAAAAGCCTGCGGGGTTGAGACTGTCCCACTGGTCAAAGGCGATGCTTTCGTTTAAAATGTGGGTTTCCATCACATGGAACAGCTCGTGATACAGAGCCCGCTCCGAGGTCTTCCCCACAGCCAGCGCCAGATAGGCGTGCTCTTCATCAAAGTATTGGATGCCTGTGGCGGTATCCAGGCTGCCGGATTCCGCCGAGCCGTTGAGGCTGCGCACCAGGGAGATGGTCAGACCGGTGAAATGGGAGGCGGTCTGTTCCAGGAACCCTTCCGGGAAGTTGGACAGCCGCTGTTCCAGAAGATCCAGCTCCTGGTTCAGCACCGGCACCAGGTATTCTGCCGTAAAATCATAGTCCCAGGGTTGAACGGCCAGAGGATCCTCCCAAATCAGCACCCGGATGCCGAAGGCATCCCCGATCTGGCGAGCCTTTTCCTGACACTGGGCAAGGCCGTCATAGTCCGGATTCTCCGCGGTGTAAAACGGGCCGGTATAGCAGCGGCTGTCAGACACGGCCAGGGCGTTGTCCGGGCTGATTTCCCAGCGGAAGATGCTCATGCAGCCGTGTTCCGGATCATCCGCCAGCAGGTAGATCCCGTCTCCCGGAATGCAGGTGACGGCCGCCGGGGTGCCCTCCCAGGACAGGTACAGCGCCGAGTGGCGGCGGCCGGTTTCCAGGTCGTAGTATTCCAGCTGAGTGCCGCCGCCGGCCGGGGTGCTGAGGGTGACAGCCCCGTGTATCTCCGGCAGAAAGACGCAGGAGGCGCTTAAATCCGCCGGGGTCAGGGCGGTGGAGATTCCCTCCTGGGTCTGCCCCCAAGCCATGGCCCAGGTCATGCCGGTGGGGTAGGTCAGGTAACAGAGCTCCCCGAAAATGGATACCCGGGGACTGCCGGAAAGCGCGCCCAGCTGCCGGCCGGTTTCGGCGGACAAAAACAGGGTCTGCACCTGGTCATCCTCCTGGTACGTCAGGGACAGGATCCCGGCCGCTTCATAAAGCCCTGACAATGTCTGCTCCGGCAGGGCGGTCTGCTTCACCTGCCGGCGGATGCCGGTTTCCAGATCCCAGGCGCGCAGGGCGGTGGAGGTGCAGTAGTACAGGGTGCCGCAATCCCGGGAAAGAATGGGGATCCCGGTCAGATCCTCCGGAGCGGCAATATGGCTGACCTCCCGGAGGCGCTCATCCAAAACCACCGTCTGCCGGGCGGCCTGGTCATAGTAAGAAAGACCGCCTTCCCACAGCTGCAGGCTCTTGTCCTCCGGGGAAAGGGAGCAGTTCAACGTCCGCTGGGCCACGGGATGCAGATCCTCCCCCATAAGCAGGGTCAGGGTGGTGTTTTCCTCCCCGGAGAGCAGAAGAAGGCCCTCCTCCCAGCACAGAAGCCCCCGGGCTTCCGAATCCATCAGGGGATAGGAGCGCACGGCGCCGCCGCTGGACTGCTCCATGGCGCTGCCCGGGTGGTAATATCCCGGCGCGGTGGATTCCTGGGTGGGCTGGGTCTGGACAGGCTGCGTGGGCTCCCCGGAGATCTCCCGGGTACAGCCGCACAGCAGGAACATCAGAAGCAATAGGGCGATGGTACGGCGCATGGTCATTGTCTCCTTGCCAAGGTATAGTCGTCTCCCTGACGGAAGTAGGGGCAGCGCTGGGAGGGAGTATTCAGGATCCGCCAGACCTCGTCTTCATCCAGATCCATCCGGCAGATGTATTCGTCATACTCCTCATCATAATCATAATACCAGCACATGTCGCATTGTGTCGAATCCATGCTCATTCCTCCAGAATTTTCACGAAAAACCTGCCGTTTTCATAAATCAGGCAGCTGTGGCTGCCATCCTTGGGGATAGACACGCTGCCGGGGTTCAGGCAGCGGATGCCGCCCCGGACTTCGTCCAGCTTCACATGGGTGTGGCCGGAGAGAAGGACGCTGCCCTGGGGCAGGGGCGGCAGGTTGTCGGGGCTGTGGTGATGGCCATGGCACAGGTGCATCAGAAGGCCGTTGTCAAAAACCTGGGCGCAGTCCGCCATGCAGGGGAAGGGAAGCACCATTTGATCCACCTCCGCCTCGCAGTTGCCCCGGACGGCCAGGATCCGGTCCCGGTACTTCCCCAGCATGGCAATGACTTCCTTGGGGGCGTAGTCCCGGGGCAGATCGTTCCGGGGGCCGTGGTACAACAGATCTCCCAGAAGCAGCAGACGATCCGGCTGCTCCTTTTCCAGCAAATCACAAAGACGGCGGCACCAGAAGGCGCTGCCGTGAATATCAGAAGCAATGACAAATTTCATAGGTATCTCCTAACAGCGGCGGATGGTTCAGATCCGGAAGGCATCGGAAGCCAGGTAGCCTTCCACGTCAAAGGGGCGCAGAGGCTCGTCCTTGCGCAGGTACAGAGGGTGGTGGGGGTGGCCTTTTTTGGTCACGGCTCCGGCACAGTACCACCGGGCGCCGGCCGCCTGCCCCGCCGCCAGCAGATCCGCCAGGCACCGGGCGAGGTAACTGCGCTTTTCAATCACCGCGCCCCAGGCCGCCCACACCGCGGGGGAAGGGGACAGGGACAGGGCATACCGGAAGGCCTTCAGATTCTCCCGGTGCAGAAGCGGATTGCAGGTACGCTCCATGGCGTTGGGATCGGTGGCACGCTGGGCATAGACGTTGAACATGATGAAGCTGTCGTAGCCGTTGCCCAGAGCGATCCGCTCCACGGATTTGAGGGTATTGTCCAGGGCGCCGGGGCGGGCGGTGGAGGGGTTGATCCCCACGCAGATCAGGGGGTTTTTCCCCCGGGTGCCCAGAATGTATCGGTACTCGGAGTAAAAGCTGGGGGCGTAAAGCCACGCGCGGATGTCGTAATCCTCCGAGGGCGTGTTGGCGGATTCCAGCGCCTGGGCGAAGGAAAGCACCTCCAGCTCACTGGTGGCCGCGGCAGGTACGTGTCCCATGCTCAGCCCTCCACCGTGGGGAACCACAGGCTCTTGGAAGGGTCGTGGAAGTCGCAGGCTTCCGGATCCCGGCCGGTTTGGCGGCACCAGCCGGCAAAGGCAGCGTCCAGGAAGGGGTAGGCGCCGTCCATGTTGGATTGGATATTCAGGGTGGTGCCGTCAGCCAGGTACAGCTCCACCAGGATGTTGCCCCCCTGGAGCAGGTACAGCTGCTGCCCTTGAATTTCTCCCCAGGAGCAGACCTTCTGCTTCCTGCCCAGCCGGGACACCAGAAAGCTGTCCTCATCGTAAAAGATGCCGAAGCTCAGGTAATACACCGCCATGGCCAGCCCCATCAGCAGCACGAAAATACCGCAGAAGAGCATCAGGCCGCTGCCCTGGGAAATCCCGGAGCACAGGGAAAAAATGCCCAGGACGCTCAGCACGATGCCAAAGACGCCGTAGCGCTTGCTGGCGCGGACGGCAGTGCCGGACAAATGCTGCGCCTTGCTGCGGAAGGCTTTGGTGAAGGCTTTGTCAATCAGAAAGCACAGGCCGAAGGCGCCGCCTGCCACCAGGATCACGAGGAAGTACTGCATATCTGTCTCCTTTGTTCAGCCTGCCCCGGGGGCAGGGATGGAATGTAACCGGCGGGAGGATCAGACCCAGAGCACCAGATCCACGGGGATGTCGTGGGAATCGGTGTCCAGCCGGGGAAATACCTGAAAGTCGTAGCACAGCGCCGCGGTGGGATGCCCCGGCTCCTCCGCCAGGAACCGGTCATAAAAGCCGCCGCCGTAGCCGATCCGGTGCCCCTGGGGGTCAAAGGCCAGGCCGGGCATCAGCACCAGGGCGGCGGGGTCATGGGCTTCCGGGCCGTCGGCAATTGGCTCCGGAATCCCGGCATAGCCCGGGGCGACCTGGGAAAGGTCGGTCAGGAGGATGAAGCGCATCCGATCCCCGAAGACCTTGGGCACAGCCACCTGCTTCCCGTCCCGGAGCGCCTGCTCCAGCAGGGGGACGGTGCGCACCTCCTGGTTGTAGCTCAGGTAGCCGTAGATGGTTTTGGCTTCCCGGTAGACCCGGGTTCGGGTCAGCTTCTGGGTCAGGGCGGCGCTGCGGGACTGGATTTCTTCCTGGGTCATGGCGCGCTTGCGCTCCCGGATGGAGCGGCGGATCTGCTGCTTATCCATGGGACGCCTCCTTTTCCGGCCGGAACATGCGAAACCAGAGGAAAATGGCGATTTGCCCCGGAATTCCCAACAAAAACAGCTTCCAGAAGTGAATCTGGAACACCACCAGCAAGGTAGCGTAGATGCTTACCAGGCTTCCCCAGACGATCAGGGAGATCAGCGCCTGGTTCCACCGGAAGTCCCGCCAGGCGGAGCGCAGGCTCAGCAGCACAATGGCGTTGGCCGGGACGGCGTACACGAAGGGCAGGGTGCTGTAGGGATCCGTTATCGGGATGGAGGAGAGAATCACAAAGCACAGCAGCGCCACAAACCACACCAGGGTGGAGGACAGGGCAAGGATCACGTTTTTGTCGGCCTTGCGCTTCAGCGCCTTTTCCGACACCTGGGTCATGGCCTTCTCCAGGGCGCCGGGATTTCCCGGCAGGGCGTCCGGGTCTTCCAGCAGATCCCCCACCCGGATCTGGAACAGCTCTGCCAGCTGCGCCAGGGTGATCACGTCGGGGATCGACTCTCCCCGCTCCCACTTGGAAACGGCCTTGTCGGAGTAGTTCAGTTTCTGCGCCAAACCCGCCTGGGTCAAACCGGCGCGCTTGCGGTAGGCGGCGATGTTTCTGCCGATATGAAGTTTGAGCTTCTCGTCGTCCATGTTGTACCCTCCGGGCAGGTTTTGTTATAAACTATACCACAAAATTTGCGTTTCCGCAAGGGCAGTTCTGACCCTGAAATTTCGGGAAAAAGTTTGCTCATTCCGGGAACCGGAGGGAACGGGAAAAGAAAACAAGATAAAACAAAAATCTCTTTCTCTTTGTATGTTTCTCTTTTTAATTCTTTCTCTCTCTCCCCCTCTCTCTCTTTCTCCCCCTCTTTCTCCTTACGGGTTTGTTCCGGTTTGTTTGGATTTGTTCCCGGGTGTTTTTCCTTGTTTCGGTTTCCCGGGGGTTGTTCCCGGGAAACCGGGGAGACGGGGAAGAAACGGGGGAAAAACCGCCTGCGTCCTCACCGGGAGGGGGAGCGGCGCAGATGTGTTCCGGTTTGTTCCCGGGGAATGCCAGAGAAGAAAGGGAACTCCCTGGGGATACAGGCAAAGGCGCCGGGGGAGCCGGCGCCTTGCAGACCGTCGAAAAAGCCTCGCAGAATTTGCCGTATTGCGGCAAATAGAATTCAAATCATTTTCTGCCGGGGCGCACCCCAGGGTGGTCTCTCTTGCCCCTTCGGGGCAATTCACCTTCTGTACCTGGCAGAAAATACCTCTCAGGCTGCGCAGTG
>CALXDT010000050.1 GCA_944387125.1 uncultured Oscillospiraceae bacterium | reverse complement strand
CCATTGAAACCATCTGTATGAAGCTGCTTTTGCGGCAGCAGCCGGTGGCGGGGGATCTGCGGGCTATTTCCGCCGCTTTGAAAATGATTACCGATATGGAGCGAATCGGGGATCAGGCGGAGGATATCGCTGAGATTGTGCCCCACATGACATCCCATATCTATGAGGAGTATCCCAAGATCCGGGAAATGGCAAAGGAGACCATTGCCATGGTGACAGACAGTGTGGACGCTTACATCAAGCAGGACGTGTATCTGGCCAAGGCGGTGCAGATGCACGACGATGTGGTGGACAATTACTTCCTCCGGGTCAAGGACGGGCTGATCGACCTGATCGCAAAAGATCCCTCCAAGGGAGGCGACGCGCTGGATGTGCTGATGATCGCCAAGTATTTTGAGCGGATCGGAGATCACGCCACCAATGTAGCCGAGTGGGTAGAATACTCCGTCACAGGCACCCACCAGGAATAACAGAACCCCCCGCCCTTGGCCGACTGTGCGCGGTGAAGGGCGGGGGAACTTTGCTGCCGGATCAATCGTAAACGTACATGCCGAAGAAGGCTAGAAGACCGGGGCCGCAGTTATACTCCATGCCGCAGGCATCGGCCAGCTTTTTTA
Source organism: uncultured Oscillospiraceae bacterium (assembly GCA_944387125.1). Taxonomy (GTDB): domain Bacteria; phylum Bacillota; class Clostridia; order Oscillospirales; family Oscillospiraceae; genus Faecousia. The sequence continues at coordinate 4,007 of CALXDT010000050.1, read as the reverse complement.
CCCAAATGCAGTAGGCGGACATGCAGCTGTACCGGTACTCCGGGAAAGAACAGGGCTTTCCCTGAGCGCAGGCGCAGGGGACGCACAGCGCGCAGCCGCTGGCGCCCACCGGGAAACCGTCACAGCCGGCGGCACGCAGCCGCTTGATCAGCCGGACGGTTCCTTCGTTATGGCATTTTTTGGCAATCTTAATGGCGTCTGTGTCTGAATAATCGGAGATCTCCCAGATGGTTTGCAGCACCAGAGCCTTCCTATGAGCCAGGATCCGATTTTTCATTTCCTCCGGTGAGCCGCAGGCCGGCGGACAGGCGTAATTGACGCCGTACTGACCGCAGAGATTTTCCTGGCAATAGGCTCGGAAAGAAGGATCAAAAACAATCTGGGAAGTGTTGATTTGCGCAGCCGCGGCAAAGCCCTCATCGGCTGCCCAGGCTGTCATGGTATTCGGATTCATAAGCAATGCCCCCTGATAAAAATGGCGAGTCAAACGACTCGCCATGGATATTATTCCTCCGGTACGAAGCTGTAAACTGCGCCGTCAGTAACCTCTGTGGTGTCCACACCGGTGACGGCGTATTCCCCATCGATATAAAATGCCCAGTATTTCTGATCCGCTTCCCAATCCAGGGTGATTCCGTTGACAGTGGTGACATACAATCCGTATTCACCGTCTTCCCCGGCGATCAAGCCCTCCTCAAGCAGCGCTTCACCGACGGTGGCCTTCTCTGTGGTGATATCAAAGGTGGTTTCGTTGCCTTCCAGATCCGTTACCAATACCTGGAAAGAAGCGGTCTGGGTTTCTGTGCTGTGACCACATCCGGTGAAACCAAGTGCCATAGCCGCAAACAGCACCATACACCCGATGAGACACAGCATACGTTTCATGCTGGCTTTCATCATTGCATATTCTCCTTCAATACTGAATTTTCTTCCATAAGCCGGTTTCCGCGGCACAGGAGGAAGTCTGCTGACGGATATTCCGACTTGGCGCATGCTTACTCGGCCTTCTCAGATTTCCCAATGACCAAACCGCCGGCGGCACGGCGGATGTGAATAAGCAGGTAGGCGCCTTACGGCGACGGACTCGTACAGGCTTTGCACCTGTTTCCCCGAACAGCAAGGGAATTATATCACGTCTTACAAAAAAATACAATCCCAATTTGAATTGATGATTGCATCCCATCACAAAATGTGGTATGCTACTGGAAAGAACATACGCAGCGGTCAACAGTTACTCGGAATGGGAAAATCCCAACGGTACCAAGCCGCCGTAAACGGACAGATATGCCGCCTCACCCATTGGCAGACGCTGAGAAGGGTCAGGCAAGATGGCGTCCGAAGTCGGCAGACGGACTATTGACTGAACCAGCAAGACTCTTGGGGACAGTCTGGCGGTTATCTTGCGCGGTGAGAAACCCTGCCTGCAGGCGGGGCGTTTCTTCGTGCCCAAGTCCCCGAAAGGGGATTTTTCTTTTTATGACCCATGACGCGTTTTCCAACTGTCACCCCATGACCAACCTGGTGTTTTTCCTGGGGGCAATCGGATTTACTGTGGTGCTTCTGCATCCGGCTTATATCGCGGCCAGCTGTGCTGCCGGGGCGGTATATTACCTTCTGCTGAAGGGCAGGAAAGGCCTTCCCATGCTCTGGGGGATGATCCCTGTCTTTTGCGTTTTGTCCGGACTGAACCCGCTGTTCAATACCTACGGGGACCACGTGCTGTTCACGGTTTTCGGCAATCCCTATACCCTGGAGGCGCTGTACTACGGCATGGCTGTGGCGGGAATGTTTGTGGCAATGCTGCTGTGGTTTGGCTGCTACAGCGTTGTGCTGACCAGCGACAAATTTATCAGCCTGTTTGGCAGGCTGATTCCTTCCATATCCCTGCTGTTGGTAATGGTTCTGCGCATGATTCCCAATCTGCAGCGGAGGGCACGGCAGATCATGGCCGCCAGAACAGCCATTGGGAAGGGGGTCAGCCGCGGCAGCGGTGCCAGGCAGGCGGTTTCCGGCGGAATGCTGGTGCTTTCCACGCTGACGGATTGGGCGCTGGAAGGCGGAATCGTTACCGCGGATTCCATGCGTGCCCGGGGATATGGCAGCGGGAAGCGCACCTGCTTTCGGCTGTATCGGATGAGCGCGCAGGATTGGCTGCTGATGGGCTTGTTCCTGATTCTGGCATCGGCAACGATCCTGGCCGGAGGGACGGAGGCTTCCTATACTCCTGTTCTTTCTGTTTCCGCCCCCACCTGGGGACTTGGGACATACTGTGCCTTTTTGCTGCTGCCATCGGTTCTTTACGGGAAGGAGGCTGTCCAATGGCGCATTTCCATATCCAGAATCTGACGTTTCAATATCCCAATCAAAGCCGCCCGACCTTGGACAGCGTTGAGCTGACCATCGAAAAAGGGGAATTTGTTTTGCTCTGCGGCCAGTCGGGCAGCGGTAAAACCACATTGCTGCGTCACTTTAAGTCCGTGCTCACGCCCTACGGAAGCAGACAGGGAGTGGTGTTCTTTAACGAAACGCCTTTGGAGCAGATAAACAGCCGAGAGCAGGCGGGACAGATCGGTTTTGTCATGCAGGATCCGGAAGAGCAGCTGGTCACGGATAAGGTTTGGCATGAGCTGGCCTTTGGCTTGGAAAGTCTGGGCACGGATCCCGGAACGATGCGCCTGCGGGTGGCTGAGATGGCCAGCTATTTCGGTATACAAAACTGGTTTCATCGGGATGTGTCAAGTCTGTCCGGCGGTCAAAAGCAGCTGCTCAACCTGGCGGCCATAATGGCCATGCAGCCGGAGGTTCTGATTCTGGATGAGCCTACCAGTCAGCTGGATCCCATTGCCGCTTCGGATTTTTTGAACACAGTGGCGAAAATCAACACGGAACTGGGAACCACCATTATTATTACGGAGCATCGTTTGGAGGATATTTACCACCGGGCAGACCGGGTAATCGCCATGGATGGCGGCAGGGTCATTGCCAACGATACCCCCAAACGTGTGGGAAAGCTGCTGTGGCAGCAGAAGCATCCCATGTTTGCCGCTCTGCCCACACCGGTTCATGTGTTTTACGCGGCCGGCGGCGCAGGAGACTGCCCGCTGACGGTGCGGGAAGGACGCCGATGGCTCAGCGAGACCTTTGAAACCCGCAGAATCGCCCAGCGGGAGCCGGCGGAACAGCCTGCATCCCGGGAAGCCGTTCCCGAGGCGCTGACCGCCAACGGACTGTGGTTTCGCTATGAGCGGGACGAGGAGGACGTCCTTCGGGGTGCCGCGCTGACCGTTCCCCAGGGCAGTCTCTTCGCCATTGTAGGCGGGAACGGGGCAGGGAAGACGACAACTTTGAAGGTTCTGTGCGGGATCTGCAGGCCATACCGGGGAACGGTTCGGATTTTTGGAAAGCCGCTGAAGGATTACAAATCCGCGCAGCTGTACCACCGGTGCCTGGCGATGCTTCCCCAAAATCCCAAAAGCCTGTTTGTAAAACGGTCGGTTGGAGAGGATTTGCGGGAAATGTGCACCGACCGGGAGCAGATTGCCCGGGTCGCGCAGCTGTGCCAGGTGGAGCATCTGCTGGAGGCGCATCCATACGACTTGTCCGGCGGCGAGCAGCAGCGTGCGGCATTGGCGAAGGTGCTTTTGACCCAGCCGAAGATTCTGCTGCTGGATGAGCCGACCAAAGGGTTGGACAGCTTCTTTAAGGGGCAGCTTGCCCGAATCCTGTCCGATTTGAAGGAGCGGGGGATTACCATAGTCATGGTGTCGCATGATGTGGAGTTCTGCGCGGAGCAAGCGGATCTGGTGAGTATGTTCTTTGACGGGCAGCTTCTGGCAGCCCAAACGCCCCGGAAGTTCTTTGGACAAAACAGCTTCTACACCACTGCGGCCAACCGGATGAGCCCGTGCGTGTTCCGGAATGCCGTCACGGCAGAGGATGTGACCCCGCTCTACCGGAGAAATATGGAGGATGGCATATGACCCGCCCCCGGCCTGCAAGCCTGTTAA
>CALXDT010000049.1 GCA_944387125.1 uncultured Oscillospiraceae bacterium | reverse complement strand
TGAACTGCACGGATGTGGTAAAAGATCCGGCATTCCGCCGAAGACGATTTATTCAGAGGTTCCTTCGCTCCCGCTCCCAAAGCCGCCCTCCCCGGACCCCTCCCGGCGCGCTTCTCGTTCAGATTGTGCTGGACAGGGAATGGCTTGGGTTTGGCATGGAGGTTCAGTCCATGGCAATAAAACCACCGTTTTGGATGGGGAACGTCTGTACCAATATGGGGCACAGAAATTTCCTTTGTTGTGTAAAATCGATAAGCATATTTTTAAATTTTGGGCTGCCGTCTCTGAAGACAGTTCCCCAGCCGCCTGGTTTCGGCGGATCAGTATTTCAGATCCTTCATGGCCTTTTCCACCTTCATCTGCTTGATGCTGTCGCAGCGCATGGCAATGTAGGTATAGATGGAGTCGATAATGGTCAGCTCGGCGATCCGGGAGGAAATGGCCAGGATCCGGTATTTTGTCTCCATGGAGGCGGTGTACAGGCAAATGTCTGCCATTTTGGACAGGGGAGACCGGCCGAAGCTGGTCAGACTGATGACCTTTGCGCCGTTTTCCTTCGCCATGCGGACGTTGTCGATGACGATTTTGGAGCTTCCGGAGTGACTGATGGCCACCACCACGTCTTCGGATGTGCAGTAGGCGCTGGTAATGGCCTGAAGGTGGGCGTCCACATAGGTGCAGGCGTCCATTCCCAGCCGCAGCAGCTTATGCTGCAAATCAAAGGCAATGGCGCCGGAGGCGCCGATGCCGAAAATGAAAACGCGCCGGGCGGACATCAGCAGTTCCGCCGCGTTCTGCACATCCCCGGACTGCAGGTTGTCATGGGTGTATTGCAGGGTGTGGATGGCGCTGTTAAAGACCTTGCTGACGATTTTTTGAATATCGTCATCCGGGGCGATCTGCTCATGGATGTTTTGCAGGGGAGTGACGATGCTCTGCGCCAGTGTGACCTTCAGATCCTGGTAGCACACGAATCCCAGGCGCTTGCAGGCGCGCACCACTGTGGGATCCGACACGCCGGCGGCGTCCGCCAGGGCGGCAACCGAAAGGGTGATGACCTGATCCGGATGCTCGATGATATAATTTGCCACCCGCTTTTCTGATTTGCTCAGTGTGGGGATCAGCTCCTGAATTTTCAGCACAACTGCGGGGGTCGCGGATTCATTAGCTGCCATAGCCGATTTCCTTTCCCTTGTGATCACAAGATGGGCACCGTGGAAAAGCGCCTGTAAAGACAGTATAACACAGACTTTTTTGGTTTTCCATAAGGCGGATGATAAAAAATTGAAATCATTTTATCCATTGGAAAAAACGCGCCTGCTTGGGAAGCAGGCGCTGTTCTTTCTGCGGGGGAAATCAGCCGTCGAACCGATGACCCTTTACAAAAACCTGATCCACCAGGAAATCCGCTGTCATAATCACGATATCCGCTTCCTTCCCCGGCTCCAGGGAGCCGGTGCGATTGCCGCAGCCCATCAGCCGGGCAGGGGTCAGGGAAAGCATTTTGCTCACATCCACCAGGGGAATCCCGTATTTTACATGGGCGGTGCGCAGACAGCGATCCATTGTGGCAATGGAGCCGGCGTAGGAGCTGAGATCCGGCAGCTGCGCCACTTCGTCCTTGATGACCACCGGGACGCCGGTATCCCGGGCGCCCAGAATGCTTTGGGTATCGTCGGTGCCTGCGGCGCGCATGGCGTCGGTGATCAGGCAGATCCCATCCGCACCCTTGATCCGGTAGGCCAGCCACATGGATTCTTTGGGAATGTGGCGCCCGTCGCCGATCAGCTCAATGGTCACATCGTCCCGAAGGTAGGTGGCCTCGATGACGCCGGAATGGACGATGCCGTTGACCTTGTGAAAGGTGGAGGTGGCGTTGTAGAAATGGGTGACATGGGAGAACCCCCAGTTGTAAGACTGCATCGCCTCTTCCGCGGTGGCGTTGGTGTGGGCGACTGACGCCATAACTCCCCGGGATTCCATGACCCTGGAGAACAGCTCCATATTGGGCAGCTCCGGGGCGGCGTCCCACCGGAGAATCGCCCCCCGGGCATGATCCAGGATCCTGTTCAGCACCTCTTCCGTGGGGATCCGCTGTTCCGAGACAGGCTGGGCGCCTTTGGACGCCGCGGAAAAGAAGGGGCCTTCCAGATGCAGCCCCAGCAGCTCCGCACCGTCCTGGGGCTGCGATTTTGCTTCCCAAAAGCAGTCGATCACCTGCATCAGCAGCGGATCGGGACAGGTCATGGTGGTAGGACACAAAGCGGTGGTGCCGTGGGCGCAGTGCGCCCGGGCGATCTGACGGAAGGATTCCGCTGTGCCGTCCATAAAGTCCGCCCGGCCGCCTCCGTGGACATGGATATCAATGAAGCCGGGAAGAATGTATCCGCCCCGGGCGTCCACCGGTTCCGCGTCCGGGGGGCAGGGGACGCCAATGGCGGTGATGTATCGATCCTCTGCCAGCAGAGAGCTGCCGGCAAGGATCCGGTCGGGAAGCACGACGTTCCCGTTTCCAATCCATAGCTTACCCATGCGCGCCTCGCTTACTTGTTGTAAACCCGGATCTGCGGAACCACAGGGGTGGCGGCGGCCAGAGCGATGGCATAGATCTTGGCGTCCGGATGATTCTGGAACAGAGAGACGGGAACATGGCAGCTTACAGGGCCGTGGAGCGCCTTGCGCAGCATGGCGGCATTCCAGTCCCGGGGCATGCACATTCGGACCTTCCGGGCGGAGAAGATCTCCTTCATGCCTACGGTGATGCAGTTGTCGGGAATGCCGTCCAGATCGGCGCCGGCGTTCATATAGGCGTTGATGGTCTTGGTCTCCCGAGCCAGCTTCAGCACCCGGGTGGGACGCGCCAGGAATTCTGCGTCGGTGCAGACTTCGCCGGGTTCCGGAGGCTCGTTAAAGGCAATGTGCCCGGTGATGCCCACGCCGCCCCAGCACATATCCAGCTTGCCCAGCTTCTGGATCAGCTCCCAGATATAGCCTTCGTTGCCAGGCTCCGGGAAGATCCTCTGGGCTGTGGGCATCAGCAGATCCGCGTCCACCTGGCTGTAGAAAATACGATCCATGCCGCCCCGGAAGGAGAGGGGGTCGGACTTGTCCAGATAGTTTCCTTCCGCATCCAGGTATTCATCCATGTTGATGAACCAGCAATTCTTCAGGCTGATCCGGTGCTTGTTGATCAGGTAAACCAGCCGGGCGTAGGGTCCCAGCGGGCCGTACGGGACGATCATAACAGTGGGTTCGCCTTCGGCGTTGTTTTTCTGAATCAGCTCGGCTACCTCCATAGCCATTTTCCAGTACAGATCCACTTCTGTTTCACAAAGATCCAGCTGGATGCTGCTGCCCTGTCCCAGCTGGCTGGCAGGGATTGTACGATAGTCTGTCATGGCATTTCCTCCCGGCATTTTGTAATTTGCGGCTTGGCGACCAATCCGCTTATGGGTATTATAGTGACTTTTGACGAAAATCACAATATACCGGAAATATCATGATCTATATTTTTTCTGCCTTTCGCCAAAGGACCCGGATACGCGGCGCTTCCGGGTTCTTTGCCTTTTCACAATTGTTACTGCGGCATATACAAAAGTTACCGGATTTTTCCATTTTCTTGAAAATCGGAAACGGGCAGTGTATACTCAGATAAACAATGAAAAAGGAGGGCATGTTATGCTGATCACCATTGAAAACCAAGCGCTTACGGTAATTCTGGATTCCCAGGGCGCTGTTCTGCACAGCATCCGAAAGGACGGGCTGGAATACCTGTGGCAGGGGGATCCCCGGTTCTGGAAGCGCCGGGACGCCAACCTGTTTCCCTATGTGGGACGGCTGACCCAGGGCCGGTATTTGCTGGAGGGAAAAACCTATCCGCTGCCGACCCACGGGTTCTGCATCGGCACCGAATTTCAGGTGACTGAGCAGAGCGGGACTGCCGTCCGGTTCACCCTGGAGGACAGCAGGCAGACGCTGGAGCAGTACCCCTTCCGCTTTGCCTTCCATGTGGAATACCGTCTGGCGGGAGATTCCATCCAAAAAATCTGCCGGGTGGAGAACCGGAATGACCGGCAGATGTACTTCGGCATCGGCGGCCATCCGGGCTTTCAGGTGCCGCTGGGGGAGGCGGGGGATTTTTCCCAGTGGCAGCTGGTGTTCCAGGAGGCCTGCGCGCCCATGCGGATCGATCTGGATCCGGACAATTACCGTCTGGCGGGAACGGAGCGGCCCTTTCCCCTGAAGGACGGCACCACCCTCCCGCTGACCCATGGGCTGTTTGATCAGGATGCGGTGGTGCTCCGGAACATGGCAAGAACCGTGACCCTCTGCTCGGAGTTGTCTGACCGCAGTGTAACCGTGTCCTATCCGGATATGCCGTTTCTGGGTTTATGGCACGCTCCCCGCACAGAAGCGCCCTATGTGTGCGTGGAACCCTGGGTCAGTCTGCCCTCCCACAGCGCGTACATGGAGGATCTGGCGAAGCAGGAGCATCTGATCCATTTGGCGGCCGGGGACACGTACCGCACCACCATGACCATCACCCTGAAGTAATCTCCGGATCCGGCGCTTCGGGCGCGAAGGGAGTTTTATGAAATACAAAACACGTTTTCTGGCGTTCTTCACGGCGCTGACCTTGTTCCATCTGGCGGCGAGCTTTGCCCATCCCGTCACCCCCACCATCATTCAGGAGCTGAATCTCCATGACTATATGTTCGGGCTGGCGCTGGCGGTGATGATGATCGGAAACTTCCTGATGTCACCCTTCTGGGGGAAAGCCAATTTGTACCTTTCCTCCGGACGTTCTCTGTTTCTCTGCTGCATGGGCTACAGCGCCGCGCAGCTGTGGTTTGCCTATGCCGAAACGGAGGCGATAATCCTGCTGGCCAGATTGTTTGCAGGGGTCTTTATCGGCGGCGCCTTCGTCAGCTTTCTGACCTATGTGGTGAATGTGGCAAGGCCTGAGGATCAGGGGAAGTATCTGACCATCAGCGCCACCATCCATTCCGTTGCCGGCGCCTTCGGCTACCTGATCGGCGGCCTCATCGGGGAGTATTCCATCAAGGCCGCGTTCCTTGCCCAGTCGGCAGTGCTGGCGCTGGCGGGGGTGCTGTTTTTGGCGGTATGCCTTCCCGACGCCCAGAGCCACAAAAAGATGCCCGCAAAGCAGCTGCTTCGGGACGTCAATCCGCTGAAGAGCTTCCTGGACAGCCGGTACTTTATGAATCTGGGGATCGCGCTGCTGTTCGCGGTGAATATCCTGATCAATTTTGGCAATACCGGCTTCGACCAGGTATTCAATTACTATCTGAAAGACCAGCTGGGGCTGAGCTCGGCCTATAACGGCGTGATCAAGGCGGCGGTGGGGATGGTCTCCTTTGTGTTCAACACCACCTTGTGCCTCTGGATCATCGGAAAAACCGACAACCGCAAATCCATGACGGTGCTGGTGCTGGTTTGTACCGCGGCGGCGGCGGGGACGGCGGTCTCCTCCCGGATCGGCTGGTTTATTGCCTACAGCATCGCCCTGTATGCGGGGTATTCCGTGAGCCTCCCGGTTTTGCAAAATATGGTAGCCCGGCAGGCGGATCTCCGGCACAAGAATCTGGTAATGGGCTTTTACAATGCCACCAAGTCCCTGGGCAGCATCGTCGGCTCGCTGATGGCCGGGTTTGTGTATTCCCTTGGGGCAAAGCTGCCGTTTATCTGTGTGGCGGTGATCTATGCCCTGGCGATTCCCGCCGCCGCAGGTTATTGGATTTATACCAGCAAACAGAAAAAGACTTGAATCCAGGCGTCAGAAGAAGCTCCGGTTCCTCCGGGGCTTCTTCTGCTGTTCATCCGTTGATCCGGATTTCAACAGTATTTCCTTCTGCGGGGGAATGGTGTATACTGAATTCCGGCGCTGCCGTTGGGACACCCACCGCATGCTGTCCGGAATTCCATCGGGGTGTGAATCAATCGTCATTACCACGGATTCAGCAGACAGGATATCAATAATACCGTTGATAAAAAACCCTTAACTTTTGTGTAGGTGAGTGTGGATAAGGTTAATTGTGTTTTTATTCAAATAGCACTATAATGAAGGTACAGTTTGACGGGTTCTTATCCAAAATGTCCACTGGAAGGAGCCTGCTCTGTAGGCTGTCCGCAAAGGCGCCAATCCAAAAACTAGGAGGAAACAAAAATGAAAAGACTGTCCGCTCTGCTTCTGGCTTTGGTCATGCTCTTTACCATGGTAGCTTGCGCTTCCGATGAAGAAGCGCCCGCCACCGAAGCCGCGACCGAAGCGCCCGCCACCGAAGCGACCGCCCAGGAAGAAGAAGTCCTCTCTGACGAACCTGTGGTGATCCACACCATTCACTACATGGTCGAAGGCAACAAGTCTGCCGGCCTGGAAGCCATTCAGAACGCCTTTACCGAAAAGTATCCCAACGTAACCTTTGAAAACTCCGCATACTCTCAGGGCACCGACTATTTCGCGCAGCTGTCCACTGCCATCGCCTCCGGTGATATGCCCGAGATCATGATGGGCAACCCCGGTCTGTACACCGACCTGATCGACGGCGGCTATGTTATGGATCTGACCGGCAACGAAGTGATCGAGAGTCTGGGTCTGACCCAGGCGGACATGGGCGACGTATCCTACAACGGCAAGTGGTACGCCTTCCCTGTGGACTTCAAGACCTGGGGCGTTTACTACAACAAGACCATCTTTGCGGAGCTGGGTCTGGAAGTTCCCACCACCCACGCTGAGCTGCTGGAAGTCTGCCAGGCTCTGGAAGACGGCGGCTACGACGCCTGGGCTCAGTGGTACTCTGACGGCGCTTCCGTGGACATCGAGATGCGTCCCATCGTCTGGACCAAGGCGATCCAGAACGGCGACAACGATATGTTTGAAAAGCTGATGAACAACGAAGCCAAGGTTGCCGACTATCCCTACTTTGCCGAAGGTCTGCAGCTGTGGGGCGAGCGGATCGGCGATTGGGCCCGGGCTGACGCCACCTCCAACGACCAGTCCGCTGCCAACGAAGTGTTCCTGTCCGGTCAAGCCGGCATGCTGTATCAGGGCACCTGGAACTACGGCTCCCTGGAAGGCCTGAAGAGCGAAGACTTTGATTACGGCTTCTTCTTGGTTCCCACCGACGACGCCGAAGGCGAGGTCATGAACGTACAGGTAGACCAGGCCTTCATGGTCAATCCCCAGGCGGAGAACGCCGAATGGGCTGTGAAGTTCATGGAGTTCTTCCTGTCCGAGTGCATGGGTATGTGGTCTGACTACACCATGCAGCCCTGCATCACCGGCGCCACCACCGAGAACACCACCGACTTCCTGAAGTCCATTCTGGACGTCAAGGCTTCCGGCAACTCCGTTGGCTACGGCGAGTTCACCGTTCCCTTCACCTCTGCTTACACCGCTGCCTATCGGAAGGCTCTGACCGCTTATGCTGTCTACTGCTGCACCGGTGTCACCACCGATGGGGTCAACTCTGTGGAAACCTGCATCGAGTACATGCAGGAACTGTTCGACGAGGAGTACGCGCAGGCCAATCTGTAATTCCTCTGCCGCAGTTCCTTTCCCAACAGCCGAAAACCGGGTGGGGCGTAGTTCTCACGGACTACCCCCACCCTTTTTCAAAGAGCCGGAAAATAACAAGCGCCCAAAGGGAAGATCCCTGCCCTCTGGGCGCGGGGCGGTTTTGAAAGCCCCGGTATCTTCGGCGGCTGTTCTCCTGATCGTTCCGGCGCTTTTTTTAAGATTTCAGTATGAAACATCAGTCCGATGGAGGTCCATCGGGCCATCATCAGAGGTGTGCATATGGTAAAGAAAATGAATCCTCCCCGGCTGAGCCGGCAGAGTACCCGGATTCACAGGGGTAATCTGCTGTTTTTGCTGCCCACCGTGGTTCTGTTTACCATCGTGGTGCTGATCCCCTTTATTCAGGGTATTCCCTATTCCTTCACCAACTGGAAGAGCATCGTCAGTGTGGATCGGGAATTCAACGGCCTGAACAACTACAAGTATTTGCTGACCAACAAATACTTCCTGGAATCCCTGGGCGTGACCTTTAAGTATACGATCCTGTATATGCTCTCCGCGAACATCATGGGCCTGATTCTGGCCCTGATGATCCACCGCTCTTCCTGGTTTAACAACATCGCAAGAACCGTTCTGTTTCTTCCCTTCACCGTCTCGGTTACGGCCGGCGCCATTGTCTGGTCCTATGTGTACACGGATGTCTACACCTACCTGACCGGATTGGTCAGCCCCCTGGGCATGCCCGGACAGATTGTCTACGGCATGGTCATCATCGGCGCCTGGCGGGATATGGGCTACACCATGCTGATCTATATCGCCGGTCTGCAGGCGGTTCCCCAGGACTATTATGAAGCGGCCACGGTGGACGGCGCCAGCAAATGGCAGCAGTTCTGGCGGATTACCATTCCCAATATCGTTCCCGCGTTTACTACGAATATTACCTTGCTGCTGGCCTGGGGCCTGCGTACCTTCGACCTGCCTATGGCAGTGGCGAGAAACGCCAGAGAAGGCCAGTTCACAGCAGTTTACGTCTACGACAGCATTTTCTCCAACAACAAAGCCGGCCTCGGCCAGGCAGCCGCCATTATTCTGACGGTGATCCTGCTGATTCTGACCCAGGGCGTAACACGATTCCTGAGAAGATTGGAGGTTGAGGCATAATGGCGCATACCATTGTTTCCACCGATAACCGGCTGGCTCTGCGCCGGAACACGAAAAAGAAGCTCAGCAAGACAGCGCAGAATCTGCTGATTCTTGTGACCATGATTGTGGTGCTGCTTCCGTTCTATGTGGCCATTGTCTATTCCTTCCGCTCGCCCAGTGATATTACCGTCAATCGGCTGTCCTGGCCGGACAACCCGACGCTGATTAACTATTACAATGTTATTTTCAACAACGACAGCTTTCTGACTGGCTATAAGAACAGCATCATCAATACCATTCCCACCGTTGTGATTCTGATGGTGTTCACCTCCATGGCCGCCTGGGTTCTGGCGCGGCACGATACGCCCTTTTACCGGGTGATGTATGCCATCCTGACCCTGGGCCTGCTGATCCCCTTCCAGTGCTTTGAGCTGCCCTTGTACATCAACTGGTACAACGCCGGGCTGGTCAGCACCAACATCGGCTTTATCATTGCCCGGGCGGGTCTGCAGATCTCTATCAGCCTCACGGCCATCACCGGATTTATCAAGACCGTACCCAGGGATCTGGAAGACGCGGCCAGCATCGACGGCTGCAACCGCTTCCAGTGCTTCTGGCGGGTGGTCTTCCCGCTGATGACCCCCATCAACGTCACCCAGCTGGTGCTGAATACCTTGTTTATCTGGAACGACTACAGCACCTCCATCATCCTCCTTCGGAAGAAGGAGTCCTACACATTGACCCTGGCACAGATCGTGTACTTCAACGAAAATACTTCCATGCTGAATGAGGCGTTTGCGTTCTTCATTCTGGCCATGATCCCCATTCTGATCCTGTATCTGAGCATGCAGAAGTACATCGTCAGCGGCATCACAGCCGGCGCCGTCAAGGGCTGATCCCATCGGGAACGCGCTGATCCTGAAGCTATGTACTTCGGGATCGGCGCGTTGCTGTATTGGGGATTGAAATTTTTTAACAAAAAGTTTCAAAAAATTCTGTAATAAAAATTAAAAAATGGGTAGCCAAAACGAAACCTGTATGGTATAATTACGGAAAACAAGCGAGGGATCTCCACTATGGGCAAGAACAGGAACCGCTTTCTCAATATTCCGCCGGAGGAAAAGCAAACCGGCCTGCTGCTGTGGTTTCAGATGCTGCAGAACCACGGGCTTACATTGTTCCATGCCAACCTGCTGGCGTTTCTGAGCCTGGTGCCGGGGTTTTTCTGCCTGTACCTGCTGCTGAGCACCTATGATCTGGTTTTTTGGGCGGCGGGGCTGGTGTGCGTAACCCTGGCCGGCCCCTCCATCACCGCCCTCCACGGGGTCTGCGCGCGGGTTGTTCTCCGCAGGCCGGTCTGGGTCAGTTCCGACTTTCGGGAGGTCTGGAAGCGGGATTGGAAAACCTCCATGGCGCTGACGGCCGTTCTGGGGCTGCTTTGGTCGGGTCTGGCTTACGCGGTGTATCTGGTGATTCTGGTGGACGGCGGGCTGTCCCTTGGGCACCTGCTGATGTTCGGCGTCTGCGGGTATCTGCTCATGGGGGTGACGCTGTTCGGCTTCCAGCAGGCCGCGCTGCTGGAGCTGCCCCTGACGGTGATTCTGAAAAACGCCTGCCTGATGATCTTCGCGGGGAACCTCCGCTCGGTGTTTGCCATTCTGGTTTCTCTGGGAGTTCTGGCGGCCTGCGTGATCCTTTACGGATATGCCCTGTATATCCTGCTGGCGGGGGCCATGGCCTTGACGATCATGACCGCCAACCTGATCTTTGCCCCGGTGTTCCGCAGGCTGTTTTTAACGGAGAACGCTGATGAAAAAGAAGCTTGAGCATTTTTGGTACTATTACAAGTGGTATGTGCTGTTCGGCGCAATGGTTCTGCTGGTACTGGTAAATTTTCTGGTGGAAAAGGCGTCGCTGACGGAACCTGACGCCGCAGTGAGCTTTGTAACCATGGAAGAAGTGCCCCAGCAGATTCTGGACGAGCTGCGGACGCGGCTGGAACCCCTGACCGGGGATGTAAACGGAGACGGACAGATCCAGGTGGAGATCAACGTGTACCATTACGACGGAAAGGGAAGCGATGGCGTGAACCCGGACGACTATTCCGCCGCGGCTGTGCATCTGGCTGCGGAGGTGCAAAACAAGCTGACGGACTTTTTTGTTACGGACGAACCGGAGCTTCTGCAGGATTCGGGCGCGCTGACTGCGGCAGGACACTGGGAAGATTACGGGGTTTTGCGGGAAATCGATTCCCGGCAGCTTTCCCGGTTTTCCATATTCGTCTTTTCTGACGGCGGAACGCCGCTGTTGGATGCGCTGAAATAGTGCCTGCTGACTCAGCCGCTTTCTGCGGCTGAGTCCCCGCCGCAGGCGGGAAATGGAAAAAACGGCTTGTTCCAACCGTTTCTTTCCATTCAGGCGCGCATCCATGTGTTTCCGCCGGAACAACGCAAAAAAGTCCGGAAAGCCTTGGCTTGCAAGGCCTTTTGCGTTGTTCCGTACACATGAAATAAACAGAAAAAGGGGATCCGGAACACCTCTGCGGCTTCCGGCAGATTCCCGTAAATGGAGAAAAAGACTATGAGCTACCGGGTTTTGCTGATCGACGACAATCAAATGACGCTGGACTCCATGCGCAAGACCATCCCCTGGGAGGAAATGGGAGCGCCGCTGGCGGGCTGCGCCGCCAACGGCAAAGACGGCTGCCGGATGATCCTGGATCTGCGGCCGGATATCATCATTTCGGATATTCACATGCCGGAAATGGATGGGCTGGCCATGCTGGAAAAGATGCGGGCGGAGCTCAGCGGCACCCGGGTGATCTTCATCACCGCCTATGAAAAGATCGAATATGCCTCCCGGGCCATCCGGCTGTCTGCCTTTGATTTTCTGCTGAAGCCGGTGGATAACCGGGAGCTGGAAAAAGCCATCCAGCGAGCCATTCAAAGCCTGGATGACGAGCGGGACGAAGAAGAAAAATACGAAAAGATGCAGACCATTATCCGCCGCACCCGATTTCTTTCAGCCCTGACCGCGGGTTCCATGGAGAACCCCAGCAAGGTCGTGTCCACCTTTCTGGACAAGGTGCCCAAGAGCTATTTCTTTATGGTGGCCGAGTCGGAAACCGGCGTGATGGAGCCGCTGCAGCGAATGGAATTTGTGGACTTTCCCGAAAATGTGGAGATCATCAACGCGGTGGCCAACCAGAATCTGGTGCTGCTGTGCGGCTTGCAGGACGATGGGGAAACCTGGCAGACAACGGCGCGAGCCATTGCCAATGTTCTGCAGCAGAATCTGGTGAATCTGACCGTTGCCATCAGCGGACTGTACCACGACCTGGGATCGTTCTACACGGCGTATCAGGAATGCCGCATTACCCTGCTGCGCCACGATATTTACGGGCGCAGGGCAATGGTGGAATTTGCCGGGGAGCAAACGTCGAAGGCGGAGAAGCGCGGCCGGCTGGTGGATCTGGATCAGCTGTGCGGCAAGCTGGCGCCGCGTCTGGCCGCCATTGACGCGGAGGAACTTTGGAATACCATTTTGAAGAAAACCAACGGAAATCTGCGGATCATCCGGATTTTCCTGATGCTGCTGTGCACCAAGGTGATGCAAAACAAGATCGACAGCTTCCAGTGGACGGAATCGGCGGATATGATTGTCTATGACATTACCAAGCTGACCACGGAAAATGAAGCCCGGGACTGGCTGTTCCGGTTTCAAAATGAAGTGCGCCAGGGCGAGCAGCTTCCCACCCGGCGTTCGACCCTGGTGCGCAACGTTCTGGATTATGTGCGCAGCCATGTGACAGAGGGTCTGGTGCTGGAGGATGTGGCTAAGGAATTCTTTGTGTCCCCCAACTATCTGTCCTCGATCATCCACAAGGAGACAGGGATTACATACCGGCAGCATGTTATCAACGCCAAGATCGCCGTGGCCAAGCAGATGCTGGACGATACCCGGATGCGGGTGGAGGAGATTGCCTACGCGGTGGGCTATGAAAACTATGTCAGCTTCTACAACGTGTTTAAAAAGGTGGAGCGGATGAGCCCCACGGAATACCGCTTCCGCAACTGGAAAGAGGGGCAGGAGGGAGTTCCGTGATCAGGCTGTTTAAAAACCTCCCTTTCTTTGTAAAGCTGATGCTGGCGTTTATTCTGTCGCTGACCCTGGCGCTGCTGCTGACCACCATGCAGCAGATCACCACCACCTACGAGGTGCTGGAGGAGAAAAGCACCGGGCACCTGAAGACCCTGACCCAACAGGTCATTTTGAACTTTGACAACAGCCAGGACAGCATTGAGGCCTCTGCCTACTCCGCCATGACGTCCTTCGACATCCCCTCCGATCTGGCGAAAAACGCCGGGGGAATTGAGATGCGGAACGCTCTGTCGATGATGCTGAAGGTATCCGCCCCCTACAACTACATTATGGTTCGCAGCAACAGCGGACAGCGAACCAACACCGGCACCTGGAATGACCAGGAACGGGAGAAGGTGAAAATTGTGGAGGCCGACTGCAATGCCATTTTGGATCAGCACCAGAGAACCACCTACGGCGTCTGCCAGTGGATCCGCATGGAAAGCGGCGAGGTCTACCTGCTGCGGGACGTTTACGACATCTCCCCCCTGCGTCATGTGGGCACCATGGTGATCCATATGCAGCAGCCGTTTTTCGCGGTGAGCAGCAGCTCCCCGGATGTGGGCTTCCTGTTCTTTGATCAGAGCGGGGAGTTCATTACCTATACCGGCATGGACATTTCCGACGAAGTGCTCCAGGCCATTGCGGAGGACGCGTCGGACGGCTCCCTGTCTGACAAAGGCGAGTGGAATGCGGAGGAATACTTTGTGGCCCAGGGAACCAGCGGAGACTGGAGCACCGTCGCCATCACCTCCACCCGGGATTACCGCCAGGCCTGCAACCAGATCCTGTATGTTGCCCTGATCTTCGGCGCCCTGGGCTTGGGTCTCGGCGTGCTGCTGGTATATATCCTGATCCGGTCGGAGCTTCACAAGCTCAAGGAGCTGAACCGCTCCATGGCGCAGGTGGCAAAGGGGGAGTTCGGCTATCAGATCGCCATCACCGACAATGACGATATCAGCCAGCTGGCTGTGACCTTTAACTATATGAGCCGCCACATCGCGGTGCTTCTGGAACAGCTGGTGGAAAAGGAGCGCATGCGCAACAACGCGGAGCTGCAGGTGCTGGAATACAAGTACCGTTCCCTGGAGACTCAGATCCGTCCCCATTTTATCTACAACGCGCTGGAAACCGTCAACGCCATGGCGAAGATCAAGGGAGAGGACGAGATCGTGGAAATTGTCCAGCGGATCAGCCGGTATTTCCGCAACATCACCATGAATATCACCCACCAGTTTATCACCGTTCAGCAGGAGTTTGACAGCCTGCAGGACTATACCGAGATTTACCGGTTCATCCACGGCGACAAGCTGCGCACCGTTTTCTCCGCCCGGGAAGCGGCGAGAAACGCCATGATTCCCACCATGATCGTGCAGCCGGTGGTGGAAAACGCGCTGCATTACGGTCTGCGGGGGCAGAACGAGGATTCTGAAATCCGGGTGCATGCCTATGTCCGAAACAACAAGCTGGTTATTACCGTGAAGGATTGGGGGCCCGGGCTGACTCCCGAGCAGATCCAGAGCCTGGAGCAGGGGCAGTCCCTTTCCCGCAGCGGCCACAGCGGCATCGGCCTTTCCAACGTCCGGGAGCGGCTGCACCTGATCTACGGGGAGGAAAGCAGCATCACCATGGGCAACTGGGAGGAAGGGGGCGTCAAAGTTACCATTGAGATTCCCTTCGCCTTCTCGGAGCCGGACGAGCTGGATGATCTGGACGACCTGGACGACCTGGATGATTTGGATGACCTGAGCGATCTGGACGGCATGGATCTGCTGAAAGACTGAAGAACATATATCCAGCTTATTCAGGAGGAAAAACCTGTTAAGTTAAGTGCATAACAATAGGAATCCATTGGGGTTATAATCAATCTGGCATTGTTGTTCAGGAAACGCTGGCCGATTGGGTCAGAGATTCCATAAGAAAAGCATAAACAAATCTTGGAGGTAAGGATATGCTGAACTATCAGGTAAAAATCGGTCTTGTCCCCATTCGCAGAGATGTAACGCCCCGGCCCGGTATTTTCAACTGGGAAAAAGCGGAGGAACGCTGCGCCAAAGCCGTGGCTTACATCGAAACGCATTTCTCCGATGCGCACATTTCCTTTGTGGATCTGAACGGCATCAACGATGTGAATGTTCTGTACCACGAGCGGGATGTGGATGCTGTTGTTGACCGGTTCCGGAAGGAAAAGGTGGACGCGGTATTTCTGATCAACGGCAATTTTGGAAACGAGGAAGTGGCGGGCGCTGTGGCCAAGGCGCTGGGCAAGCCGGTGCTGCTGTGGGGCCCCCAGGACGATGTGTTCGAGCCGGACGGCACCCGCTACACCGACTCCCAGTGCGGCCTGTTCGGCATGAGCCGCCAGCTGCAGCGAATGAACATTCCCTTTACATACATTGAAAACTGCCGGATCGAGGATCCCATCTTCGCCGACGGCCTCCGGAGATTCGCGGGGGTTGCCTGCGCGGTGAAGAACTTCCTCGGCATGCGGGTGGCTCAGGTAGGCATGCGCCCCAAGCCCTTCTGCTCCGTGATCTTCAACGAGAGCGACCTGATGGAGAAATTCGATATCCATGTGATCCCCGTGAACCTGGCGGTGATTCAGGATAAGTACAACCGGATCCTGGAGACCAGGCAGGACGACCTGGCCGAAGGCGTGGAAACGCTGCGCCGGATGTATGAGATCGACGATCTCAGCGAGCCGGTGCTCCACAAGGTCTATGCCTTTGTGCTGCTGTACCAGGAGATTTTTGCGGAATATAACGTATCCGCCGTGTCTGCCGAATGCTGGACGGCCATGCAGCTGATGGTGGGAGCCATGCCCTGCGCCGCTTACCCGCTGCTGGCCGACATGGGTTATATCATCGGCTGCGAAAGCGATATGCACGCCACCCTTACCCAGGTGATCCTCAGCTGCCTGACCCTGGGAGAGAAGAAGCCCTTCCTGGGCGAGTTCACCACCCGCCATCCCACCGACCGGAACATTGAGCTGCTGTGGCACTGCGGCCCCTTCGCCTACTCGCTGAAGAAGCAGGGCACCCAGGCCAAAATGGTCAATATGCGCCAGTGGCTCCAGGTGGAAGACGGCCACTATACCGTGGCGCGGATGGATCAGGATCATGGCAGCTACTCGCTGGCCGTCTGCGAATGCGACAGCGCGGAAGGCCCCTACACCTTCGGTTCTTACCTTTGGGCAAAGTTCAAGGATCTGCCCGGTGTGGAGCGGAAGCTGATCGAAGGCCCCTACATCCACCACATGTCTGAAATCGAGGGCAGTCTTACAGAGTCTCTGCGGGAGTTCTGCAGGTATGTTCCCGGTTTGAAATTTGACTGCATTGATTGAATGGAGGTAAATAAAGTATGCGCTACGGACTGAAAGAGATTCTGGACATCGGCGAGCAGGGGGGCTTTGCCGTTCCTGCCTTCAACGTCTACAACCTGGAGACGGTTCTGGGAGTGATGCAGGCCGCTGAGGAAACCGGCGCCCCGGTGATTTTCCAGATGTACAGCCGGCTGTTTGATTCGGAAATCGCCAGGTTTGTCTCACCCATCATTATGGAAGCCATGGACAGCATGAAGACCCCCGCGGCCTTTCATCTGGATCACGGCGCGGGCATTCCGGAAGTGCTCCGTGCCTTCCGCTACGGCGCCACCGGCGTGATGATCGACGCCTCCAAGGAGACGCTGGACAAGAACATTGCCGTCACCCGGGAGGTTGTGAAGATGGCCTCTGAAATGGGCGTCACGGTGGAAGGCGAGCTGGGCGAGGTGGGCAAAGCCTCTGAAGGCGTCAGCACCGACTATACCAAGGTGGAAGACGCTGCCCGGTTTGTGGAGGAAACCGGCGCGTGCGCGCTGGCGGTGGCGGTGGGAACCGCCCATGGCCATTACAAGCAGGCGCCGGTGCTGGCCCTCCAGCGGATTGCGGAGCTGCACCAGGGGCAGAAGGCGCATCTGGTGCTCCACGGCGGCAGCGGCGTCCCCGACGACCAGATCCAGGCGGCGGTCAAGGCCGGTATCCGGAAGATCAACTTCGGCACCGATGTGTGCTGCTCGCTGCTGGACGGCATCCGGGCGGTGGATCCTTCCGTTCTGGCGCTGGATCTGTTCATGAAGGAGCCCACCAATCGGGTCAAGGAGTTTGCTGTCAGCAAGATCAAGCTCCTGGGTGCGGACAAATGAGTACCGATGTAGTGGGCATCGGCTCTGCCCTGTTTGATATTCTGATGACCGCCCCCCGGTTCCCCCAGGAGGACACCAAGCTCCAGGGCATCGACACCAAGACCCAGTGCGGCGGACCCTGCGCCACAGGCTTGGTGGCCGTGTCCAAGCTGGGGGTCAGCGCCCAGTACATGGGCACCCTGGGCGGGGATACCTACGGCGATTTCATCCAATCTGAGCTGAACAAATACGGGGTGAGTACCCCGCACGTCCGCCGGATCCCGGGACAGATCTCCTTTCACAGCTTTGTGCTGCTGAATCTGTCCAACTCCAGCCGAACCTGCATCTGGAGCAAGGGCACTGTGCAGCCGCCGACGGAGGCGGATGTGGCGCTGGAAGACCTGAAGCAGGCCAAGTACCTCCATCTGGACGGACACCAGCTGGACTGCGCCATTTATGCCGCCAAGAAGGCGCATGAGTACGGCGTGCTGGTCAGCCTCGACGCCGGCGGCACCTACCCGGGCATCGAGCGGCTGCTGCCCTATGTGGATGTGCTGATCCCCTCGGAGGAGTTCTCCCTGAAGATCACCGGCTGCGCCGCTGCGGCGGAGGCCGCCAGGGTGCTCCAGGATACCTACCATCCCCAGGTGCTGATGATCACCCAGGGAAGCCGGGGCGGCTTCTGGTGGAAAGACGGCCGGGAGGTTCGCTATCCCGTATTCCCGGTGGAGGCTGTGGACTCCAACGGCGCCGGCGATACCTTCCACGGCGCCTTCGTCGCCGCCCGGGTCAAGGGCCTGGAGGTATTGGAGGCCGCCACCTTCGCCTCTGCCGCCTCCGCGCTGAAATGCACCCGGTTCGGCGCCCAGGAGGGGATTCCCAGCTGGGAGGAAGTACTGGAATTTATGAAGCATCACCAGGGGGTCATCGTCCATGAATAAGCTGGAAGCGCTGCAAAGGGCCAATCCCCATATCCGGATCCACTCCATTCACGAGCCGGCCTTCCGGCGCTACGGACAGGTGATCCGGGAGGACACCTCGGCCTTCTGCGCCGCCGCGGAAACCCTGCCCTTCCCGGAAGCGGGAAGCTGCTATGTAGCTTCCGCGCCGGAGCTGGAGAAACTGCCGGAAGCGGAGCTGCTGCGGCAGAAGCACTGCGGAGGTCTGGATGAACAGATCGGACTGTGCTGGGGATATTCCAACCGGCTCAACGCGCTGGAGTGGCATACCTGCAACGAGTTCAATATCGCGGTGCGGGAGCTGGTGTTGCTGCTGGCCAAGCGGGAAGAGCTGGATCCGGACGGCCGTCTGGATGCGGCCAAGGTGACGGCCTTCTATCTGGCGCCGGGAGAGATGGTGGAGGTGTATGCCGATACCCTGCATTTCTGCCCCTGCCAGGTGACGAAAAACGGCTTCAGCTGCATCGTTGGGCTGCAGCGGGGCACCAATCTGCCCATCGCGCCGGAGCAGAAGGCCAACAAGCTGTGGGCGGCCAACAAGTGGCTGCTGGGTCATGAGGCCAACACGTCGCTGATCGAGCGGGGGGCGTTCCCCGGTATTTACGGAGAAAACTGGGAAATCAATCCCGTTGGGTAATGAAGAAAGGAAGATTTGCCATGCAAGAGAAATCCATGATGTTTTACATGATACGCTCGGAACTGGAAGACGCGGTAGGCGTTGAGAATGTATCCACCAAGGAAATTGAGCGCGCCGTCTACTCGGTGGACTACTTCTGGCTGAGCCGGAAGTGGCAGGATGCCGGCAAGCAGGGGCCCATGCCCGATATCATTGTCCGTCCCGGCACCACCGAAGAGGTTTCCAAGGTCATGAAGATCGCCAACTACTACAAGATCCCTGTGACCACCTGGGGCGGCGGCTCCGGCAGCCAGGGCGGCGCGCTGCCTGTGGCCGGCGGCATCCTGCTGGATATCAAGCGGATGGACAAGCTGATCGAGCTGAACACCGAGGCAGGCTATGTGACCTGTGAAACCGGCATGATTTTCGCCACTTTGGAAGATCTGGTCAACGAAAAGGGCTACTCTGTGATGCACCTGCCCTCCTGCATGACCTGCTGCACCGTAGGCGGCGCCCTGGCTCACAACGGCATCGGCATCCTGTCCACCAAGTACGGCAAAATGGACGACATGTGCCTGTCTCTGGAAGTGGTGCTGCCCAACGGCGACATCATCAACACCCTGCCCGTTCCCAAGCATTCCTCCGGTCCCAACCTGATTCCCGTCTTCGTCGGCTCCGAAGGCACCCTGGGCATTATGACCAAGGCCAAGTTCAAGATCGTCCGGCAGCCCCAGACCCGGATCCACCATGCCTTCCTGTTCTCCGACATCCATGTGGGCTATCAGGCCTGCCGGGAGATCGTTCAGGCGGTGAAGCCCTCCATCGTCCGTCTGTTTGACGAGGCGGAGACGGTATCCATCATCAAGAAGATCATCGGCTTTGAAAAGCGCGGCTCCTTCCTGAACCTGACGCTGGAGGGCTATGAGAAAATTGTGGCCGCCGAGCTGGAA
Organism: uncultured Oscillospiraceae bacterium; assembly: GCA_944387125.1. Lineage (GTDB taxonomy): Bacteria > Bacillota > Clostridia > Oscillospirales > Oscillospiraceae > Faecousia. The sequence continues at coordinate 7,326 of CALXDT010000049.1, read as the reverse complement.
ATCGTCATGGACATTGCCAAGAAGTACGGCGCCGAGGATCTGGGCACCGAATACGGTGAAAAGTGGTTCCAGAACCGGATCACCTTCTTCTATCCCGACCACATTATGGATCTGCCTCAGATGTTCGGCACCCTGGATACCGTTGCCACCCATGACAATATTGAAAAGATCTACTGGGCCATGAAGGCTGTTGTGGAGGATAACTTCAAGCAGTACGGCGTCCGCTTCATCTCGCACAGCTCTCACTGGTACGATTGGGGCGCCATGAACTACTCCCGTTTCATCATCGACAATCCTCCCAAGGATCCGGAAGAGGCGCTGCGGGTACATAACCAGATCTGGAACGCCGGGGTGCGGGCGGCTCTGGCCAACGGCGGCGTGCTCAACGACCACCACGGTGTGGGCCTGAAGCTGTCCCGTCTGGTGAAGGAGCAGTACGGTCCTGCCCTGCAGGTGCTCCAGGCTCTGAAGAAGGAGCTGGATCCCAACGGCATCATGAACCCCTACAAAATGGGCTTGTAATCTAGGACAGGAGGAAACCGATTTATGATTAGTCAGAATGCCCTGCATCATGCTGAAAAGTGCCGGTTCTGCTGGATGTGCCGCCATCTGTGCCCTGTCCAGCACCAGACCGGTAAGGAACTGAATACCCCCCGTGCCAAGGGCTTGCTCCTGAGCATGGTTCACAAGGAAGCCCAGCAATTTGACAAGGACATGGCACAGGCCATGTATGAATGCCTGCTGTGCGACGCCTGCACCAATGACTGCGCCACCGGCTATCAGCCGCCCCTGTTTATCCGGGAAGCCCGCACCGAGGCGGTGGTCAGCGAGCTGGCTCCGGAAAGCGTCATGCATCTGATCGACAATGTGGAGCGCACCGGCAATATCTACGGTGTGGAAAAGCCCGGCTTCGGCCGGGAGGGCACCGATGTGCTGGTCTATATCGGCGAAGCAGCGGCGGTGAAGGCTCCTGAAATGGCGGAGAATCTGCTGAAGCTGCTGGAAAAGGCCGGGGTTTCCGCCAAGGTTCTGGAGAAGGAGCCTGCCTCCGGCGTGATGCTGGGCGACCTGATGGGCTATACCGAGGAAGTCCGGCAGATGGCTGCCGTCTGTGCCAAGGCGCTGAATGAAACGAAGCTGCCGGTGGTGGTTCTGGACAGCTATGACGCGGAGATCATGACCCAGAAGTATCCGGAGTGGGGCTTTGAGATTGCCGCCGGCGTCACCACCGCCACCGCCTTTACCGCAAAGCTGCTGGCGGAGGGGAAGCTGGAAGCCAAAGCGCCTTTGGGCGTCACCGGCGCCTGCCACGACGACGACCGGCTGGCCCGCACCTTCCATGAGTTTGAACCGGTTCGCCGGATGGCAAAGGCCGCTGGCTATGATCTGACGGAAATGTTCAATCACGGAAAACTGGCCAAGTCCTGCGGCACCGCCGTGGCCTGGGGCTATATGCCCGAGCTTGTGACCCGGATCGCCGGAGGCCGCTGGACGGATTTGACCCGCATTGGCTGCGATACCATGCTGGTGGCCAATCCGGAAACCTGGCAGTGTCTCAGCCTGTGCGTTCCGGAGGGATGCCGGCTGGTGGATTTGTTCGGCGCGCTGCTTTAAACCTATGAAGCGCATTCTGGTCTGTGTGAAAGCGGTTCCCGTGTCCGCCTTTGTGGAAGTGGACAGCCAGCACCGGCTGAAGCGGGACGGGATCAATTTGCAGTGGAACGCGGCGGATGCGTCCGCTTTGGAAGCGGCATTGCGGCTGGCAGGCGAGGATGGCAGTGTAACGGTACTGACAATGGGCACCTCCAAATTGGAAAGCCCGCTGCGGGAATTGCTGGCCCGGGGGGCAAGCCGGGCGGTGCTGATCACCGACCGGCGGATGGCCGGGGCGGACACCCAGGCCACCGCCCGGGTGCTGGCCGCGGCGGTAAAGAAGCTGGGAGACTTTGACCTGATCCTCTGCGGCTGTAAAGCCATTGACGGGGAGACCGGGCAGGTTCCCGGCCAGCTGGCCGCCGCATTGGGGCTGCCCTGCGTTTCCAATGGGGAAACGCTGGAGGCGGATCCGGACGGACTGACCATCACCCGCCGCCTGGAAACGGGAACCCAGGAATTGCGGGGAAGGACGCCCACGGTGATCAGCCTCTGCGCCTATTCCTACCCGCTGCGGCTGCCGGGGATCCTGGGCATGCGCCGCGCCAGAAACATCCCCGTGGAGGTTTTGAATGCCGATGATCTGGGGCTGCTTCCGGAACAGTGCGGCCTGAAAGGCTCCGCCACCAAGGTGCTGGCCATGGAGTCCAGATTCCCGGGGATGCGCCGGGGTCCCAAAGAAACGGATCTGACATTGGGCGCAAAGGCGCTGGGGCAGATCCTGCGGGAGGTGCGGCCGTGAAGGAGATCCTGGTTCTGTGTCCCTTTGGCGCCGACCCGGGGCTGCTGTCCAAGGCGGCTGCGCTGTCCGGCGGCGAGGTCCGGGCGCTGGTTCCGCAGGGGGAAACGGCGCTGGCTGCCGCCTGCGGCGCCGCCCGGATCGTGGAACTGCAGGCAGCTCCCATTGGAGATGAGGCGCGCTTCGCCGCCTTCCTGGCGGAGCGGATCCGGGGCTGGAGCTGCCCATTGGTTCTGGCGCCGGCAACCGTGCAGATGCGGAACATCATGCCCATGATCGCCTGGCATTTGAAGGCCGGGCTGACGGCCGACTGCACGCAGCTGCGGATGGAAGGGGAGCTGCTGATTCAAACCCGGCCGGCCTTCGGGAATTCTCTGATGGCGGACATCCGGGCGCTGAGCCCCATCCAGATGGCCACCGTCCGGCCCGGCACCTTCCCTCCCCAGAGGGGGGAGCATCCGCAGCCTGGGGTGGAGCGGCTGGTCTATTGCGAGGAGGAGCGGGTAACGCTTCTGTCCTATCGGGCGTTTGCGGGCGGAACGCCGCTGTCCCAGGCGCAGATTGTTGTTGCCGGCGGCATGGGCGTAGGCTCCCGGGAGGGCTTCCAAAAGCTGGAACGGCTGGCGGACAAGCTGGGCGCCGGCCTGGGCGCCTCCCGCACCGCGGTGGACGCGGGCTTTGCCCCCTACCGCTGTCAGGTGGGGATGACCGGCATTACCGTCTGCCCCCGGCTGTATCTGGCCTTCGGCATCAGCGGAGCGGTGCAGCATCTGGCGGGCATGTCCGGCTCCGGCAAAATTGTCGCGGTGAATTCCGATCCCAAGGCTCCCATTTTCGACTATGCGGACTACGGCATTGTAGGTGACTGGGAAGCCCTGGCGGATAAACTTTTACAGGAGGAGATCTTATGAATTACAAAAAGACTTACGTCCCCGCAAAGGGCTATACCCCCATTTGTAAAATCGGAGAATGCAGCTTAAAGAAGCTGGAGTTCGGCATGATTGAGCTGGACGCCGGTGAGAAGCTGCCCTTCTGCACGGAGGATCGGGAAGTGGCCTTCATTATGCTGGAAGGGCACTGCAACGTTTCCTTCAACGGCGAGACCCACAAGAATGTGGGCAACCGCGCCACGGTTTTTGAAAACCGCAAAGCTGAGAGCTTCTATATGCCCCGGGAGCAGCAACTGGAAATCGAAGCCATTGACCATGTTAAAATCGCGGTCTGCGGCACGCCCGTCGGGGAAAAGACCCAGCCCCAGATCCTCCGGGAGGATCATGTGGTGCTGAAGCTGCTGGGGGATCAGCCCTACCAGAGAGAGACCAGCTTTATCATCGACGGCAACTCCAATGCCAAGGTTCTCACCATCGGGGAAGCCTACTGCGTGCCCGGAAACTGGGCCGGGTTCCCGCCCCACAAGCACGACGAGGACAATATGCCCGCCGAGTGCATCGCAGAGGAGATCTACTACTTCCTGTTCGATCCCAAGCAGGGCTTTGCGGTTCAGTGCATGTACACCGCCGACGGAAGCCTGGACGAGGCTTACCGGGTAAAGAATGATGAGCTGGTGGAATTCCCCTACGGCTACCATACCACCGTGTCCACCCCCGGCTATCAGACCTATTTCCTGTGGCTCATGGCCGGCGACTATCAGGGCTTTAACCGCAGCAACGATCCGGAGCACGACTGGGTGGGGAAGTAAGCCGGTATTGTACGGTTTTTCAAACCCCGGATGAATACCGATTCATCCGGGGTATTTTCCAATGAGGGTGTGTGACTATGACAAGTTATGTTCTGGGTGTGGACATCGGCAGCGGCAGCGTCAAGCTGACCCTGCTGAGCCGCCAGGGCGCAATCTGTGCCACAGCGGGCTGCGAATACCCCACCCATTACCCCCAGGTGGGCTGGTGCGAACAGGATCCGGAGGACTGGTGCCGGGCGTTTAAACAGGCCTTCGGGGATATTCTGCGCCAGGGGGATATCCGGCCGGAGCAGATTGAGGCGCTGTCTTTTGACGCCGCCACCCATACGGCGGTGCTGCTGGATGAAGATCGCCGGGTGCTGCGCCGGTCAATCCTCTGGACGGATCAGAGGAGCAAGGCGGAGGTGCAGGAGCTGAAGGAAACCTGCCTGGATACCATTATGGATCAGGTGATGAACGCGCCCACCACCGTTTGGACGCTGCCCCAGCTGATGTGGCTGCGCAAGCACGAGCCGGAGGTCTGGGGCAGGATCCGCTATCTGCTTTTTGCCAAGGATTATCTGCGCTACCGGATGACCGGCACCATGGAGACGGATACCATTGACGCTGCCGGCTCCATGTTCTATGACGTGAAGCGGGAGTGCTGGTCTGAGGCCCTGTGCGCCGTGGGGGGCATTGACCCTGCCTGGCTGCCGAGACTGTGCAGACCTACGGACCTGGCCGGAACCGTAACCGGCGCCCGGGCTGCGGAGTTCGGCCTGGCCGAGGGCACCCGGGTTTTGGTGGGAACCACCGACACGGTGATGGAGGTTTTTGCGTCGGGCAATGTGGAGCCGGGGCATGCCACGGTGAAGCTGGCCACCGCCGGGCGGATCTGTGTCATTACCGACCGGCCGCTGGATTCCAAATTCATTTTCAACTACCGCCATGTGGTACCGGGACTGTGGTATCCCGGTACGGCTACCGCCAGCTGCGCCGCCAGCTACCGCTGGTATCGGGACGCCATCGGCCGGGAACCCTTTGACCGGCTGAATGAACCGGCGGAGCAGATCCCCCCGGGCAGCGACGGCCTGATGTTCCATCCCTACCTGAACGGCGAGCTGACGCCCTATAACGACCCGGATCTCAAGGGCAGCTATACCGGCATCAGCTCCATTCACACCACCGCCCACTTCACCCGGGCGACCCTGGAGGGGGTGGCCATGAGTCTGAGAGACTGCCTGAATACCCTGAAGGAACTGGGCGTGGAGATGACCCGGGTGCGGATCATCGGCGGCGGCGCCAAAGGCGCGCTGTGGCGGCAGATCGTGGCGGATGTGCTGGGGATCCAGCTGCAAAAGGTCAAGGTGGACGATTCCTCCTTTGGCACGGCCATGATGACGGCCGTGGGCATCGGCTGGTTCGGCAGCTTCGCGGAGGCGGCGGAAGCCTGTGTCCAGATCGATTCCGTATCCAGTCCCATCCCGGAGAATCAGCAGATCTATGACCGGCTGTTCCCGCGCTACAAGGCAGTGCACGACGCCCTGGCGCCCATTTACCGAAGCTGAAGGAGGAATCCCGGTGGCAGAAGAAAAAAGAGAGCTGCCCCTGCTGGACAGCTGTGACCTTCTGGTATGCGGCGGCGGTTTCGGCGGCATTTCCGCCTCTTTGGCGGCGGGACGGCTGGGCAAAAAAGTGATCCTTCTGGAAAAGCAGTATGTGCTGGGGGGTCTGGGCACCGCGGGGCTGGTGACGATTTATCTGCCCCTGTGCGACGGACTGGGGCACCAGGTGTCCTTCGGTCTGGCGGAGGAACTGCTGCGCCTGTCCATCTCCCTGGGGGCGGAAGCGGAGTATCCCAAATCCTGGCTGGAGGAAGAGGATCCTTCCCGCCGCACCCGGAAGGATCCCCGGTTTCGGGTGCGGTACAATCCCTGGCTGTTTGCCATTCTGGCGGAGCAGGCGCTGCGCAAGGCCGGCGTGCAGATCCTCTACGGCTGCTACGGGGTGGATACGGTGATGGAGGGAGATCGAATCGAGTCTGTGATTCTGGAAAGTATCTCCGGCCGCCAGCGCATCCGCGCCGGAGCTGTGGTGGATGCCACCGGCGACGCCTGCATTGCCCATCTGGCGGGAGCGCCGACCAAGGTCTTTGACCAGGGAAATGTTCTGGCCGCCTGGTACTATTCCCTGGGGAAAGCCGGGTATGACCTGAACATCCTGGGCTTCTCCGACGTGCCTTCGGAGGATCGGGCGGGGGAGGAGGCGCCGGAGCCGCTGATGAAGCGGCGGTTTTCCGGCCTGGACTGCCGGGAGGTGTCAGAAATGATGCAGCATTCCCATGCCTCTGTGCTGCGTGACCTGCAAAAGCGCAGAAAGCAGGATCCCACCCTGGTGCCCACCGCCATTGCCGCCATCCCGCAGCTTCGAATGACCCGGCGGATCCGGGGCGCTTATGCGCTGGATCCGGAGGAAACCCACAGGTATTTTGCCGATTCCATCGGCATGGTGGCCGACTGGCGGAAGCGGGGGCCTGTATACGAGGTGCCCTTCCGAACCCTCTATGCCCCGCAGGTGAGAAACCTGATCACCGCCGGCCGGTGCACTTCCGTAACCGACGGAATGTGGGATATTATGCGCGTCATTCCCTGCTGCGCAGTGACCGGTCAGGCGGCCGGCACTGCCGCGGCGCTGACAACGGATTTTCCGACCATGGATATCCGGCAATTGCAGCAGGTTCTCACAGACAACGGCGTGGCGCTCCATTGGCAGGAGCTGTCCCGCTGCTGATCGGTAATGAAGAAACGGAGTCAGTCCCATTGGGGCTGGCTCCGTTTCTGGCTGTCGAAAATCCCCTTTGGGGCTTTCCGACAGATTTTTGCAGGTAAGCTGCGCGCACTCCTTGTGCGCCGAGGGCGCACAACTCGCACACTGCGCAGCCTGAGAGGTATTTTCCGCCAGGTACGCCCTGGCAGAAAATGATTTTAATTTTATATGCTTATCGACTTTATGCAGCAAAGGAAATTTCTGTGCCCTATATTGGTACAGACGTTCCCATCCAAAAGGTTGGTCTTATCGCCATGGTCTGAAATCCAATACAAACAATCTTCTGTCCAGCGCAATCTGAACGAGAAGCGCGCCGGGAGGGGTCCGGGGAGGGCGGCTTTGGGAGCGGGAGCGAAGGAACCTCTGAATAAATCGTCTTCGGCGGAATGCCGGATCTTTTACCACATCCGTGCAGTTCAAAAAGTGGGAA
>CALXDT010000048.1 GCA_944387125.1 uncultured Oscillospiraceae bacterium | reverse complement strand
ACGCCCCCGGCAGGGTCGGGGAGCACTTAAGCAGGAAAGCAGCCAAACCTTTGCGCCGATTTCCCTTTTGTTTCCCGGCAGTTGGATCCAAATTCGTACCAAGCTGTGTAAACCCGATAAGCGTAATTTTAAATAATGTCTGATGAATCAGTCGTGATGACGAATGATTCATCCGGGATCATATCATGTGATGCAGTACAAATTGGGAGGAACTTGGATATGGACAATCGCAGCATTGTGTTTACGGCGCCAAATCAAGTGGAGATTATCCGGGAAAACTTGCCCGTTCCCGGACCGGAGATGGTACTTGTACAGACGGTTTTTTCGTCCATCAGCAGTGGAACAGAACGGGCCAATTTGACAGGTGATATCAACGTCAGCATTCATGAGCGTTTTGACCATGCCGTTTTCCCCAGAAGGTGCGGCTACAGTTCTTCGGGTATTGTGGTGCGGACAGGAGAAAAGGTTTCAACGGTTCGACCCGGCGACCGGGTAGCCATGAGCTGGTCGCAGCATACCCAGTTCAACTGCTTGCGAGAGCGGGACGTCTATAGACTGGAGGACGGAATTTCCCTCAGCGAAGGGGCGCTGTGGCACATTGCCACCTTCCCGCTGGCAGCCATTCGGAAATGCGGTCTGGAAATAGGAGAGTCTGCGCTGGTAATGGGTCAGGGCGTTCTGGGACAGATGGCGGTTGTCTTGCTGCGTCAGGCGGGGGCGGCGCCTATCATCGCGGCAGATCCCGTCCCCGAAAAGCGAGAGCAAGCCTGCTGTTTGGGAGCGGATTATGCCTTGGATCCGTTGGCATCTGATTTTGCCCGGAAGGTGAAGGCGCTTACAGGGGGCATTCAGGTCGCCCTGGAAGTAACGGGGAACGGCTCGGCTTTGGATGGTGTGCTGGATTGCATGGCGCCTATGGGGCGTGTGGCGCTGCTGGGCTGCACCCGCCATTCGGATTTTTCCATTGATTACTACCATAAAGTACATGGCCCCGGAATTGTCTTAATCGGAGCCAATACCGATGCCCGGCCAAAGGAGGAATCTTCCCATGGCCTGTGGACGACCAGAGACGACGTCTTTGCTTTGCAGAAGCTCGTTAAGCTGGGCAGGATCGCCTTTGCGCCGATGGTGGAGCGGATCTATGCAGTGGATGAGGCAGCGGAAGTATATGGAATGCTGGCGAGCCAGAATGCTTTCCCGCTTGTACAGTTTGACTGGAGAAGGTAATACAATGGAGAAGATTAAAATCGCTGTGATCGGCATTGGACATGACCATGCTGTATTTATCCTGAACAGCCTATGGAAGCAGAATTCCATTTATGATGTTGCTGGAATTTATATCCCCCGGGAGGAGGAAATAAAGTTTGCGAATAAGCTGCCTTCTGTTGCGAATGTGCCAAGACTGTCACTGGAGCAGATTCTGAACAGTCCCGATATCCGGGCGGTGGCGGTGGAATGTGAGGAAAAACAGCTGACGGATTATGCCTGTGCTGCGGCGAAACGCGGAAAGCATATCCATCTGGACAAGCCCGGTGGGCCGGATCCGGATCGATTTGAGGAACTGGTCGCGCTTTGCCGGGAAAAGCACCTGATCCTGCATATGGGGTATATGTACCGTTACAATCCCGAAATTCAGAATCTGTTGCGGGCGGTGAGGGCAGGTGAACTGGGCGCCATCATCAGTGTGGAGGCTCAGATGAGCTGCCTTCACACACCCCAGAAACGGCAGTGGCTTGGGGAGTATCCGGGCGGGATGATGTATTTCCTGGGTTGTCATTTGGTGGATTTGATCATTCAGATTCAGGGGGAGCCCCGCGGCGTGATCCAGTTTAACCGCTGCACGGGGACGGATCAGGTGACAGCGAAGGATTACGCAATGGCTGTTTTTGATTATCCTGGCGGCGTGTCCATATTAAAGAGCTGCGCCAATGAAATCGGAGGATTTGCCCGGCGGCAGTTGGTGGTAACAGGCACCCGAAAAACCGTGGAGCTAAAGCCGCTGGAAATGTATGAGGTGTTGCAGGAGCATTACACCCAGGTTACGGAATACACGAAAACGGTGTGGAATGATATGGGCTTCAGCCGCTGTTCGCCAAAATTTGACAGATACGATTCGATGATGGCTTCCTTCGGGGAGATGGTGCGCGGAGAAAAGGAAAACCCCTGGAATTATGACTATGAGCTGATGGTATACCATACGCTGATGAAATGCTGTGGGAGGGAGAAATAATGCGCAAGGTCTTGGTGCTCGGTTACGGTATCATGGGTCAGTACCTGGTTGAGGAACTGCGCAAGCGGGGCGATACGGTTGATGTTGTGTGCCTGGAAACGGTGGAAAGCAAAAGCCCGGAGGTAACGTTCCGAAAGGCAGACGGGAAATGCCGCCCATTTCTGGAAAAAATTCTGAAAGACGGGCAGTATGATGCTGTGGTGGATTTTTTGTTGTACAGCATCGCGGAATTTCGTGAAGTGTATTCCTTGTTTTTGGAGAATACAAAACAGTATGTCTTTCTCAGCTCGTACCGGGTGTACTCGGATGTGGAATTGCCGATACGGGAGACCTCTCCGAAAATGGAAGAGGTTTCCAAGGATCTGACATACTTGAGTCACGAGGATGAGTACTCTCTGTATAAGGCCAGGGAGGAACAAATCCTGCGCTGCTCCGGATTTCACAATTACACCATTGTGCGTCCTTCCATTGTTTATTCCCATCTGCGATTTCAGCTGACCAGCCTGGAGGCTTCCGTTTTTATGACGCGAGCATGGCAGAAGAAAAAGGTGGTGCTTCCGACCCGGGCGCTGGATGCCGTGACAACGATGACTTGGGGCGGTGATGTGGGGAAAATGCTGGCGGGTCTTGTGGGCAACAGGCGGGCGTTGGGAGAGGCGTATACGCTGGCTACGGCGGAACACCACACCTGGCGGGAAGTCGCGGAAATATACCGGGAGCTGTTTGGGCTGGAATATGTGGAAACGGATATCGAAACATTCCTGAATGCATTCTTTGACAACAGCTTTATAGCAAGGTATACTCTTCTATATGACCGCTGCGCCACACGGATTATGGACAACCGTAAAATATTGGAAGCAACCGGTTTGAAGCAGGATGATTTGATGCCCCTGAAGTCCGGGCTTGCTTTGGAGTACAGAAGGCTTCCCCAGGGAAAGCAATGGCCACAGAGTCCGGTCAATGAAAAAATGGATGCTTGGCTGGAAAAGCATTGGAAAGAAATTTGAGAATTCCGGCGATTGCGCATTGCGTTACGCATTATACGGATTTCCTTTTAAAATTTTAAAGAAATGCCCGCATCGGTTGCCCCGCAAGGGGCAACCGATGGGGATTTAATAAGAAAACCATATGATCGGATTACAGTCACGCCGTTGACAGAACGCGCAGTTCGGTACTGCCGCCTATGTCCAAAGAAAGGCATGCCTTCTGCGGAGAATTCGATAACGGAACAAGGGGAAGAACAAAAAGGAGCAAAGAATTATGAAAGCAATTCTGGTAGGAGAAAACCGGGAACTGGTTTGGTCGGAGGTTCCGGATCCGGTGGTGCGTCCGCAGGATGTTCTGGTAAAAATTGAAGCTGCTGCGGTTAACCGGGCGGATTTGATGCAGCGAGAAGGCAATTACCCGCCGCCTCCCGGATGCCCGGAGTGGATGGGGCTGGAGATTGCGGGAACAGTTGTCGAAATGGGCGACCTGGCCCGGGAGAAGTCCGATTGGCGGATCGGAGACAAGGTCTGCGCGCTTTTGGGGGGCGGCGGCTATGCGCAATATGCCAATGTGGCATATGATATGCTGATGCCGGTGCCGAAAAATTGTACGATGGAAGAGGCCGCGGCTATGCCCGAGGCATTTGCCACGGCGTATTTGAACCTGTTTTGGGAAGGAAAGGCAGCGCCGGGGGATACGGTCTTGGTCACTGGAGGAAACAGCGGCCTGGCCAGCGTTATCATTCCGATGGCACGTGCCTTTGGAATGCGCACACTGACCACCGTTCGATCTCCGGAAAAGGCCCGGGCAATTTCCCATCTCCATGCGGACAGGGTGATTGACACTTCCGTGGAGGATCTGGTTCAGGCGTTGCGGCAAGAGCAGACGGAAGGACACCCGGTGGCGGTGGCCATTGACTGTATTGGCGGAGAAATAATGGGTAAGTGCCTGCATTATCTGAAGCACGGCGCCCGATGGATTGTAATAGCAGCTTTGAACGGGGCGGAAACCCGGATTGATCTGCGCAATATTTATGTGCGCAATGTCCGTATTGTGGGCAGTACGCTTCGTTCCAGGACACCGGAGGTTAAGGCCCGGATTCTGACAAGCCTGGTGCGGGAAATTTGGCCATTGGTGGAGGAAGGCAGAGTCAAGCCTACCATTTACAGCGTTCTTCCGATTACTCAGGCGGAGGAAGCGCAGAACCTGCTTTATAACAGCAAGAGCGTGGGTAAAGTTGTGCTGACGGTGGAGCATTAATGCAGTCTCCGCGGCCAAAGGAGAAAAGATTTTCCGATACCGGTTCTTGCTTCAATCCCCATGGGCTTTCCCGGTGCACCACCAATCATGAAAGACTTCGGCCCATGGGGATTGAGAGGCCTCCGCATCGGCTGCCTCCCAAGGGGCGAGATGCTGGCATTTGTTAAGGAAGCTCTGATTAAATCGGCAAGAGCGGATGCCGAGAGATTTTGCCTCAGCCGAACCTTCAAAAAGTGGAGAAATACTGTATGTATTTCCCACTTTTTGAACTGCACGGATGTGGTAAAA
>CALXDT010000047.1 GCA_944387125.1 uncultured Oscillospiraceae bacterium | reverse complement strand
AAAGCAAAGGAGGGCTCCTGCTGTGGCTGAAAGGAAACATACCTGTGGAAAACCATACCGCACGCCCGCTCAGAAGGCAAACATCCGAAATCTGATTATATTAACATGCATCGTGATCGGTGTTTGTGCGGCATACCTGCTGATTCACGCTTACCCGGAGAAGCCGAAGCTGTTTCGGTATGTGCTGTCTCTGCGTATTCCAACCCTTGTCGTTATGCTGATCGCCGCTTTCGCGATTGGAAGCGCATCCATCGTTTTTCAATCCATCATCAATAACCGCATTGTTACACCTTGCTTGCTGGGTATGAACTCGATGTACACATTGGTACATACGGCGGTTGTATTTGCGGCAGGCTCCGGCAGCATGGTCGCGACCAATGCAAATCTTTCATTTGCCATAGATCTGATTGTTATGGCAGCGGCGGCAACGTTTGTTTACGCCTATATGTTCCAAAAAACAGGAAACAATGTGCTCTATGTTCTTCTGATCGGGACAGTGCTTTCCTCATTTTTCGGCAGCATACAGTCTGCAATGATCCGGGTGATGGATCCCAATGAATATGACGCGCTGCTGACTACCCTTGTCGCGGATTTCAATAAGGCGTTTTGGAAAGCACCAAGGCCAACGCGCAGACGATTGCGACCATCTTCGGCAAGGAAGCGGAGGTGGATGCGATGTTTACCGGTTTTCAGCCCCGCATTGACGCGCTGAAGGCTGTCCTGAATGGCAAAGATGTCTTGCTTGGCATGTATAACAGCAACGCGCTTGGCCTGATGGATACGGAGTCCCAGCTGAACATCATCGCAAAAGAGCTTGGAGCGAACAATCTGGGCGAGACAGTGGGTGAGACGGAAAAGGCTGCGCACGGGGAAGAAGCCTCTTGGGAGACGATCATCCATTTGGATCCTGAGTATATGTTCATTCTGGACCGCAGCACCGCTACCGGTGCCGCGGATGAAGGGGTCATGGGCGCCCGTGAGGTGATCGAAAACGATCTCATTCAGGAACTTGATGTTTACAAAGACGGAAAAATCGTATACTTCATCGAACACGCGGATGTTTGGTACACTTCCACCGGCGGCGTTCAGGCTCTGGATACCATGCTGGCGGATCTGGAAGGCGCGCTGCTGAACGGATAGAAAAACAAAAGGCAGAAGGAGGAAGCTCTTTCTGCCTTTTGCTGCACTTTATAAAGAATGCATTTGATGAACCGCTTAGCCGGTGCCGCTGCCGGCATTGCAGCCTTGACGCGCCAGACTGCGAAAGAGCGGGAAAATCACGCCATGACGGTGCCGTCGGGATGGAACAGGGGCAGCTTTTCCAGGTAGATCAGATCCTCCCGATCCTGGGCGTCGCCCTCGGCCAGAATGGCCATCCGCCCGCAGATGGTGCCCCCGGCCTTTTCCACCAGGGCTTCCAGCGCCTTAAGGCTTTCGCCGGTGGAGATCACGTCGTCCACAATCAGGATCCGCTTGCCCTTTATGGCAGCGGCGTCGGCGCCGTCCAGGTACAGCGTCTGCTCCCTTGCCGTGGTAATGGAGCGGACGGTGACGCTGAACATATCCTTCATGTACAGCTTAGGTGCCTTCCGGGCCAGGATGTACTTGCTGTCTCCCGCCTGGCGGGCCATTTCGTGGGCCAGGGGGATGCCCTTGGCCTCGGCGGTAATGATATAATCATATTCCGGCGCTTTGGCCAGCAGCTCCCGGGCGCAGGCCACGGTCAGCTCCGGATCTCCGAAGATCACAAAGCCCGCGATATACAGGCTTTCATTTACCGGACAGATGGGCAGGTTCCGCTGAAGGCCCGCTACCTGCATGGTATAGTACATGAGAATCCTCTCCTTTATGGTTGATATAAATTCATTATACTCCTCGGGGAAGGAATGTCAAGAAACAGACAGATCTGCGGGAAAAACCCGGTATCTTTGACAGATACCGGGCTTCCCGCGAAAGAGTTTGGAAAGAAGAGAGGTAGAAAAGAGGATCTACGGAGTTTGAAAGGAGGCGGCTCACGGCTTCCGCAACCTTTCTGTTAATAAGATACTTTCGGGTTTTGAACATCGAATAACGGAATTGAAAACAAAATACGACAAAATTATGAATAATTCGTCAGAGACAACTGGAGATTTTGACCGAAGTGCTACCGGATGGTTTCCCCGTTGAGCACCGCCTGAACCAGGCGCTCCCCCTGGTAGCGCAGAGTCAGCAAAAAGAAGGGGGCGTCCTGCCACAGAAGCTCCAGGAAGATCCGATCCCCCTCCCACTGGGGAAGGCTGCTGAGAAAGTCCCGGCTGACCCACTGCAGATCCCCTTCGTCGCAGGCTTTCAGCCGGCCGGTGAAGCCGTCGGCGGTGAACAGGTACATATATTCCCCTTCCCACCGGTCGCTGAGAAACGTGACAATGCCCCGGCACCGCCAGGAGGTCAGCTCCAGCCCCGTTTCCTCCCGGGCTTCCCGGAGCAGGCACTGATCCGGGCTTTCCTCCGGCAGAAATTTTCCGCCGATGCCGATCCACTTTCCCTGATTCAGGTCGTTTTTCTTTTTTACCCGGTGGAGCATCAGAACCTGATCCCCCCGGGTGATGTAGCATAAGGTGGTGTTAATCATGGGCGCTCCGTTTCTGAACCAGTTGAACGGCATGGTGCAGGTTCTCCACGGTCACTTCCCCGTGGCCTTCCTCCCGCTCTCCGTCCAGGGTCCAGGGCATATTGGGATCTGCCCAGACCCGGATGTGCCGGGCGCTGCGGAAGGTGATCATTTCGCAGCTGTATTTCTGGCTCTGCACCGCCTGAATGCACTCGGAAATCTCCGCCAGGCTCCGGGGGGTGCGCACCAGCAGGATCTCAAACAGCCCGTCCCCCATGTCCACCTGCTTGGGATCCAGATTCAGGATTCCGCCGATGGAGGTGGAATTGCAAATGGCGCCGAAGAGGAAATCATCCTCCAGCATCTGTCCGTCAATCTCCATTCGGATATGCTCCTTGCGGATCTGGGAGATCTCGGAAATGCCTCCCAGCACATAGGCGGTGTGCCCCAGCGCGTTTTTGATGTTCTGGGGAACCACGTAGCTGGACTTGGTAAAGGCGCCGAAGGAGGCCACATAGGTAAAATACCGGTCTCCGAACCGCCCCACGTCGTAGGCCACCGGCTCTCCTTCCAGAATGTCCCGGGCGGCCTGGATCACGTTTCCGGACAGGTTCAGGCTGGAGGCGAAGTCGTTGGTGGTGCCGGCGGGAATGTACCCCACCGGGGTGGAAAGCCCGGACTGAAGCAGGCCGGAGACGGTTTCGTTGAGGGTGCCGTCGCCGCCGCAGCAGACGATCAGATCCACCCGCCCTCCCCAGCGGCGCACAGCCTCCGCGGCGTCCCCGGAGCCGGTGGTCATATGGGTCAGGATCTCATAGCCAGCCTGGGAAAACTCCAGCAGGATGTCTGCCAAACGCCGGTTCGCCCGCCGCTGGCCGGCAAAGGGATTCAAAATAAAAAGCACTTTTTTCATAAAAGAACACCGCTTATCCTGGGAAACTGGGGACAGGCGGATCGCGCCGATCCCGGTACCCTTTATTATACCAACCTGAAATGAATCTGCAAGCCGTTTTTTCCCGAAGAAAAAAAGTTTACCCTTTCGTAACAAAGACGAGGCGGAAGGGTCCGGCCGGGGAAGGGGGGACAGGGAGCCGCGGACCAACCCCCTGCGGGGGAGCGTTCCCCGCCCGCGCAGCGGAAAAAGGCGGGAAATCCATGCGGAATTCGGCCGCTTACTGAAGGTTCGGCTGGGCCGAAATCCCTTGCTGTCAGCACGTTCTGATTTCATCAGAGCTTCGTAAGAAGAGTTTCCTAAGAAATTCTTAATTTATTCTGCTAATTTGTTCATAAATCCGACTTTTAATCCGGAAATGGATATGCTATAATGTAGTTAGTTAATTTGCCCGGAGAGGGGACGGTTTCCGGCTGCGGGAAGCTGACGACATTGGGCAGCCTGCTATTTACTTACCCGAAGGAGACATTCATGGGACTTTTCGACAAACTGTTTGGCACCCGCTCTCAGCGGGAGATTAAGAAGCTCCAGCCGATTCTGGATCAGATTCTGGCATTGGAGGAGCCATATAAGCAGCTTTCCGAGGAGGAGCTGCGGGGAAAAACCGGGGAACTGAAAAACCGCCTGTCCCAGGGGGAGACGCTGGACAGCCTGCTGCCGGAGGCCTTTGCCGCCATCCGGGAGGCCGCTGACCGGGTGCTGGGGATGCGTCCCTATCCGGTTCAGCTGCTGGGCGGCATTGTGCTGCACCAGGGGCGGATTGCGGAAATGAAAACCGGCGAAGGCAAGACCCTGGTGGCCATTCTGCCCTGCTACTTAAACGCGCTGACCGGGGAAGGCGTCCATGTGGTTACGGTGAACGACTATCTGGCCAAGTACCAGTCGGAGTGGATGGGTAAGGTCTACCGGTACATGGGGCTGACCATCGGCCTGATCATCCCCGGCATGACCCCGGCGGAGCGCCGGGCGGCCTACGCCGCGGACATCACCTACTGCACCAACAATGAGCTGGGGTTTGACTACCTCCGGGACAATATGGCCATCTATAAGCAGGAGCTGGTGCAGCGGGGGCACGCCTTTGCCATTGTGGACGAGGTGGACTCCATCCTCATTGACGAAGCCCGCACCCCTCTGATTATCTCCGGCAAGGGGGAGGATTCCTCCAAGCTGTATGAGATGGCGGATTACTTTGTATCCACCCTGCGCAAACAGGTATTTGCCAAGACCGACGAAAAGGAAGTCCAAGACGACTACGACTGCGATTACTTTGTGGACGAGAAGTCCCGCACCGTCAGCCTTACGGCCAGCGGCATTGCCAAGGCGGAGAAGTATTTCGGTGTGGAAAACCTGGCCGACGCGGAAAACACCACCTTGTCCCACCACATCAACCAGGCCATGAAGGCCCGGGGATTGATGAAACGGGATATTGACTACGTGGTGAAGGACGGCCAGATCATCATTGTGGACGAGTTTACCGGACGGCTGATGTACGGCCGCCGGTTTAATGAAGGCCTGCACCAGGCCATTGAGGCCAAGGAAGGGGTGCAGGTGGCAGGGGAGAGCAAGACCCTGGCTACCATCACCTTCCAGAATTTCTTCCGGCTGTACACGAAGCTGTCCGGCATGACCGGCACGGCGCTGACAGAGGAGGAGGAATTTGCCGCCATTTACGCTCTGGATGTGGTGGAGATTCCCACCAACAAGCCGGTGGTGCGCATAGATCATTCCGACGTGGTGTACAAAACCGAGGCGGGGAAATTCCGCGCCATCATCCAGCAGGTGAAGCAGTGCCACGAAAAGGGACAGCCGGTGCTGGTGGGCACGGTGTCCATTGAAAAAAGCGAGCTTTTGAGCAAGCTGCTGAAGCGGGAGGGTATCCCCCACAGCGTGCTGAACGCCAAGCACCATGAGCAGGAGGCGCAGATTGTAGCCCAGGCCGGCAAATTCGGAGCAGTGACCATTGCCACCAATATGGCAGGCCGCGGCACCGACATCATGCTGGGCGGCAACGCGGACTTCCTGGCCAAGGCGGAGCTGGCGAAAACCGACCTGCCGGAGGAGCTGCTCCGGGAGGCGGACTCCTTCGCGGAGACCGACGACCCGGAGATTCTGGCAGTCCGGGAGAAGTACAACGCCCTGCTGAAAAAGCATAAGGAGGCCATTGCCCTGGAGGCCGGGAAGGTTCGGGACGCCGGGGGTCTGTTTATCATCGGCACCGAGCGCCATGAGTCCCGGCGGATTGACAACCAGCTGCGGGGCCGTTCCGGCCGTCAGGGAGACCCCGGCGAGAGCCGGTTCTACCTGAGCCTTCAGGACGACCTGATGCGGCTGTTCTCCAGCGACCGGGTGATGGGCATGATGGACACCCTGGGGCTGGATGAGGACACCCCCATTGACGCGAAGATTCTCAGCAACGCTGTGGAAAACGCCCAGAAGAATGTGGAATCCCGGAACTTCCGGGCCAGAAAGAACGTGCTGGAGTACGACGATGTGATCAATACCCAGCGGAAGGTCATCTACTCCCAGCGCCGGCGGGTGCTGGACGGGGAGGATCTGCGGGAGAACATGATGTCCATGCTCCGCAGCCTGACCGAAAGCAGCGTATCCACCGCCTTGGGAGACAACGGCGGCGTGGCGGACGAAGCGGGTCTCCGACGTCTGGCGCTGGCTATGGAGGGGGTCTACTTTGCCAAGGGCGTCCTGGCCGGCCGCCGGGAACAGCTTTTGGGCAAGTCCGCCCGGGAGACGGCGGAAGTGATCTACGACATTGCCGTCCAGACCTACCAGGCCAAGGAAAACGCCTATACGCCCAAGGTAATGCGGGAGCTGGAGCGGGTCGTGATGCTCCGGGTGGTGGACGAATACTGGATGGACAACATCGAGGCGATGGACGACCTGAAGCAGGGCATCGGCCTGCAGGCCTACGGCCAGCATGACCCGGTACAGGCCTATAAGGATCAGGGCGCCCAGATGTTCGAGGCCATGATCCAGGCCATTCAGGACGAAACCATCCGCCGGATGTTCCTGGTGCAGCTGCGTCCTGCCCAGGAGGTGAAGCGGGAAAAGGTGGCCAGGGAGACAGGCACCGGCGCCGCTTCCCAGACCGCTGTGAAAAGGCAGCCGGTGCGCAAAGAGCGGAAGGTGGGTCCCAACGATCCCTGCCCCTGCGGCAGCGGCAAGAAATACAAAAAGTGCTGTATGCAAAAGGATAAAACCGCCGGTCTGGAGCAATAAACCATCCGGCGGCAAAATGGAGAACTGCCATGTCGATCAAAACCATAAAGAAAGGCACCCTGGAATACCTGGCAGCCGAGGAGATCTCCGCGCCCCATGGATTCACCACCCGCTTCGGCGGGGTGAGCACCGGCGCCCAGGCCAGCCTGAATCTGACCTGCTGCCCCTCGGATCCCATGGAGAACGTGGAGCGGAATATCCGCATCCTGGCCGAAGCCATTGGCTTTGACCCGGAAAAGCTGGTGCTTACCCGTCAGACCCATTCGGACATTGTCCGGGTGGTTACGGAGGCGGATGCCCGGGGACTGTGCCACCGGGATTATCCGGAGTGCGACGGCCTTGTTACCTGCACCCCCGGGGTGGCGCTGATGGCCTTTACCGCCGACTGCACCCCCATTCTTCTGCACGACCCGGTGACTGGGGCGGTGGGCGCCGTCCACGCCGGGTGGAGGGGCACCGCCAAGGCCATTGCCGCCAAAGCGGTGGAGGCCATGGAAAGAAATTTCGGCGCCCGGCCGGAGGATATCCGGGCGGCCATCGGCCCCAATATTGCGAAGTGTCACTTTGAGACCCATATGGACGTGCCCCAGGCCATGGAAGCGGCTTTTGGGCAGGAGGCCTGGGACTATGTGGAGCGGCGGGGAGAAAAGTATTTTCCCGACCTGAAGCAGCTGAACGCTCTGGCGCTGCGCCGGGCAGGCGTGACCCACATTGCCGTCAGCGAC
This sequence comes from uncultured Oscillospiraceae bacterium, assembly GCA_944387125.1. Taxonomy (GTDB): domain Bacteria; phylum Bacillota; class Clostridia; order Oscillospirales; family Oscillospiraceae; genus Faecousia. The sequence goes on along the minus strand of CALXDT010000047.1, from coordinate 30,257 downwards.
GCCTGCACCTACTGCCAGAGCGGGCGGTTCTGGTCCCACCGGGCGACCCGGGGGCAGCGCGGCTCCCAGGGCGCCGTGATCCTGTGCGCGGGAGGCCATTCATGAAACAAAGCATTTCCCTTTTTCTGATTTGCGCGATGATTCTGGGCGCTTTTTCCGGCTGCGCCAATAAAATTGACAACTCCGGATATGTTCCCACCGGAGACGCCATTTTGATGGAAGGCCAGGATCCGGAGGATATTCTTCCGGATGAGGAGGAAGACCAGGAGCTGACCCTGGCCTATTACCCGGATCGATCCCTGAATCCGCTGTTCGGCAGCGACTATACCAACCGGGTGCTGATGTCCCTGATGTATCAGGGGCTGTTCGCGGTGGACAGCGATAAAAACGTTACCCCCATTCTCTGCTCCCAATACCGGGTCTCGGCCAACAACCGAACCTGGGTGATCTACCTGGAGGAAAACGCCACCTTCTCCGACGGCACCAAGGTCACGGCGCAGGATGTGGTGGCCACGTACAATAAGGCCAAGGAAAACGACTACTATAAAAACCGGTTCTACCATCTGGTGGAGGTGGAGGCCCTGGACGACGGCGGCGTCGCCTTCTACCTGGACACCGACTACGGCAATCTGCCGCTGCTGCTGGATGTACCCATTGTCAAGGCCTCGGATGTGGAGGCGGAGCTGCCTCTGGGCACCGGCCCTTATGTGTTTGCCGAGGGGACCAACGGCGCCAGCTTGCAGCGGGTGCAGTCCTGGTGGTGCGGCAGCCTGAAGATCCCGGCGACCGACGAGATCATCGACCTGGTGGAGGTCTCTTCTCCGGCAGATGTGCGGGACGCATTCCAGTTTGGCAACGTCAGCGTGGTATGCACGAACCCCATGAGCGCCTCCTTCGCGGAGTATCGGTGCGACTATGAACTGTGGGAAGTGGAAAGCGGCTACATGATGTATCTCGGATGCAGCATCTTCTACAGCGATTTTTTCGAGTCGGGACTGCTGCGCACCATTCTGACCTACGCGGTGGATCGCCAGACCTATGCCGACGAGATTTACAACGGCATGGTTGAGCCGGTGACGCTGGCCTGCGCCCCCACGGAAAGCTACTACAACAAGACCCTTGACGCCCAGTATGCCTATGACTCCATGAAGTTCATCGACGCTCTCCGGGGCTATCAGATTCCCAGGGACGAGGATGGGGCGCAGATGACCATGCGTCTGGTGGTTAACAGCGCCGACTCCGCCCGGGTGCAGATTGCCCGGGATCTGGCGAGCAGGCTCACGGAAATGGGTCTGCCCTGCGAGGTCAAGGAGTATACGCCCGGCACCTATCAGGATGTGCTCTATGCCTCCAACTACGATATTTACCTGGGCATGACCCGGCTGTCTCCCAACATGGATCTGACGGAGTTCTTCCGTCCCTACGGGGAAATGAGCCGCGGTTCCCTGAGCCACGAGACCCTGTACAACATGTGCCTGAACGCGCTGGAAAACAGCGGCAACTTTTCCAACCTCCACAGAACCCTGGCGCAGGACGGCCGGATCATCCCGGTGCTTTTTGGTTACTATGCGGTCTATGCCCAGCGGGGTCTGCTGCCGGATCTGTCTCCTTCCCGGGATAACGTGTTCTACTATTCCATGGGCAAGAATATGGAGGACTGCCAGCTGGAGACCATCTATGAGGAATGATTTTGACTGCCTTTTCTCCCACGGAAGGAAAGACGTTCAAGATAAACCACAAACAACCATATGAAAGGACGAGAATCATGAAAAGAATCCTTGCGCTGACCCTTGCACTGGTCTTGCTGCTGTGCGGCTGCGGCGGCCAGGCAGCTGAACAGCCTGCCACCACCCCTACGGCGGTGGAAACGGAACCGGCCACAGAGCCTGCTACGGAGGCTACCACCGCGCCCACTACGGAGCCGGCGCCGGTCTATTACAATCCCCTGAACGGCCAGATTCTGGACGAGCCCTTTACCGGTCGGATCTTTGCCAACACCGTCAGCAACCTGGCGGAGAATATTCCCCATGTGGGTGTGACCCAGGCGGATATGCTCATTGAGTGCTTCGTCAACCAGCAGAATGTGGTGCGGTGCCTGGCGCTGTTTACGGATATTGAAAGCGTGGAGGCCATCGGCGCCACCCGCTCCACCCGCCCCATGTTCAACGACATTGCCCAGCACTACGATCTGATTCTGTCCCACGCCGGCGGCTCCAGTCAGGCTCTGCGGGACGCTGCCGACCGGGGAATCGACAACTTCAACATTGACCAGTGGGCGGTTGCCTCCACCGGCGCTTCCTACCGGGATACCGAGTATAACCGCAGCTATGAAAACACCCTCTTCGGCATCGGCTCCGGCATCAAGGCTTATGCCCAGAGCCAGGGCATGGAGATGACCCTGGAGCGGGATTACGGCTTCACCTTCACTGAGGACGGCACCCCCGCGGAGGGTGAGGACGCCCAGGAGATCAGCGTCACCCTGGTTTACGACAGGGCCAAGAAGGAGACCATCATGCGCTATGACGCCGAGGCCGACCGGTATGTGTTCAACCAGTACGGCCAGGAGATGACCGACCAGATCACCGGTGAAAAGGAGATGTTCACCAACGTTCTGGTGATGCACGCCCAGATCACCACCAACGGCATTTACCACGTGGCGGACTTCCTGGCCGGCGGCACCGGCTACTTCGCCAACGGCGGTAAGATTATCCCCATTACCTGGACCTGCGACGGCGACGACCAGCCCTTCCGGTTCTTCCATGAGGACGGCACGCCTCTGGATCTGGGAATGGGCAACACCTACATTGCCATCTGCACCCCCGAATCTCCTGTGACCTGGACCGGCGCGGTTCCTGCGGAAACCTCCGCCGAGACCACAGCCGAGACCGTGGCCGAGACCACCGCGGGCTGATTTTTGCCAAAACACAGCAGGGAACCGCCAAAGGCGGTTCCCTGCGTATATTTTATGAAAGGATTACCGGTGATCGCCCAGGAAGAACAGCGCCAGAACGCCGGGGCCGGCATGGGCGCCGATTACAGCGCCTACGTAGCTGATAAACACATTCTTCACCCCGTAGAGCTTCTTCAGCTGGTCGGACAGGTACTGGGCGTCTTCCAGACAGTTGCCGTGGGAGATGAACATGGTGCTGTTGTCCCAGCCGGCGCCAAGCTCACCGACTTTTTTGGCCAGAGCGTCAATGGAGGCCTTCCGCCCCCGGGCTTTGGCCATGCTGATCAGATGCCCCTCGTCGTCCACGTGAAGCACCGGCTTGATCTGGAGCATGGTGCCTACCACGGCGGTGGTGGCGCTGATCCGCCCGCCCCGCTTCAGGTACATCAGATCGTCCGCCGTGAACCAGTGGCACAGGTGGAACTTGTTTTCCTCCACCCAGGCGGCCACCTCGTCCAGGGACATGCCGGCATCCCGCTTCTGGCAGGCGTACCAAACCAGCAGACCCTGCCCCAGAGAGGCGGAAAGGGTATCCACCACCCGGATTTTCTGCTGAGGGTATTTTTCCTGCAGATCCTGAGCGGCAATGGCCGCGGACTGGTAGGTGGTGGACAGTCCGGAGGAGAAGGCCAGCACCAGCACGTCCAGCCCCTGGGAAAGGGCGCCTTCCATGGCCGCCGCCCAGGTTTCCGGGTTTACAGCGGAGGTTTTGGCGGCTTCCCCGGTGCGGAGCCCCTCATACATATCCTTCAGGGTGTCGTTGTTCCGATCCGGGAACACCTCGCCCCGGAACTCCACGCTCAAAGGAACCATGGTCAGGTTCAGCTTGGCATAGTATTGGTCGGGAAAATCACAGGCGGAATCGGTAATGATTTGATAAGACATGGATCTCATCCTCCAAAAAGAAATAGACAGGAGCCCCGGTCCGTGATAAAATAACCTGGTACCGGCTGACGCCCCAGGCATGGGGAAAGGGATTCCTGCATATGGTATTGTCACTGTCTATCATACATCATCCCCGGACAAATGTCACGCCATTTTCGGGAGAAAAACCCGAAAATACCGGGCTACGAACAGTAGAATCCCGGATTCTACCCTGAGTAGAGCCTGAAATGCCGCTTTTCAGAGGATCAAGGAGGAAAATATGACCGATTTGCTGCTGCGTCTGTTTGTCAAGGATCCGGATAACGCCGCGGATCCCCATGTCCGGGGGAAGGTGGGCACCTTGTCCGGCTGGGTGGGAATCTGCTGCAATGTGCTGCTGTGCCTGGGGAAACTTCTGGCAGGCCTGCTCAGCGGCTCCCTGGCGGTGATTGCGGACGCCATGAACAACCTGTCCGACGCCTCCGGCGCCATTGTCACCCTGGTGGGGTTCTATGTGGCGGATAAGCCTGCGGATGAGCGGCATCCCTACGGCCATGCCCGGGCGGAGTATTTAAGCGGTCTGGCTGTGGCGGCGCTGATTCTGCTGATCGGCGCGGAGCTGGTGCAGTCCTCCATAGGCAAAATCCTTTCCCCCGCACCGGTGGATGTTTCGGTGGTGACGCTGGGGATTCTGGCTGCGTCCATCGCCGTAAAGCTGTGGATGAGCCGGTTTAACCGCCGCCTGGGGAAGATGATCGACTCCACCGCGCTGCTGGCTTCCTCGGCCGACAGCCGCAACGACTGCATCACCACCGGGGCGGTGCTGCTGGCTTCGGTATTGGAGTACTTTTGGGAAATTTCCGTGGACGGCTACATGGGTCTGGCGGTGGCGGCCTTTATCCTGTACAGCGGATGGGGGCTGGCCAAGGACACCATCTCGCCGCTGCTGGGGGAAAACGCCGACCCGGCGCTGCGCCGGGAAATTGTGGATTATATCTGCAAGCAGCCCAAGGTATTGGGCTACCACGATCTGATGGTGCACGACTACGGCCCGGGGCAGCGGTTTGCCAGCATCCATGTGGAAATGGACTACCGGGAAGACCCGCTGGAGTGCCATGAGGCCATTGATGATATGGAGCGGGAATGCCTGCGCAGCCACAATGTACATTTGGTCATTCACTACGATCCGGTCATTACCGATGATCCGGCGCTGAATCAGCTGAAGCAGCAGGTAAGCAAGCTGCTCTCCATCTGGGATCCCGGCCTGACCCTCCACGACTTCCGGATGGTTCCGGGAAAGCGCCACATGAATCTGGTGTTTGATGTGCCGCTGCCCAGCCGTTTGCGGGGGCAGGAGGAGCAGATCCGCCGGGAGATTGAGCAGGCGCTGAACCTGCCGGGGGAGCCGGTTTACCATGTGCGGATCACCTTTGACGCGGCGGATTTCCATTAGCCCCCTTGGGGAGCCTGGGATTTTTTCTCCCAGGCTCCCCAATCGATAAAAAGGACTTGCTTTTTTTCAAAGACTTTGCTATAATACCAAATACAGCCGCAGGGTTCGTATATCGGTAATACAACGGCTTCCCAAGCCGTGAAGGCGGGTTCGGCTCCCGTACCCTGCTCCAGACAAGAAAAGGCCGCCCCATTGGGCGGCCTTTTCTTGTCTGGAAGGAAGGTGTCGGGGGTCGAACCCATGTAAATGCAGATGTCCGGCGGCTGTCCATTGTGCTGCGCTGGCACCGAAACCGACAGGCTCTGTCTGAAACTTGCCGGTGTTTCCACTGCAAAGCCGGACGCGAAGGGAGCGGCTTTCGGGGAAAAGGGCCGCCTTCCGGGAGGCTGTTTGGAGAAAACAGGCGTCCGCGCAGCGGGGAAACTGCGGTTCCGGGAAAGGTTTTCAGGGGAAATCCGTGGAAAAATCGGGTGGTTTGTCTCTGCTGCGGAGACAAACTTCTGTAGGTTGTGGGCACAATGCACAGTTCGAATGTTAAAAATGTGTGAATTTTTTATGGCAGAATAGAATTTCTCACAAAATACGCAATTTTGGCAAGGACGACTTGCGAAACCGTGAACAATCCACTATAATATGGTCTATCTAGATGCGCTTTCTTTGGATAATGTGTTGAAACAGCTTCCGGAATCCCGGGGGAAGGCAGAGGCGCGGATGCCAAAGGATACGTGCTGGGTCGGCTGCACCGATTCCGGGCGGCTGCCATTCCATTTTTGAGGGAGGAAAACGCAAAAATGAAAATGTTCAACAAGGTTCTGTGCATGATCCTGGCGCTGGCCATGGTTTTGAGCCTGGCTGCCTGCGGCGGATCCGATGACAGCGGTTCCGATTTTAAGATCGGCATCATCACCGGCACCGTCTCCCAGGGCGAAGAGGAGTATCAGGCCGCGCAGAAAATGAAGGCTAAGTACGGCGACATGATCGTCACCGCCACTTATCCCGACAACTTCTCCACTGAGACCGAGCAGACCATCGCCACCGTGACCAACATGGCTGCCGATCCCGACGTGAAGGCCATTGTCTTCGTGCAGGCTGTTCCCGGCGCCACCGCCGCCATCAACAAGGTCAAGGAAACCCGGGATGACATCCTGTTTATCTCCGGTGTCTGCGCCGAGGATCCCGCGGTTATCGCCGCCGCTTCCGACATCTGCCTGCTGGTGGACGAGATCTCCATGGGCACCACCATCGTCGACCAGGCTGCCAAGCAGGGCGCAAAGACCTTCGTGCACGTCTCCTTCGAGCGGCACCTGGGCTACGCCACCATCTCCGCCCGCCAGGCTCTGTTCAAGGAGCGCTGCGGCGAGCTGGGCATTGAGTACGTAGAAGCCACCGCTCCCGATCCCACCGGTGACGCCGGTGTTACCGGTGCCCAGGCCTGGGTCACTGAGAACATCAAGGTTTACGTAGATCAGTACGGCAAGGATACCGCCTTCTTCTGCACCAACTGCTCCATGCAGGTTCCCCTGATTCAGCAGTGCGCGGAGCTGGGCGCCATCTATCCCCAGCAGTGCTGCCCCTCTCCCTACCACGGCTATCCCTCTGCCTTCAACATCTCCACCGAAGGCCACGAAGGTGACGTTGACTACATGCTGGAGCAGATCAAGACCAAGGTCGCCGAGTACGGCAACTCCGGCCGGATGTCCACCTGGGCAGTGGCGATCAACATGATGATGATCGAGGCCGGTGTTGAGTATGCCATCAAGTGGTGCAATGGCGAGATCACCGAACGCTGCGACGAAGCTGCTCTGCTGGAGGAGATGAAGAAGATCGCCGGTGATGCCACTACCATCACCCACTACTCCGACGCCAACGGCGAGCTGGACAACTTCTTTATGATCCTGTGCCCCTTCTACGATTTCTGATAGGATTCGGGAACGGATAGGGGTCTGACAGGCAATTTCGGATCTATGCGCCCATCGATCCTGGTCGATGGGCGCATTTTCGGTCGTGTATCGGGCAGCCGAGACGGCCGGATTTTGGCAAAGGAATGTAAGCGTTGAACGATTTGCGCATCCGTTCACTGCCATGCGCCCATCGCTCAGCGCTTATGATGAAGGGGTCATATATGAATAATGAATATGTATTAAAAATGGAGGACATCAGCAAGGAATACTTTGGCAACAAGGTGCTCAAGGGCGTCCAGCTGAAGGTTCGTCCCGGTGAGATCCATGCCCTCATGGGCGAAAACGGCGCCGGAAAATCTACTTTGATGAACATTTTGTTCGGTATGCCGGTGATTCACAATACCGGCGGCTTTGAGGGAACCATTGAATTTGACGGCCAGAAGGTCAGCATTGACAATCCCCACAAGGCCATGGAGCTGGGCATCGGCATGGTGCACCAGGAGTTTATGCTGATCCCCGGCTTTACGGTGACGGAAAACATCAAGCTGGGCCGGGAAATCACCACCCCCACCGTGGCCAGCGCCCTGCTGGGGAAGAGCCTGGAACGGCTGGACACCGCGGCCATGGCCGCCGACGCCCGGAAGGCGCTGGATACCATCGGCCTGGGGGTGGAGGAATACGCCAAGGTGGCGGGCATGCCTGTGGGCTATATGCAGTTTGTTGAAATTGCCCGGGAGATTGATAAAACCGGCATCAAGCTGCTGATCTTCGACGAGCCCACCGCGGTGCTGACCGAATCCGAGGCGGATCGGCTCCTGGAGACCATGCGGGTGATCGCTTCCCAGGGCATTGCCATCGTCTTCATCACCCACCGGATCAACGAGGTCATTGCTGTCACCGATTCCATGACGGTGCTTCGGGACGGCACCTTTGTGGAGCGGCTGGAAACCAAGGACACCACCGCCGCCCGGATTGCCGAGCTGATGATCGGCCGTCAGGTGGAAAAGCTGGTGGAGGACGTCCAGGAGGATAAGCGCAGCATCCGGGATGACGATCTGCTGCTGACGCTGAAGGACTTCCATGTGGATATGCCCGGTGAAAGGGTTCGCGGCGTGGATCTGAACCTGCGCCGGGGCGAGATTCTGGGCATCGGCGGTCTGGCCGGCCAGGGCAAGGTGGGTATCCCCAACGGCATCCTGGGTCTGTACCCGGCTTCCGGTGAGATCACCTTCGACGGTCAGAATATCGACCCGAAGAAGCTGGGGGACGCGCTGCAAAAAGGCGTGGCCTTCGTTTCCGAGGACCGCCGGGGCGTGGGTCTGCTGCTGGAGGAGTCCATTCAGCAGAACATTACCTTTACCGCCATGCAGATCCAGGGAAAATTCCTGAAAAAGATCGGCCCTGTCACCCAGTATAACAGCCGCCAGGCTTACCAGCACACCCAGGATATGATCCAGGCGCTGGACATCCGCTGCACCGGCCCGGATCAGTGGGCGGGGCGGCTCTCCGGCGGCAACCAGCAGAAGGTCTGCCTGGCGCGGGCCATCACCATGGAACCGAAGCTGCTGGTGGTTTCCGAACCCACCCGGGGCATTGATATCGGCGCGAAAAAGCTGGTGCTGGAGCTGCTGGCCAAAATGAACCGGGAGCAGGGCATGACCATCATCATGGTCAGCTCCGAGCTGAACGAGCTGCGCAGCCTCTGCGACCGGATCGCCATTGTTTCTGACGGAAAGCTCACCGGCATCTTCGCTCCGGACGCTTCCGATGCGGAGTACGGCCTTGCCATGTCCGGCGTAGTAGAAGGAGACAAAAATCATGACTAAGGAAAAACTGAAAAAAACCATAGACGCCATCGGCTGGCCCCGGCTGATTGTATGTCTGTTCTTTGCCGCCATTGTGCTGACGGCCTATGTCAACGGCATTGACGTTGCCTCCTACTTCTCCTCCACATTGAAGTATTGGGGCATGTGGGGCATTCTGGTGCTGGCCATGGTGCCCTCCATCAAGTGCGGCGTCGGCCCCAACTTCGGCGTCAGCCTGGGCATCTGCTGCGGCCTGCTGGGAACCCTGCTGGCCATCCAGTTTGAAATTGCCCAGAAGATCGACGCCGTTCTGCCGGGCTTCGGCCCCTGGGCGTCCATGCTCTTTGCCCTGGTCATTGCGGCCGTTGTGGCCTGGCTGGTGGGTGTTGGTTACGGCAAGCTCTTAAACATGGTCAAGGGCAGCGAAATGACCGTGACCACCTACGTGGGCTACTCCGCCATCTACCTGATGTGCATCGTCTGGTTCCGGGCGCCCTTCAACAGCGGCGAGATTATCTGGCCTCTGGGCGGTGTGGGCGTGCGGAACTCCGTGGCCCTGGAGACCAGCTTCGGCGGCCTGCTGACGGACTTCCTGGGATTCAACATCGGCTCCATCTACATCCCCACCGGCGCGATTCTTTTCGTCCTGGGCGCCTGCCTGTTTGTGCACATGTACTTCCGCTCCCGGACGGGCCTGGCCATCACCGCCGCCGGCGCCAACCCCACCTTTGCCCGGGCCAGCGGCATTGATGTGGACAAAATGCGCATCAAGGGCATTGCCCTGTCCACCGTTCTGGGTGCTGTGGGCATTGTGATCTATTCCCAGGGCTTCGAGTTCCTGCAGGTGTACACCTCCCCGCTGAACACCGGCTTCATCTGCGTGGCCTCGGTGCTCATCGGCGGCGCCACCACCGCCAAGGCAACCATTGCCCATGTGCTGCTGGGAACCTTCCTGTACCAGGGTCTGGTGATCTTCACGCCGCCGGTGTCCAACCAGCTGCTGGCAGGTACGGACATTTCCGACACCATGCGCCAGATCATCCAGAACGGCGTGATCCTGTACGCCCTGGCCAAAGCAAAAGGAGGTTCTTCCAATGAGTAATTCCCCTCTGAACAAGAGAAGCTGGCAGGACGCACTCAAACAGTTCCTCTTTGAAAACAAGGTTATCATCCTGTTCGTAGGCCTGAGCATCCTGTGCATGGCCATCGCCCAGACCAATGTGTCCTACATCGCCTCGGAGGTGTTCTCCCGGTTCGGCCGGAACGCCTGCCTGGTGCTGGCGCTGATCATTCCCTGCCTGGCGGGTTTGGGCATGAACTTCGGCATTGTGGTTGGCGCTATCGCCGCCCAGATCTCCATTTTCTGGGTCGTCCACTGGGGCTTCACCGGCATCACCGGATTTGTGCTGTGCGTGCTGATGACCACCCCTCTGGCCATTCTCTTCGGCTGGCTTCAGGGCATGCTGTTTAACAAGACCAAAGGCTCCGAGATGATCACCGGCCTGGTGCTGGGCTTCTTCGCGGCGGGTCTGTACCGGCTGTTCGTGCTGTACATCATGGGCGGCGTGATCCCCTATGACGATCCCAACCTGCTGGATCGGGGCTTCGGCCTTCGCAATGCCTTTGACCTTACCGGAAACCTGAAATACGCTCTGGACGACATCAGCTGTCTGACCACCTTTACGGTGCTGAGCGTTGTGATGCTTCTGTCCACCCTGGTGGTATATTTCTACGGCAAGAAGACCGGCGCTGAGTCCAAGCCCATTGCCGGTAAGCTCATTGGCTGGGGCGCGCTGCTGGTGTTCAGCATTGTGGCGCGGTATATTCCCTTCCTCAATGAGATGCTGGGCGGCACCCGGCTGCTGCTGTCCGACGCCGCTGTCCTGGGCGGCCTGGCGCTGATCCTCTGGGGCGCGATGCTTCTGGTGAAAAACCGTCCCGGAAAAGCGGATCCCATGTTCGCCAAAGCCCTGAAATGGGTGATTCTGGGAGCTGTGCTGGTGATCTCCGCCATGATTCCCGTGGTTTCCAAGGTCTACCGGGCGGTGCGGCTGCCGGCCATGACCCTGGCGGTGATCTGCCTCTACGTGCTGTTCAACAGCTGGATTCTGAACACCCGGCTGGGTCAGAATATGCGCACCGTGGGGCAGAACCGGAGCGTGGCTACCAGCGCGGGCATCAATGTGGACAAGATCCGGATCATTGCCACCTGCATCTCCACGGTGCTGGCTGCCTGGGGCCAGCTGATCTTCCTGCAGAACCTGGGCACCTTCAATACCGTGCAGCAGCAGGACAACGTGGGTCTTTACTCCGTGGCGGCCATCCTGGTGGGCGGCGCCAACGTCCAGAAGGCCACCAACAAGCAGGCCATCATCGGCGTGTTCCTGTTCCACACCCTGTTCGTTGTGGCGCCTCTGGCGGCTACCCAGCTGGTGGGCGATTCCGCCATCAGCGAATACATCCGGATGTTCTTCTCCTACGGCGTGATCGCCGTCTCCCTGGCAATGCACGCCTGGAAGCTGGCGGGAAACAGCAAGAAGAAGGCATAATATTCCGGAAGCGCCCGGAAGCAAAGGGCATTTGAAACGCCAACAGGCGGTTTTCAGAACGTTTTCCCGTTCTGAAAACCGCCTGTTTTATACGGATTCTTCTTTATGCTTATGGCCTTTACACAGCATGGGAAATTTTTCTGCCCGCTGTTGGTACAGGTGTTCCCCGCCCAAAACGATGGTCTTATCACCATCGTCGCAAATCCAATCCAAACAATCTTCTGGCCAGCACAATCTGATCGAGAAGCGCGCCGGGGGAAGCTGGGGCAAAATAAGCGGTACCCGATTGTTCGGGTACCGCTTGTTTTTGGATAAAGGATCAGAACCGGGGTTCCACGTGCCAGATCTCCCGGGCGTACTGACGAATGGTACGGTCGGAGGAGAACTTGGCGGAGGAGGCCACGTTCATCAGGCACTTGCGGCCGAAGGCTTCCCGGTCGGCATAGTCCCGGTTGGCCTTGAGCTTGGCGTCCAGGTAGGAGGCGTAGTCCAGCAGCAGGTAGTAGTGGTCGGCCTTATGCCAGGCGGCGCCGTCTACCAGAGCGTGGAACAGATCCCTCTGGGCGTCGTCGGTGGGCACGGTGCCGTCCACCAGGGTGTTAATGGCGCGGCGCAGGTCGGCATTGCTGTCGTAGATGCCCCGGGCGTAGTAGCTGCTCTTAATGGCGTTGATCTGCTCCACCGTGTGGCCGAAGATATACTCGTTCTCCATGCCGGCTTCCTGGGCGATTTCCACATTGGCGCCGTCCAGGGTGCCCAGGGTCACTGCGCCGTTGAGTATCAGCTTCATGTTGCCGGTGCCGGAGGCCTCGGTGCCCGCGGGAGAGATCTGCTCGGAAATATCCGCGGCGGGGATGATATGCTCGGCGTAGGAGCAGTTGTAGTTCTGAACGAAGACCACCTTCAGCTTGTCGCTGACAGCGGGATCGCTGTTGATCATCTTGGACACCCGGTTGATATAGCGGATGATGGCCTTGGCCCGGGCGTAGCCGGGGGCGGACTTGGCGCCGAACAGGTACACCGTGGGCTGGAAGTCCGGCAGACGGCCTTCCTTCAGCCGGAAGTAAATGTCTACGATGGACAGAATGTTCAGCAGCTGACGCTTATACTCGTGGAGCCGCTTCACCTGCACGTCGAAGATAAAGTCCGGGTTCAGCTTCACCCCTTCGTGCTTTTCAATAACCGCGCACAGCTGCTCCTTCTTCAGACGCTTGATGGCGTTGAACCGGGCGATGGTTTCGCTGTCAATGTGATCCTTCAGCCGGCCGATCAGCTCCAGATCCTTCACAAAGTCGCCGCCTACCTTCTCGGTGATCAGAGCGACAAGCTCCGGGTTGCACAGGCCGATCCAGCGGCGGGGGGTGATGCCGTTGGTTTTGTTCTGGAACCGTTCCGGGAAGGCGTAGTACCATTCTTTAAAGCAGTCGTCCTTCAGAATCTGGCTGTGGATCTCAGCCACGCCGTTGACATAGGAGCCCACATATACCGACAGGTTGGCCATATGGGCGGTGTTGTCCCGGATGATGAACAGATGGGGATGCTCCCGTTTCAGCTTCTCATCGATGCGGCAGATGATGTCCACAATCTCCGGAACCACGCTGCGCAGCAGATCCAGAGGCCACTTTTCCAGAGCCTCGCCCATGACGGTGTGGTTGGTATAGGAGAAGGTCTTCTGGGCAATGTCGAACGCCTCGTCGAAGCTCAGACCCTCCGCCATCAGCAGACGAATCAGCTCGGGAATGGACATGGCGGGATGGGTGTCGTTCAGCTGCACCGCGTACACCTCGGCAAACCGCTGGAGGCTGGCGCCGGGATAGGCGCTGCGGAAGGTGCGGAGCATATCCTGCAGGGAGGCGGAGCTGAGCACATACTGCTGCTTGATCCGCAGCCGCTTGCCCTCCCAGGTGGAGTCGTTGGGGTACAGAACCCGGGTGATGTCCTCGGCCTTGTTCTTGGCGGCCAGAGCCCGGAGATAATCCTGATCGTTGAAGGCGTTGAAGTCCAGCTCCTCCTCGGCCTCGCACTGCCACAGACGCAGGGTGCCTACATTGTCGGTGCCGTAGCCTACCACAGGGACGTCATAGGGCACCGCCAGCACGGTGTGGTCGGGGAAGCGGATTTTGACGGTGTGGTTGTACCGGCGGAAGGACCAGGGATCGCCGAATTTCGTCCAGTCGTCCGCCTGCTCCACCTGGCTGCCGCTTTCGTCAAAGCTCTGCTTGAACAGGCCGAACTTATAACGCAGGCCGTAGCCGGACAGGGGGATGTTGGTGGAGACGGCGGAATCCAGGAAGCAGGCGGCCAGACGGCCCAGACCGCCGTTGCCCAAAGCATCGTCTTCGATGTCTTCCAGAATCGCCAGATCCACGCCCCGCTGGGCGAACAGCTCCTTCATCTGCTCCAGAATGCCCAGGTTGTACAGGTTGCTGTACACCAGACGGCCGATGAGGTATTCGGCGGAGATGTAGTAGGCCTTCCGGCTGTGCATACGCTCCCGCTTGGAACGGCTCCAGTTGTCGGAAATGGCCATCATCACGGCCTGACCCAGGGCTTCGTGCAGCTCCTGGGGGGTTGCTTTTTCCAGGGAGACGTCATAGGTATATTTCAGCTGGGCTTCGGTCCATTTCAGAATATTGCTGCAATTCAGTTCCATATCGATTCTCCGTTCTATCAGATTCAGGCGGTCATGCCGCCGTTGTTTTTGATTCAGGCTGCGAATTCCGGAAACAACTTAAAACGTTTCCAGTTATGCAGCATACTTTATTAAAATAATACCTTTTTTTGATTTTGTCAAGAAAAACAGGCGGTGAATCCAAATGTTGTTCACAATTTTGGCATAATGTTCAGATTCTACCTCTATCATTTGGATAATATACTCATGTTTGCGGTACAGAATTCTGGAACGGCGGCGAAAATGCGCACTTGGGATTCTGAATGGCCCGCCGAAAGCATATTCTGATGCGAGGTGATCGCTTGACTATGGTGCCAACGCATATGCCAATGACCAGCGCGTTATGCGAAGAGATTATCCGGGATCTCACCCGAACCTACCCCGGCCTGGAAAGCCAGGTGCTGACCACCACCGCCTACGGCCGCCCGGTGCAGGCGCTGCGGATGGGGCAGGGGGAGCGGCGGGTGCTGTATACCGCCGCCCACCATGGCAACGAATGGATTACGGCCTCCGTTCTGCTGAGATTTGCCCAGGAACTGGCGCAGGCGGATCAGGAGCAGGGGCGGCTGTACGGGGTGGAAGCCAGGAACATTCTGAACGCCGCCACCATTTACCTGGTGCCCATGGTGAACCCCGACGGGGTGGATCTGGTTACAGGGGGCATTGAAATCGGGACGCTGGAATATGAAGCCGCCTGGCGCATGGCGGAAAACTATCCCAGCATTCCCTTCCCGGACGGGTGGAAGGCAAATCTGCTGGGGGTGGATCTGAACCTGCAGTACCCGGCCGGATGGCTCCAGGCTCGGGAGACCAAATTTGACCAGGGCTTTACCCGCCCCGGCCCCCGGGACTATGTGGGCAGAGCGCCGCTGAACCAGCGGGAGACCATCGCCCTGGCCAGCTACACCGACGCGGTGGATCCGGCGCTGGTGCTGGCCTACCATACCCAGGGACAGGTAATCTACTGGACCTTCCGGAATTATGAGGTGCCCGGAGCCAGGAAGCTGGGGGAGGAATTTGCCCGGCTCAGCGGCTATACGCTGGCGGAGCCGGAATACGCTTCCAGCTTCGCCGGGTACAAGGACTGGTTCATCCAGAATTTCCGCCGCCCGGGATATACCATTGAAGCAGGCTCCGGGATCAATCCCCTGCCCATCGACCAGCTGGATCAGATCTACCGGGACAATCTGGGGATTCTGGTTACAGGCGCGCTGGGGCTGCCGGAGGGCGGCTGACCGCCGTTTTGCGCCCGGAAAAAACTGCCGGTTTGGGGGAATGCCCCAAACCGGCAGAGGATATGCGGAAGCGCTTCAGGGGATCCGATACAGCCGCTTGCCGTTTTCCAGGGTGATCCGGGCAGCCTCCTCCGGGCTGATCCCCCGGATCTGCCCCAGAGCCTGGGCCATCCGAAAGAGCTTGCCCGGGTCGTTCCGCCTTCCCCGGAACGGCTCCGGCGCCATGTAGGGACAGTCGGTTTCCAGGACGATCCGATCCAGGGGGATGGCCGCCGCGGTTTCCACAGCCTTCCGGGCGTTCTTAAAGGTAAGCACCCCGGTGAAGCCGATGTACCAGCCCCGGCTCACCAGAATTTCGGCCATCTCCGGGGAACCGGAATAGCAGTGAAAGACCCCGGTGACATCCGGAAATTCCGCTGTGATGGCAAGGCCGTCCCCATGGGCCTCCCGCTCATGGACGATTACCGGAAGATCCAGCTCCCGGGCAAGGGCCATCTGGGCCCGGAACGCCCGCAGCTGCACCTGCCGGGGAATGTCCTCATAGTGATAGTCCAGGCCGATTTCGCCAATGGCCTTGATTTTGGGGTTTTGTTTACATAACGCTCGGTAGCCTTCCAGAACCGTTTCATTGACCTCGTCCGCCGCGTCGGGATGGGAGCCGACGGCGGCGTAGATGTAATCGTAGCGCAGGGACAGCCGGGAGGCGGCCTGGGAGGACAGGAAGCTGCATCCGGGATTCATCAGCAGGCCGATGCCCTGCTCCGGCAGGGCGGACAGCAGCGCCTCCCGATCCGAATCAAAGCGGACGTCATCCATATGGGCGTGGGTATCAAAGAGCATGGCGGTTCTCCTGTTCACAGTCAGATTCCCGGAATATGGCCACCAGGCAGCCGTCAATCACCTGGATCCGCCGGTCTTCCGGGGAGAAGTTCGTATGGTTGGGGTAGCCCCGCAGTCCCCGGCCGGAGAGCTTTGCCGCGGCCTCCTTCAGCACCCACAATCGCAGCAGCGCCTGGCGGGGATCCGGGGCGCTTTCCCAGCGGAGCCGCTCCTCCGGGGAGAGAATCTTCTCCGCCAGCCGGGGAGAGATTTGACGGTCTGCCTCCTCCGCGTCAATGGCCACGTTTTCCCTTGCCAGCAGACAGAAGGCGTGGCGGCCGGTGTGGGAGATGGAAAAGTGCCAGGGGCTGTTTTCCAGATAGGGCTTTCCCCCGGGGGCTACGGCAATGGGAGGAAGCGCCTGCCCGGTCTGTTCCAGGTAAAGCTCCTTCAGCAGACGCCGGCCGGCATCGTGGCCGGATTCGCCTTCCAGACGGCAGTATTTCAGCTTCACAGCGCGTCAATAATATTGGGATCCTCCGGCTCGTCCCGGCGCAGACGGTTCAGAAGCATCCCGATGCCCAGGAGCAGAACCAACAGGCCGCACAGGGAGAACACCACCCGGGAGGTGGTCATGGGCAGGAAGACCAGCACCAGCCCCAGAAGGGTAATGGCGGCGCTGAGCGCCTTTCCCCGGGAGCTGCGGCTGCTGACAAGCTCCTGCACGCCCCGAATGGACAGCAGGATTCCCAGAAACCGCCCCAGCCCTTTTGCCAGCGCCAGGGGATGCCTTAACAGCCATCCGCCCAGCACCAGGCAGACCAGAGCAGCCAGCACCTTCCCGGCGGTTCCACCGGGCACCGCCAGCGCCGAGGCGCCGAAGCAAAGTCCGCCCAGGATCAGTCCCCAGCCCAGGATCCGCCCCAGCAGGCCGGAGGCGCTGTCCGGGCTGATAAGCAGGATCAGGCCGCAGGCCATTACGGCAGCCGGAGCCGCCAGAATCCGGATCCAGGTGAACAAGGAAGAATGTTTCATGAAACCCACCCCTTTCGTTTCCTTTAGTATATCCTCCCCGGCGGGTTCTGTCAACGATTTGCAGGAACGGCCGGGGGTCGGGAATTCTTTTCAGCTTTTGCTTGACATTCCCTGTGGTTGCCTGTAAAATAGATTCGGTATAGTGTACACTGCCCGGGGATCCCCTTGGGTACTGTGTTTGCTGGATAACCGGCGAAGATAGCCGGGGTTTGGGTTTTTGCGCCTCATGGCGTTTTGCTATGCAAAAGCAATGCTGGAGCTTGCTTCATCGGATTCCCGGCGGGCGCTGCGCGTCATGAAAGCCGGGGTGTGAAATCCGCATGGAAATCCGGCGTGAATCCGACAGGGGAGGACTGCCCCTGCCGAAGGCTTTTTCTGTATTTCCTGCCGGGGAATACCCGGCTGGTTTTGCGCGCAATTTCACATGGGGATACAAATTGCCCACCCCTTCTACGCCATTATTTAGGAAGGAGGTGTGCAGATCATTTATGGAATGGTATGAGATCCTGTTTATCGTTCTTGGCGTTCTGGCCGGCATCGCCCTGGGCTTTGGCCTGGGTGTGCAGTACCGGAAAAAGGTTGCCGAGCGGGAGATCGGCTCCGCGGAGATGGAGGCCACCCGCCTGATTAACGAAGCCATCCGCAGCGGCGAAAACCGCAAAAAGGAAATGCTTCTGGAGGCCAAGGACGAGATCCATAAATCACGCACAGAAAACGATCGAGAAGTCAAAGAGCGCCGCAGCGAGCTGAGCAAGCAGGAGCGCCGCCTGGAGCAGAAGGAGGCCGCCCTGGACAAGAAAACCGAGGCCTTCGAACGCAAGGAGGAGGAGCTGTCCAAGCGGATGCAGAAAATCACCGAGGCGCAGAACCAGGCTGAGGAGCTGCGCAGCCGTCAGATGCAGGCGCTGGAGGAAATCTCCGGGTTTACCCAGGAGCAGGCCAAGCAGCACCTGCTGAAAAGCGTAGAGGACGAGGTCCGCCACGAAGCCGCCATGAAGATCAAGGAGATCGAGGCGCAGATGAAGGATGAGGCGGAGGAAAAGGGCCGGGAGATCATTGCCACAGCCATTCAGCGCTGTGCCGCCGATCACGCCGCCGAAACCACCGTTTCTGTGGTGGCTCTGCCCAACGATGAAATGAAGGGACGGATCATCGGCCGGGAGGGCCGGAACATCCGCACCCTGGAAACCATCACCGGTGTGGATCTGATTATTGACGACACCCCGGAGGCCATCACCGTCAGCAGCTTTGACCCTGTCCGCCGGGAAATTGCCCGGCTGGCGCTGGAGAAGCTGATTGTGGACGGCCGGATCCACCCCACCCGGATTGAGGACATGGTGGAAAAGGCCCGGAAGGAAGTTGACCGAACCATCCGGGAAGAGGGCGAGCGCGCCTGCTACGAAACCGGCGTGCACAACCTGAATCCGGAGATGATTAAAATTCTGGGCCGCCAGAAGTACCGCACCTCTTACGGCCAGAACGTGCTGAACCACTCCGTTGAGGTTGCCCACATTGCCGGCCTTATGGCTGCGGAGCTGGGCGTGGATGTGGCGCTGGCCAAGCGGGCGGGCTTGCTGCACGACCTGGGCAAGTCCATCGACCATGAGGTGGAGGGCAGCCATGTGCAGCTGGGCGCGGATCTGGCCCGGAAGTACAAAGAGAATCCTGTGGTGGTCAACGCCATCGAAGCCCACCACGGCGATGTGGAGCCCAAAACCGTCATTGCGGTG
Organism: uncultured Oscillospiraceae bacterium; assembly: GCA_944387125.1. Classification (GTDB taxonomy): domain Bacteria; phylum Bacillota; class Clostridia; order Oscillospirales; family Oscillospiraceae; genus Faecousia. The sequence continues at coordinate 11,245 of CALXDT010000047.1, read as the reverse complement.
CTGGTTCAGGCGGCCGACGCCATTTCCGCCGCCCGTCCCGGCGCCCGTCGGGAGAACGTGGAAAACTATATCCGCCGGCTGCAGAAGCTGGAGGAGCTGACCGGCTCCTACCCCGGCGTGGAAAAGGCCTATGCCATCCAGGCCGGCCGGGAAGTGCGGATCATGGTCAAGCCCGAGGTGGTGTCCGAGGACAACATGATCCTGCTGGCGCGGGATATCGCCAAGCGCATTGAAGCGGAGCTGGAATATCCCGGTCAGATCAAGGTCAACGTAATCCGGGAAACCAAGGCAGTGGAATTCGCCAAATAAGTCTGAAATTCCAGGCATGGCAAAATGTCCCCCCAGGGGAACCTCTGAAGCAATGGGCTGCGGAATGCCGGTTTCATCAGAGGTTCCCTCATTATCTGTGCAATGAACAACGCGGAAGGCTGTGAAACCGGCTTCATAGGCGTTGCTCATTTCCCATTCTGCCGCAATTTGGGAAAACGCCCACCCGGGGCAAAGGCTCTTGCCATCCGCCTTTGCCGCGCTTCCCAAAAGCGCCGTTTTAATGCCATCTTAAACTGAATAAGCGATCCATAAGGCCACCTTAGTCTGGGAAGCTGTATAATACAGATACAGAGAAACCCCGGCCATTTAAGGAGGTGTGCCAAATGGAAGAATTGGTATTGATCTTAAGTGTGATTTATACGTTTTTGGTTGGCTATGTCTTTGCGTGCAAAGCGGACGGGTTTATGCGCAAGCACCCCCGGGCCTTCCCCGGCAAACAGAGAATGTTTACCGCGAACCCTCCCGTCTGGCAGGACTTCTCCGAGGATGCTTGCGGGAATTGCCTCGAACCGGATGGGGAAACCGCGGAATAAATCCCCATGGGCGAACTGCTTTCGCGGCGTGACCGCATCTCATGGGGATGTCATCAGCGCTTCCCTGTGAATGCGGAGCGTTCATAGGAAATCCTCTGAAGCCGGGGGCAGAGCCGTCTGCCCGTCCCCCCGGCATCGCGGGATTCCGCCCTTTTGAACCTTCGGACGGGGTGGAATCGCTGGGGATCCGTGTCTGCCGGCTTGATCGGAGGCGCCTGAGAACAAGGAGAGGCGGAAAAATGGAACGAGTCATTCATGAGCATATATTGGTCTGCCTGTCCTCCGCGCCGTCAAACGCAAACACGATTCGCGCGGCGGCAAAGTTATCCCAGGCCTTTGGAGGAACCATGACTGCGCTTTATGTGCAGACCAAAAACTTCGACCAAATGGGAGCAGAGGACAGGCAGCGCCTGCACCGGCATACCCGGCTGGCAGAAAAGCTCGGCGCTTCTGTTTCCACCGTAACCGGGGATGATGTGGCATTCCAGATCGCTGAGTTCGCAAGAATTTCCAAGGCGACGAAAATTGTATTGGGCAGAAGCGCCGTTCCGAAAGGAAGATTCTATGCGCCGAAGCCCCTGACGGAACAGCTGGTGGAGCTGGCTCCCTATTTGGATGTGTATATCATCCCGGACTCAGCCGGTAAGAACCAGCGGCGGCAGAACCCCGCAACAAAGCAGAGAATCCTGCCGTCCATCCGGGACGTGGTGATCACCATCGGCATCCTGACCCTGTCAACGGGGATCGGCTTTGCTTTTCACAGGCTGCATTTTACCGAAGCCAATACCATTACGGTTTATATTTTGGGCGTGCTGCTTACCGCGCTGTTCACGAAAAACAATGTGTGCAGCGGCATTTCCTCCCTGGCGGGGGTGCTGCTGTTTAATTTCTTTTTCACGGAACCCCGGCTCAGCTTTCGTGCCTACGCGTCGGGCTATCCGGTGACATTTGCCATTATGCTTTTCTCGTCGCTTTTGACAGGCACGCTGGCAAACCGCCTGGCCATCCATGTAAAGCGCTCCACCCAGACAGCCTGGCGGACCCAGGTGCTGCTGGAAACCACGCAGCAGCTGGGACAGGCGGAGGATGAAACGGATATTTTGGAAGTCATCGCGGATCAGCTTCTGAAATTGCTGAACCGGCCGATTCTTCTGCAGTGTAAAAACGGGACGGTCATTCGCCGGTTTCCCGACGGGGAACCTCCCGAGGATTTTCCGGATGCGGCCACCCAGCGGTTCTCGTTCCAAAGCGGCGGCGAACCGTTGGGAGATGTGCTGGTCTATGGGAACGCTCTGGAGCCGCTGGAAAGCGGCATTCTGCACTCGATCCTTGGGGAGGGCGTTTTGGCCATAGAAAACAGGCGCAATGCCCGCCAGAAGGAAGAAGCCGCTGTATTGGCCAAAAACGAGCAGCTTCGTGCCAATCTCCTGCGCTCCATTTCCCATGACCTGAGAACCCCGCTGACCTCCATCTCCGGCAATGCGGAAAATCTGCTGACAAGCGGCGACAGGATGGAGGATGCGGACAAGCGCAGACTGCTGACGGATATTTATGAGGACGCCATCTGGCTGATTCGGCTGGTGGAAAACCTGCTGTCCATTACCAGAATCGGTGAGGGACAGACCCGGCTGAATATGACCACGGAGCTTGTGGATGAAGTAATCACGGAATCCCTGCGGCATATCCGCACCAAAACCCACACCATAGAAACGGATTTCGCTGACGAGATCCTTTTAGCCCAGATGGATGCGCGGCTTATCAGCCAGGTGATCATCAATCTGGTGGATAACGCCGTGAAATACACGCCGGAGGGGACGAAAATCTGCGTCTCGGCCCGGAAGCAGGGGGATCAGATCCTTGTCCGTGTTGCCGATCACGGTTCCGGAATTCCGGATGAAAGGAAACCCAGAGTATTTGACATGTTCTATACCGGCAACGGCAGAAACGCGGACGGCCGCCGCAGCATGGGGCTGGGACTGCACCTGTGCCAATCCATCATCCATCTTCACGGCGGGGAAATAACCTTGACAGACAACACCCCCAATGGGTGTGTTTTTGCCTTTACGCTGCCCATCAGCGAGGTGACGATCAATGAATAAATTGCTTATTTTGGTGGTTGAGGACGATCCTGCCATCCGAAATCTGATGGCAACCACCCTGAAATCCCACAATTATCGTTTTGTAACCGCCCCCACCGGCGCTTCCGCGATTATGCAGGCTTCCACCGCACAGCCGGATGTGATGCTGCTGGATCTGGGGCTGCCCGATATGGACGGCGTTGACATTATCCGCAAGATCCGCACCTGGTCGCAAATGCCGATCATCGTGATCAGCGCCAGAGCGGAGGATACCGACAAGATCGATGCCTTGGATGCCGGCGCGGATGATTACCTGACCAAGCCCTTTTCGGTGGAAGAACTGCTGGCACGGCTTCGGGCAACCCAGCGCAGGCTGCAGTTCATGCAGACGTCCACGCCCAGCCCCATTTTCTCCAACGGGCAGCTGAAGATCGATTATGCCGCCGGATGTGCCTGGCTGGGGGAACAGCAGCTGCATCTGACGCCCATGGAGTATAAGCTGCTGTGTGTGATGGCGCAGAACGTGGGCAAGGTGCTGACCCTCTCCTTTATTACCCAGAAGGTTTGGGGCAGCACCACAGAGAGCGATATTGCCTCGCTGCGTGTATTCATGGCGACCCTGCGGAAGAAGCTCAGCGCCGGAAAAGAAGATACCCAGTACATTCAAACCCATATCGGCGTGGGGTATCGGATGCTTAAGGTAGAGTGACCGGCGTGCGAGCCCCACAAGAAGCCTGTCCGATAAGCACAGCCATGGCCGCGCGGAGCATATGCACGGGCAGCGGCACGGTTTATACAATCCCGTGCATGTTCACAGTCATGCACAGGGATCTTCCCATGTCTTTAAACGGGCAGAACTTCTCTCAGGGACACCTTTATCAATAATGCGTACGGAACAACGCAAAACAGCTTGCAGGCCGGGGCTTTCTGCATGTTTTGCGTTCTTCCGTGCGCATTAAACAGGGTGTCCCATCTTAATGCCGTCTTAAACTGACAAATTTCATTTTAAGGGCATCTTTGTGCATTTCCCAGTAAAATGAAGCGCAGAAAACAAAAGGGCTGCATGACCCATGCAGAATAAACCATTTTCGGAGGCGTACATTATGATTCCTGCATTATGTATCTTTGTGACTGTTTACATACTGATGCTGGCCCTGCAGAAATACAGGCCGTGGATCGCCCTGTCGGGAGCCGCCGTGTTTGTCCTGCTTGGACTGGCCGGTGTTTACGATTTTACCCCCCTTCAGGCACTGGGAGCCGTGGATTACAATGTGCTTCTGATGATTGCCGGCACCATGGGGATTGTCACCCTGTTCATTGAAAGTAAAATGCCCGCCTTGCTGGCGGAGCACTTGATTGCCCGCGTGCCCAATGTAAAATGGGCGATCACGGTGCTTGCTCTGTTTGCGGGCATTGTCAGCGCCTTTGTGGACAATGTGGCAACGGTTCTGATGGTGGCGCCCATCGGCCTGGCAATCTCCCGGAAGCTGAAAATATCGCCGGTTCCCGTGCTGATTGCCATTGCGGTATCCTCGAATCTGCAAGGTGCGGCTACCATGGTCGGCGATACCACCAGCATGCTGCTGGGCAGCTTCGCCGGCATGAATTTCCTGGACTTCTTCTGGATGGACGATAAGCCCGGCATTTTCTGGGGCGTGGAGCTGGGGGCTGTGGTATCCTGCATCGCGCTTCTGATTCTGTTCCGTAAAGACCGTCAGCCGGTCAGTGCCAAAGTGGAAACAACGGTGACGGACTATTTCCCCTCTGCCCTGCTCATTGGCGCGGTAGGCCTTTTGATTGTATCCTCCTTTCTGCCGGAGCCGGAAAATCCCGTCCTGCTGTCCCTGTACAATATCCGAAGCGGCCTGATTTGTCTGGGGCTTTGCATCATCGGCGTCATCGGCGCCTGCTGGAAAAAGAAGTCCATTTCCACCTTGAAGCAAGTGCTTGGGGATATTGACAAAGACACGCTGCTTCTGCTGTTCGGACTGTTTATTGTGATCGAGGGCATTAAAACTGCCGGCGTAATTGATGCGGTTGCCGATTTGTTCTATCACTTTGCGGGAGACAATCCGTTCCTTCTGTATACGATGATTGTATTCGCTTCGGTTGTCCTCTCGGCGTTTATCGACAATATTCCGTATGTGGCTACGATGCTGCCCGTTGTACAGAGCATTTCCGTTCTGATGGGAGCGGAGCCGTATGTATTCTACTTTGGCCTTTTGACCGGCGCGACCCTTGGCGGCAACCTGACGCCCATCGGAGCCTCTGCGAATATCGCCGCCATCGGCATTCTGCGCAAGAACGGAGAAACCGTCAGACTTTGGGACTTTTTGCGTATCGGCGTTCCCTTTACGCTCTCGGCGGTGCTTGCCGGTTACATATATATTTGGATGGTATGGGGTGGTTAAACCATGAGGAAGCGAATGATGAAACTATCTCCCGGACGAATTATCGCCCTTGGCTTCGCGGCGGTGATTCTGATCGGGTCGGGACTGTTGATGCTGCCGTGCAGCGTACAGGAGGGGCAGGACATTCATTACATCGATGCCCTTTATACCGCAACCAGCGCGGTATGCGTGACCGGGTTAATTGCCATTGACCCCGGTACAGCCTTTACACCGATAGGCCGTTTGTTCCTGGCTATGCTGATTCAGGTGGGCGGACTGGGTGTTACCACAGTAGGCGCCGGCGTCATCCTGGCGATGGGCAGAAAAATTAACCTGAAGGGGCGAAACCTCATTCAGGAAGCGGGGAATCTGGAAAACGGCCGAGGAGCAGTCCGTTTCGTCCGGCAGGTGCTTTTTACCACCCTGACCATTGAGCTGACCGGCGCGGGCATCAGTTTCCTGGTGTTTATCCGGGACTATCCGCCGCTGGAAGCGCTGGGATACAGCCTGTTCCACAGCATAGCGGCTTTCAATAACTCCGGTTTTGATATTCTCGGACACTCCGGGGAGCTGTATTCCAACGAAAACCTGCTTGTTTATCATGACAATATCCTGCTGAACCTGGTGACAACCGGCCTGATCATTTTCGGCGGCATCGGCTTCCTCGTGATTCAGGAGATGCGGAAAAACAAGTTCCGCTGGAAGAAATACTCCATGCACGCAAAGACCGTCCTGTCTGTAACAGCCTTCCTGATTATCAGCGGCACGGTTTTGATCAAGATGACCCAGAGCGGGGAAAGCTGGATGGGCGCCTATTTTCACAGCGTATCCGCGCGTACAGCAGGCTTTTCCACCACCAATATGGCAAGCTACACCGACGCGGGGCTTTTGGTTCTGATTGTGCTGATGTTCATCGGCGCGTCTCCCGGCTCCACCGGCGGCGGTATCAAGACCAGCACATTCTTTGTGCTGTTCAGGGGAATTCTCTCAGCAGCCACCAACAAGCAGGAGAAGGCCTTTAAGTATTCCATTCCCGGAGAGCTTTTCCGTAAAGCGGCTGTGATTGCGCTGCTTGCCCTGGCCGTGGTGATCACCGGCACCTGGCTGATGATCGTCATGGATCCCAACGTGCCGATGATCGATGCGCTGTTTGAGATTACCAGCGCCTTCGGCACCGTAGGCTTGTCCACCGGCATCACACCGGGGCTCAGTGTGGGCTCCAAGATCCTGTCTATTTTGGTCATGTATATCGGACGGCTCGGCCCTCTGACGGTTGCGTCCCTGTGGTATTTCACCAAAGGCGAGCGGGCTGCCTATCCGGAAGGGAATATTGCCATCGGTTAATGAATGGAGGTATCAGATATGTTTAAGAAAAGCGCAAGAGACAAAACAACTTACGGCATTATCGGTTTGGGACGATTCGGCATGGCCTTGGCATTGGAGCTTGCCCAATCCGATGCGGATCTGATCGTTCTGGATCGGGACGAGGAAAAAATCAGACAGATGCGGGAATACACCGACAACGCCTTTGTCATCCCCTCCCTGGATAAGAAAACCCTGTACGAAACCGGGATTCAAAACTGCGATGTGGCAGTTGTCTGCATCGGGGAAGCCATGGATAAGTCCATTCTGACCACCCTGAACCTGGTGAGCATGGGAATTCCCTCTGTTATGGCAAAGTCCACCGGCAAGGAGCATGGCGAGATCCTTGAAAAACTGGGCGCGAAGGTGGTCTATCCGGAGCAGGACATGGCGATTCGTCTTGCCCACCGGCTGGAAGCGTCCCGGATGCTGGATTACATCCAGCTTTCCGAAAAGCTGAACATATCAAAGCTGATGATTCCGGAAAAAATGGCCGGGAAAACGGTTCTGGACGTCAACCTGCGGAAAAACTTCGGGGTGAATATCATTGCCGTGGAAAACGAGGGAAGTCTCATCGAAATTGTCGGACCGGAGTACATATTCCGCCGGGGGGACATTCTCTATGTATCCGGCTCCAAAGAGGGACTGAACCGCTTCTCCCTGTGGGCAGAATAAGGCAGGGAAACCCCGACCCTCCGGAGGGGACGTGGATTTGAATCCGGAGGAATCTGCGGCCTTCCGCAGAACAGAAAGCCCGTCCGGCTCCCAGTTGGGAACCGGACGGGCTTGCTGTTGTCCAGCCAAGGTTCGGCGTCTCCCCGCCCTCAGCCGATTGAAAAAACGGTTGGAAAGAGCCGCTTTTATGCAATTACACACCGAAAGATGTGTGAATCAGTCGTTATCACGACTTATTCAGCAGACAGTAGGTAGGTGCTGCGGCGAAGGGCGGCAGAGCGGCATTTCCGGCACTGATAATCCTCTTGCAGCAGGCTTTGGGTGACGCCTTCCGGGCCGCCGCAGCGGCTGCAGGCGGGGATGGAGGTTACTTTGTATTCAAAGATCCAATAGCCGGAACCGGCGCTGGTGATGCTCCCCCAGGTGTGCTTATCCTCCTTGTGGGAGCTGATCCGGCCGTAGTTGTACAGGTTGGAGTCCCGCACCTGGATGGTTCCGTCTTCATTGATTTTCTCCAGGGCGATGTAGTGGCCGCCCCGGGTCCAATAGCCCTTGTGCTGGATGGATACCACCACCCGCCCTTCCTTCAGGGCTTCCAGAGCGACGTTGGGCTCGTAGGTCTTCTCCTTGAGGAAGAAGCCCAGCAGCGGCGGTTCCTTGACAAACAGACCGCCGTCGGTGCCGTTGGCGAAGCTGTAGTTGCCGTAGCGCTGGCACATTTCCGGCGGCGTCCATTCCTCATCCCCCAAATAGCTGGCTATCATGGCCATGGTGGTGATGCCGCAGCCGTTGGTGGAGATCTTAAAGCCGCCGTACATGGTTTTGGGATAGTCCTGCTGAAGGTACAGCGGGATCTCCGGGAACCGCTCATGGGCCACGTCCGGGTACAGCACATCGGCGTAGGAGACCTCCGGCGAGCCGGAGCCAAGGGTGATGGCGCTGTAGTCCGCTTCCATGGGATATGTATCCCGGGCCGTCTGAAGCAGCAGCTGCTGCAGCTGGACAGTCAGCCCCTGAACCGCCTGGGCATACCAGGCATCCGTGCTGCCCACGAAGTAGATCAGGTGACAGCCGTAGGGGGAGCGGATAATCGCGGTGTCTCCCGGCTGGCGGCTTTGGTCAAAGCACCAGCTGTCCAACTCCGGAATCAGCTGCCCCTGGGAAATTTGGCGGTAGGCGCCGCCGTCGGGAGCGGAACCGGCATCGGCAGAGTTGTGATAGGCCAGATCCGCAAAGGCGCTTTCCGTTCCTTCATAAAGCCCCTTGGTCCAGGGGGAGAGCATCTCTTCGGCTGTGGCATAGCAGCTTTCCCACTGCTCTTCTGAGCAGGAAACGGTGCCGTCCTCTGCCACAGTGACCGCGTCCCCTTCCGGAATCAGAAGAATGTGGCGGATATCCACATACCGGCTGCCATCCTGGGATGGCAGCGCCTCCCGGTTTTGATCATAGTAATCTTCCACCTGATCCTGCTGCGGCTCCAGGTAGCAGCTCAGATCGGCAAAGTACATATAGCCCTGGTTATAGCTCACGGCAAAGGCGGTGAGGTCTTCCAGAGAGGTTCCCAGGGCTTCCTGAGCCAGCTGCTCCCCGCTGTCATACCCCCGGGCCTGCGCCAGAGAGGAGAGGGTATCGGCCATGCTGTCCAGATAGGCCTGGTGTATGGAATTGGGCTGGTAGCTCTTTTCATACCGGTACAGGTATTTGGTGGCGGGCATGCCCTCCATGTACTTGGCGTAGTTGTCCAGATTTGGCTGGAAGGCTTCTTCCACAGGAAGCCCTTCCTCCTGCCCCTGGCGGATCAGCGCCTGGGAGGTGTGCCAGCGGTTCAGCGCCCGGCGGAGGAAATACTGCTGCCAGGAGCGGACAGAGGCGTCAATCTCGCAGGGCTGGGTGGCCAGATCCCGGGAAACATCCGGGGCGGGGGTCTGGCCGGACTGGAGATAATCGGCCACCTCCGCCCAGTACCAGGCCTGAAGCTCCCCGTTGGTCAGCTGGGCGTCCGCCGTCTGGGCGACCACCGTATCCGCCTGGGGCTGGCCGGTGTAGGTGCCTTTGCAGGTGACATCCAGGGGGCTGCCGTCCGGCGGGACAGTGGCCGGGACAGTGGGCGCTTCGGTTTGGCTGGTGGTAGTAGTGGCGGCGGCAAGCGTCTCATCTCCCGGCCTGCCGCCGCAGGCCAGGAGCGTCAGAATCGAAAAAACGATCAACAGACAAAGCATTGTTTTTTTCACGTGAATCCCATCTTTCTCCGGTTGCATCAGCTTGCGTTCTATGATACCATATTTTTCCGGAAATGTACAGGAATTTATCCTTTACAACCCGGGGGGAATTTGTTAAGTTTATATTGAGATTTGCGCAAACGCCTGTTTTGCGGAAAGGCGGTGAAGGGATGCAGGTGAAAAAAATTACCCGGCTGGGGCTGCTCACAGCCATCGCCCTGACCATTTTCCTCCTGGAAGCCCAGCTCCCGGCGCTGGTGCCCATTCCCGGGGTGAAGCTGGGGCTGGCCAATATCGTAACGGTGTTCACGGTGTTTGCCATGGGCTCCCGGGAAGGCGCGGCGGTGCTCTTTGCCAGGATCTTCCTGGGGGCGGTGTTCGCCGGAAATTTCAGCACCATTTTTTATTCCGCCGCGGGAGGCCTCTGCGCCATTTTGGTGACGGTGCTGCTGCGCCGGATTTTGAAAGAACAGCAGATCTGGGTGGCCGGATGTCTGGGCGCTGTGGCTCACGGCATCGGTCAGCTGGTTATGGCGGCGTGGATCAGCGGCACCTGGGGCGTGCTGGTCTACCTGCCGGCGCTTTCTGCCGCGGGGCTGATTACCGGACTGTTTACCGGGCTGTGCGCCCAATTTTTGGTGAATCGAGGGAAGCTATGGAAAACCTTTTTCAAATGAATTTACCCAAGGAGGAAATTGACGCCATCTCCAATCTGGGGCTGGCGCATATGGGAGACTGTGTTTTTGAGATTCTCTGCCGGGGCTATCTCTGCGCCCGGGGGGGCAAGCGGGTGGATCATCTGCACCGGGATACCATCCACATGGTTAAGGCCTCCTCTCAGGCGAAGTTTGCCGACCGGATGCTTCCGCTGCTCACGCCGGAGGAACTGGCCTACTATCGCCGGGGCAAAAACGCCCACGTGCACGCAGTACCCAAATCCGCAACCCCCCAGGAGTACGCCAAGGCCACAGGGGTGGAGACGTTGTTCGGCGCGCTGTACCTGGCAGGCCGAACCCAGCGGCTCAACGAGCTGTTCTGGTTGGCAGTGGAGGAACGGCCATGCTGATCAAACATCAGGTATATGAAACGGTGATCACGGATTACACCGCCCAGGGGCAGGGAGTGGCGCACATTGAAGGCTGCGCGGTGTTTATCCCCAATGCCATTGCCGGTGAGCGGGTGCAGGTGCGGATTGAAAAAGCCCAGAAGACCTGGGCGGCGGGGAAACTGGTGCAGATCCTGGAAAAGTCCCCGCACCGGGTCAACCGGGCGTGCCCGGCGGCAAAGCTCTGCGGAGGCTGCGACTTCTGGCACATGGACTATGCGGAAGAGACCCGGCTGAAGGCTCTCCGGGTGAAAAACTGCCTGAACCGGCTGGCAGGGGAGGCCCTTGAGGAGGTTCCCATTCTGGCGGCGCCCACCTGTTACGGCTATCGGAACAAGGCCCAGTATCCGGTGGCCCAGGAAAAGGGGCGCGTCTGGGCCGGGTTTTTCCGGGCGGGCACCCATCAGGTGGTGCAGATTCCCCGGTGCCGGATTCTCCCGGAGGAGACCGACCGGGTGAAGGATTTGGTGATTGATTATGCAAACCAATACCGGATTTCTGCCTATGACGAGATTGCCCACAAGGGGCTTCTGCGGCATATTTATGTCCGCCG
>CALXDT010000046.1 GCA_944387125.1 uncultured Oscillospiraceae bacterium | reverse complement strand
TCCCACCATCGACTACAGCCAGCTGGACGCCGCCTCGGAAACTGGGGAAGCAACCACAGAAGCCACGGAAGCCGCAACCGAGACCACGGAGGCTCCCACCACGGAAGCCACCGAGCCGCCCCATGTGGCCTCCAGCGCCGACTATCTGAACATTCTGGTGGTTGGCCAATCCGCCCGGGAAGGAGAAGCCGAGGAAAACTACCGCTTCGCCGATACGGCCATTTTGTGCACCATCAATACATATGAGAAGACCCTGACTTTGACCTCCCTGCTGCGGGACACCATGGTTCGGCCCCCAGACTACAAGAACCATACCTTTGGCAAGATCAAGCTCACCACCGTCTATCACCTGGGCTCTACCTATGGCGACGACATTGCCGGCTCCATGGAGCTGATGAACATGACCTTGTACAGTAACTTCGGCATTGAGGTGGATTATAACTTCGAGATCAACTTCGACGCCTTTATCAAGGTGATCGACGCTCTGGACGGCGTGGAAATCGAGCTGACCCAGGAGGAGGCGGACTATCTCAACGATGACGACACCTGGGTCTACTACGACTTTGAACCGGGCGTTCAGCGGCTGGACGGCATGTGCGCCCTGAGCTATGCCCGGATGCGGAAAGCCGAAGGCGATGCCGACAGCGATATCAAGCGTACCGCCCGGCAGAGAAAGCTCATGGATGCCCTGGTGGAAAAGCTCAAGACCATAAATCTCACCAAGCTCCAGCGGATAGCCAATGAAGTCCTTCCGCTGATCTCCACCAGCATGACCGATTCCCAGATCACCGATACCCTGCTGACTCTGCTGACCATTCTGCCGGATCTGAAGATTCAAACCGGCGGCACCTGTCCGGTGGAGGGGCTGTACTGGGGCGATGAAGTGGACATCTATAGCAACGGTCAGTACCACAGCGTTTTGTACTATGACGAAGGTCAGGTAAGGAAGGCTATGCGCGCCCTCACCGAGGGTGAGACCGACGCTTCCGCCACCACCGGCGCTGCCAATTAAATTTCCCAACCGCCTGCCCGCACGGTAATCGAGCAGGCGGTTTTTGCCCATTGACAGTTTAGATTTTGCAAAGATTTTATTAGAAATTTACAAATCCTTAATTTTCTGTTGACATTGGGATACGGCTGGACTATACTTGTAAATGTCGGAAATCGGCAGAACCTGCGAAACATACCCGTGCTGCCGTATGTCTGTGATTTTAGGAAGTTCTGATTCAATCGTCAAAAGGCTGACAGCGAGAGATTTTGCCACAGCCGCGTCTTCAAACGGCGGAGGGATCCTGCATGGATTTCCCGTTTTTTGAACTGCGGGGCTGAGACAAAAGATCCGGCATTCCCCGGAATACGGTTGATTCGGAGATACCGGGCGGGCACCGCCGGCCGGAGAAAGGAGCAGGGCAATGAGATCGCCCTGTTTTTTTTGCGATTTGGAGGTTTTCTATGGACGTTTCGCTTTCCGCCTTCTGGGAGGGCATGCTCAGCAACCCGGCGCTTCTGGTCACTGTTTTGCTGACCATGGGTGTCATCTTCGTCAACGGCTGGACAGACGCACCCAACGCCATTGCCACCTGCATCACTACCCGGTGCATGAGCGTTCGCTCAGCCATCATCATGAGCGCTGTTTTTAATTTCCTGGGCGTTCTCATCATGACCAAAATCAACAGCTCTGTTGCCAGCACCATCAGCAACATTGTTGACTTCGGCAGTGACACCCACAGCGCCATGGTCGCGCTGTGCGCCGCACTGTTCTCCATTGTGGTATACAGCGTGGGCGCTTCCTATTTTGGGATCCCCACCAGTGAAAGCCACAGCCTCATCGCCGGCATCACCGGCGCCGCCATGGCCATCCAGAACGGCCTGGGCGGCATCAACGGCGCCGAATGGGTGAAGGTGCTCTATGGCCTCGCTGCCAGTGTAATCCTGGGCTTCGGCTCCGGCTGGATCATCTGCAAGCTGATCACCATCCTCTTCTACCAGCTGGATCGGCGGATGGCCAACCGCTTTTTCAAGGGCGCCCAGATTTTCGGCGCGGCGGCTATGAGCTTTATGCACGGCGCCCAGGACGGGCAGAAGTTTATCGGCGTACTGTTCCTGGGCATTGCGTTCTCCAACGGCCAGTCCAACGTTCAGGGCGCGGTAATCCCCGTGTGGCTGATGCTCCTTTGCAGCATCGTCATGGCTCTGGGCACCAGTGTGGGCGGTGAGAAGATCATTAAGTCCGTGGGAATGGATATGGTAAAGCTGGAAAAGTACCAGGGCTTCTCCGCCGATCTGGCAGCGGCCTTCGGCCTTCTGATGTCCAGTCTTTTCGGCATTCCGGTGTCCACCACCCATATGAAGACCACCGCCATTATGGGCGTCGGCGCGGTACGCAGGCTTTCGGCCATCAATTTCGGCGTGGTGAAGGACATGGTTCTGACCTGGATCTTCACGTTCCCCGGCTGCGGACTCATCAGCTTTGTCATGGCAAAGCTGTTCATTGCAATATTCTGAATCGAAGGATGGGAGATGCCATATGTCTAAGAAACAAGATGCTTACTATTTTAATAATTTTCTGGAATGCGCCCAATGCGCCTGTGAGGCTGCCAGCCTGCTGGAGGAGATCGCCGGTAATTTCCAGCGGGACAAGCTCCGGGAGTATATGGACAAAATGCACGTTGTGGAGCACTCCGGCGACCTGAAAAAGCATGAGCTGGTGGAAACCCTGGTAAAGGCCTTTATTACCCCCATCGACCGGGAGGACATTCTGCAGCTGAGCCAGAACATCGACGACCTGACCGACAAGATCGAGGATGTGCTGATCCGGATTTACTGCACCCATGTGTCCGCCATCCGCCCCGATGCCCTTCCGCTGATCCAGCTGGTGCGCAAGCTCTGCGACAACGTTCTGGAGCTTCTGCGGGAATTTACCGATTTCAAGCATTCCAAAAAGCTGAAGAGCCTGATCATTTCCATCAACACGCTGGAGGAAGAGGCGGACACCCTCTATATCCAGTGCATGCATGACCTGCACAGCTGCGCAGCCGATCCCATGGAGGTCATCGCCTGGCGGGATATCTACACCTACCTGGAGCGCTGCGCCGATACCGCCGAGCACATTGCCGACAGTGTGGAAAGCGTAATCATGAAAAACGCCTGAGCCCCCAGGGGCTGTAATAAAATACCCCAACAGGAAGCAGGCTGTGCCGAAAGGCACAGCCTGCTTCCTGTCGTTGCATTTTCTTGCGGGTTCTATAAACAAAA